>NZ_CP030139.2:2090000-2402500 GCF_003846445.2 Synechococcus elongatus PCC 11801 | reverse complement strand
TGACTTGACGTCGTCCACACCTTCCTCCGGTTTGTCACCGGCAGTTTCTCTAGAGTGCCCAACTGAATGATGGCAACTAAAAACGTGGGTTGCGCTCGTTGCGGGACTTAACCCAACATCTCACGACACGAGCTGACGACAGCCATGCACCACCTGTCTCCCCGCTCCCGAAGGCACTCTCTCGTTTCCAAGAGATTCGGGGGATGTCAAACCCTGGTAAGGTTCTTCGCGTTGCATCGAATTAAACCACATACTCCACCGCTTGTGCGGGCCCCCGTCAATTCCTTTGAGTTTCACACTTGCGTGCGTACTCCCCAGGCGGAACACTTAACGCGTTGGCTACGGCACTGCGCGGGTCGATTCACGCAACACCTAGTGTTCATCGTTTACGGCTAGGACTACAGGGGTATCTAATCCCTTTCGCTCCCCTAGCTTTCGTCCATGAGCGTCAGTTATGGCCCAGTAGCGCGCTTTCGCCGCTGGTGTTCTTCCAGATATCTACGCATTTCACCGCTACACCTGGAATTCCCGCTACCCCTACCATACTCTAGTCAATCAGTTTCCATTGCCCTTATGAGGTTGAGCCCCACGCTTTGACAACAGACTTGATTAACCGCCTGCGGACGCTTTACGCCCAATAATTCCGGATAACGCTTGCCTCTCCCGTATTACCGCGGCTGCTGGCACGGAATTAGCCGAGGCTTATTCCTCAGGTACCGTCACTTTCTTCTTCCCTGAGAAAAGGGGTTTACAGTCCAAAAACCTTCCTCCCCCACGCGGCGTTGCTCCGTCAGGCTTGCGCCCATTGCGGAAAATTCCCCACTGCTGCCTCCCGTAGGAGTCTGGGCCGTGTCTCAGTCCCAGTGTGGCTGATCATCCTCTCAGACCAGCTACTGATCGTCGCCTTGGTAGGCTCTTACCCCACCAACTAGCTAATCAGACGCGAGCTCATCTACAGGCCATAAATGTTTCACCTCTCGGCACATCGGGTATTAGCAGTCGTTTCCAACTGTTGTCCCCGTCCTGTAGGCAGATTCTCACGCGTTACTCACCCGTCCGCCACTAGCTCCGAAGAGCTCGTTCGACTTGCATGTGTTAAGCACGCCGCCAGCGTTCATCCTGAGCCAGGATCAAACTCTCCATTTTGGTTGGACTCTTAATTTGAACTCTCACTCATTCGTAAGACTTCCAAGTCCGTAAGTTTTCCCGAACCCAGTTAACCGGATTCATCATTTTATTGACGAGTCCCTCAAGACTGGCTTCTAAACTATTCTCTTGTCTAGGTTCTTTCGCCGCTTTCGCTTCGCGTTTCCGCTCCGCTCTCACCGGCGCTTAATTAATCTACCTAAACCACCACCCACCGTCAACCCCTTTTCCAAAAGATTTTTTCGGGGCAGGGGAAAACTAGACGGAGACTCGGTTTTCTCACTGTCAGCATTTAGTCATGGCTATCTCGATCGCACAAATCACCGACCTGCATCTGTTGGCTGATCCTGAGGCTGCCCTGCGAGATTGCGTGACCACAGCCAGAGCGGCAGGGGTTTTTGGTGCTTTGAAAGAGCGATCGCCCGACCTTTTATTACTGAGTGGCGACTTAAGCGAAGATGGCAGCCCCGCTAGCTATGAGCGGTTACGGGATTGGGTTGAAGAACTGGGTTGTCTGGCCATAGCGATCGCGGGCAATCATGACCAGCCTCAATGCTTAGCTGAAATTTGTGGGCGAACGCCTTTTATCAATGAGTCTGTCTATACCGTCCGAGGCTGGCGAATCATCGCGCTGGACTCATACCAGCCCAAACGAGTTGATGGGTGGTTAGGTGCAGAGCAGCTTGATTGGTTAGATCGGCGCTTAGGAGAAGAGTCAATACCGACCTTGCTAGTACTGCATCATCCGCCAGTCCCAACTGGTGTCGCCAAAATGGATGCGATCGGACTGCAAGATGGACCAGAGTTCCTCAATCTGATTGCTCGCCATAGGCAAGTACGCCTCGTCCTATCCGGGCATGCTCACCAAGCCTTTATCCAGAGCCGTGGTTCCACGACATTTTTGGGTTGCCCAGCCACTGCTATGCAATTTGATCAGGCAGAATTGCCGGCTGGCTGGCGATCGCTGGAACTCGAGGCTGATGGATCTTGGCGATCGCAGATTCACTGGGTTCCGGCGTCATCGGCTCTTGCTCTTAACCAATAGGTCACTCTTGGAACCAGCACTCAACTCGTGCCGTCCATCGTATTTATCAGCCATTGCTTAGGATGGGTAGCGATCGCTAGCGTCAGTTCGCTACCGAATGAGCGTTCGTGGATCTCGGAGGTGTCATGCGTCATCATCGTCGTTCGGGTCAGCGCCGGTTTTCAGTCCGGACTGTTTTAAGTCATACCTTGGCTATTAGCTTGGGCGTATTAGTGACTTTGGGCGGATTGCAAGCGCGCCCTTCTTTGGCTCAGGCTGCTCCCGTCGAAGTCGCGCAGGCTAACCCCACAGCTGACACCCCACCGAGCAGTGGCACCAATAGTTTTGTGGCGGCAGCTGTCCGTCAGATTGGCCCTGCTGTCGTCCGGATTGATACCGAGCGGACAGTGACGCGCCGAGCTGCACCGATGTTCGATGACCCTTTCTTCCGTGAGTTCTTTGGGTCTGACTTCTTCGGCAACGTCAACCCGCCGGCTCGCCAAGAAGTTCAGCGCGGCCAAGGTTCCGGCTTTATTGTCGATGGCAATGGCTTGATCATGACCAATGCCCATGTGGTCGCCAACGCAGATCAAGTACGAGTGACGATGCGGGATGGTCGGGAGTTTACGGGACGGGTACGGGGTGCAGACTCCGTCACCGACTTGGCCTTGGTGGAAGTCGACACCAAAGGCGAACGGCTGCCCACCGCTCGGATCGGGAATTCCAGCAGTGTGGAAGTAGGAGACTGGGCGATCGCGATCGGTAATCCGCTTGGTCTCGACAACACCGTGACCCTCGGCATTGTTAGCAGCTTGGGTCGCCGGAGTAGCGCGGTTGGTATCCCCGACAAACGGCTCGACTTTATCCAAACGGATGCGGCAATCAACCCCGGCAATTCCGGTGGCCCATTGGTTAATAGCCGGGGCGAAGTCATTGGGATCAACACCGCCATTCGCCAAGCACCGGGCGCAGGCATTGGCTTTGCAATTCCGGTCAATACGGCTAAAGAGATCGAGGCGCAGCTACTGAAAAACGGCAAAGTCTCACACTCCTACCTTGGTGTTCAACTGCTATCGCTGACGCCGCAAATGGCACGGGATAATAACCGCGACCCCAACTCGACAGTGCGTCTGCCGGAAGTACAAGGCGTCTTGATCATGGGAGTGCAGCGCAATGCACCAGCGGCAGCCGCGGGACTACGGCGCGGTGATGTCGTGGTAGCGATTGATGGCCAACCAGTCACCACTGCTGATCAGTTCCAGCGTCGTGTTGAAGCCAGCCAAGTCGGTCAGTCACTCAATCTGAGTTTGATTCGCGACGGCAACCGCCAACAGATTGCTGTGCGGACTGGCGAACTGCAGCAAGCCGGTTAAAACGCGATCGTGTCGTCTAATAAGACTGATTCTTGAAGGGGGCTGAATTCAGCCCCTTTTTTAGTTACGGCAGGCAGGCTCGTATACTGATCCGATGTTGTTGAATGCCTTAAAGCCTGTTATGGATCCAGTCACCCGCATGAAGCATGAAGTCGCGAAAGCAGCCGCGAGTCGGGTGCAATCCGGCATGGTGGTCGGGTTGGGATCAGGCTCTACAGCAGCGCTAATGATTCAGTACTTGGGCGATCGCGTCCGTAGTGGCGAGCTGACCAACATTCAAGCGGTGCCGACTTCTTTCCAGTCCTCAGTCTTGGCGAATGAGTATGGCATTCCCCTGACGACGCTGAACGAAGTCGATCGCATTGATATTGCGATCGATGGTGCCGATGAAGTCGATCCGCAGCGCAACTTGATCAAAGGCGGCGGTGCTTGCCACACCCGTGAAAAGTTGGTGGATGCCCGCGCAGAACAATTCATTGTTGTCGTCGATAGCAGCAAGCTGGTGGAAGCACTGGGCACGACCTTCCTGTTACCAGTGGAAGTGCTGCCAGAAGCCTATATTCAAGTCGGCAAAGCACTGGAAAAATTAGGTGGGCAACCGACGCTCCGTATGGCCGTTAAAAAAGCTGGCCCAGTCGTGACCGACCAAGGCAATCTGGTCTTGGATGTGAAATTTGATCGCATTGACAATCCCGCCGAACTAGAGAAAGCCATCAACAACATTCCGGGCGTGTTGGAAAACGGTTTGTTTGTCGGTCTCACCGATCTGGTTCTAGTCGGTGAAGTGGATGGCGATCGCGTCTCGGTGCGCGAGTTCTAAGCTCTGCAATTCCTCAATCGACTTAGCCAGCTTCATCATGGGGCTGGCTTTTCATTGACTGAAATTGCATTAAAAACGCCCCGAAGGCCAATTCTCCAAGGCGTTGTGAGCGCTGTTAGCGATCGGTGACTAGCTAACCAGCGAGAACGCGCTGGTATCAGTCGGTTCTGGCAGACCAAAGACGCGGCAGAATACTTTCGCAACTTTCGCACCTGAGTCCACCGACTCCAGCGGATCCTTGCGGAGGCGGTGCCGCAGGCAGGGCGCCACAATCCGCTGAATGTCTTCGAGGGTGACTTCCGATCGCCCTTCAAAGGCGGTCAGGGCTTTGGCCGCACGGTTGGTAACGATGTCGCCGCGCAGACCATCGATATCCAACTCGGAACAGACCTCGGAAATTTTGACGCGGAGGTCGTAGTCCAACTCAACGTTGGGCAACAGCGTTTGCGCTGCAACGATTCGCGCTTGCAAGCTGTCTTGCTCTGTCGCGTAGCGATCGAGGAAAGATTGAGGATTTTGGTCGAAGGTCGATCGCTGTTCGACCACCTGTACCCGCAGTTCGGGATCTTTGACAGTACGAACTTCGACGCTCATGCCAAAGCGATCGAGCAGCTGGGGTCGCAGTTCGCCTTCCTCGGGGTTACCGGAGCCAACAAGGACAAAACGAGCAGGGTGGCGAATCGACACGCCCTCGCGCTCAACCGTGTTCCAACCGGAAGCCGCCGAGTCCAACAGCACGTCAACTAAGTGGTCGTCGAGCAGGTTAACTTCGTCGACATAGAGAATGCCGCGATTGGCTTTAGCCAACAGTCCTGGTTCAAACGCTTTGACGCCTTCTGACAGCGCTTTTTCAATGTCGATCGTGCCGCAGACGCGATCTTCCGTCGCCCCCAAGGGCAGGTCAACCATTTGTACTTTGGCGCGGCCGAT
Source organism: Synechococcus elongatus PCC 11801 (assembly GCF_003846445.2). NCBI lineage: Bacteria > Bacillati > Cyanobacteriota > Cyanophyceae > Synechococcales > Synechococcaceae > Synechococcus > Synechococcus elongatus. The sequence goes on along the minus strand of NZ_CP030139.2, from coordinate 2,397,207 downwards.
CGCCGGAGTTTCGCCGCGGGCAATGCGATCGCGGACTTCATTACTCATCAGCTCTGGATCGCTGGGATGGCTGTTGTAGGGATCCTCTGCCACCACTTCAATTTCAGGCAGCAGATCAGCCAAGGCGCGAATCGTCGTCGATTTGCCGGTGCCGCGATCGCCCATGATCATTACCCCGCCCAATTTGGGGTCGATCACATTCAGCAACAGGGCTAACTTCATCTCCTCCTGGCCGACGATCGCCGTGAAGGGGAAAACAGTGCGGCGGGGCGCAGTCGGAAGAGTCGCAGTCACGGGTAAAGCAACGCTGAGCAAAGACCGTTTTTCATTGTGCCACAGTGCTTATACCCCCTGTCCTGACCGCCACAGAGCAGCGGTTGCAGTCCTGTACTCCTAACCATGCCGCTCCTTACTGATCGCTTTGACTGTCCTCGTCTGTTGCGCCAAGGCTGGCGAATGACGATCGCAGCTTCCTTGATGAGCGATCGCCAACTACCGGAGCCGCAACCGATCTATCAAGGGCAGTGCCTGCTGGGTGCGGATGACGTACCGCTGTGGACAGAACGCGCGATTCCACCCAATCCACGTGGCACATTGATTGCGACCTACGGCATCACAGGATCACTAACAAATCAAGGTTTTCTGCAACGCTGGGCAACGACTGCTTATCAATCCGGCCTCGCCGTTTTACTGTTCGACTGGCGCGCCCACGGGCGATCGCTGGAATTTTCGCCCGTTCTGACCAGTGATGGACTACGGGAAGGTGATGATTTTCTGGCGCTAGCCGCTCAAGCTCGGCAGTTGGGATTGCCAGAACCCTACATTTTCGGCGGCTACTCCTTGGGTGGGCAGCTCGCACTTTGGGGGGCTTGGCGCGGGCTGCAGGAAGGTTGTCCTCCAGCAGCGGTGCTGTCGCTCTGTCCCAATCTGGATGCGGAGCGATCGCTGCCATGGTTACGCAGTACAAGACTCGGTCGCTGGATCGAGCAACGCATCTGTCGTGAGCTGCGGCATCTAGCTATCGAAATTGCCGATCGCCATCCAGGCAGCCTCGCTCCTGCCGCGATCGCCAAAGTCACCACCATTCAAAGCTTTGATGACTATCTTGTTGCACCCCGCCTCGGTTTTCGAGATAGCACCGACTATTACCGCGCCAGCAGTCCTCTGCCCTTTCTCGCCGATCTTCAAGTCCCCGGATTAGTCCTTTACGCTGCAGACGATCCGTTCTTTCATCCCGCGATCGCTCCCGAGCTCGACGCGATCGCACTGAGCAATCCTGTGTTGGACTTTGAAATCACGCGCCACGGCGGCCATGTGGGCTATTGGCAAGGCCGCGATCGCTGGTGGGCGATCGATCGATTCCAAGGCTGGTTGGAAGACTCCGGGACTTTGAACCAACGCTGAGTAGACTGGCGGTACTCCTGCCCTGAAAGTCACTATGACTGTCCTGACCCTCCAACTGAGCAATGGCTCGCTCAGCTTGCCACTCAGTTTGGCGACTGGTCTCCAGCTCAAATCCGTTTTGCAGCAGCTGCTTGATCAGCTACGACAAGCCAGTACCCCACTCAGCCCTGGGCAACGCCCCACGCCACAGCCGAGCACGGATCAACGGCTGAATGTTGGCGATATCAGTTTAGAAGTCTTCTGTAATCCCAATCTTTGGCCGAGTCCCTTTGCCGCCAAAGTTCTGCTGACTGTACGGCAGGGTGAACTGCGGCTCAGCCTTGAAGTAGAACTGAGTCGCCTGCTCGAAGATCTCGATCAGTACTTGGAGTCGATTCGCTAGGGTGGTGCGGTTTGGTGACTGCCCACAGCCAGGGAGCGCAGCCTTTGCGTAGACTGGTTGGGCAATCCTGACCTTAGACCGGCGATCGCATTCCTATGGCGAATCCCCCCTTTAGCAATCGCGACTCAGGCCGCAGTGTTGGCCGTTCCTACCAGTCGCTTTGGCTTTTGCTGGGAATTACCACGATCTTCTTTGGGGCGTTGGGTGGCCGACTCGCCTACATGCAAATTCAGCAAGGCGAGCGAAATCGCGAACTCGCGAACGAAAATCGCATCCATTTGCTGCCACGCTTACCTGAACGAGGGCGCATCCTCGATCGGGAAGGGCGCGTTTTAGCCAGTAGTCGCCATGTCTACTCGCTCTACGTCTGGCCGCTGGCAATTAAAGACGAGCGCTGGCCCGACACCCGCAAGCGGCTCGCCAAGCTGCTCAATCTGCCGGAAAGCACCCTCCAAGCCCGTATCGATCGCCAGAAAGAGAATGCTGCCTATCGCGTGCGACTGGCGCAGAACCTCAGTCAACCCCAAGTCATTGCCTTTGAAGAAAATCGGCGGGACTTCATTGGTGTCGAAATTGACTACGACAGCGTGCGCTACTACCCCAATGGCTCTGTGGCTGCACACGTTTTGGGGTACACCGGCGAGATTTCTGACGAGGAGCTGAAGCGGCGGGAAGGCCAGGGCTATCGACCCGGCGATGTGATTGGTCAAGCTGGGCTAGAAGCTGCTTTTGAGAAACAGCTGCGCGGAGAATGGGGCGGTCAGCAAGTAGAAGTCGACGCTCTCGGCAACGTGGTTCGCATCCTCGGTGATAAAAAAGCGAGGGCAGGCCAAGACGTCAAAATCACCCTCGATCTCGATCTGCAAAAAGCTGCAGAGGCCGCGATCGGTGACACCATGGGCGCGATCGTGGCGATCGATCCTCGGGATGGCAGCATCTTGGCCATGGTCAGCCGCCCCACCTACGATCCCAACGTCTTTGCCACCGAAATCAGCCAAGCCGAATGGGATCGGCTGCAACAGCTAGAGTTTCCCTTCGTCAACCGCGCACTCCAAGCCTTCCCACCCGCCAGCACCTTCAAAATCGTGACGACGGCAGCAGCCTTGGAATCCGGCAAGTACTCGCCTGACACCGTGCTGCAGACCTTTCCCTTCTTGCGGGTCGGTGGCATTCAGTTTTGGGACTGGAATAACGCTGGGTTTGGCCCTCTTAGTTTTGTCGGGGCAATGCGCTACAGCAGCGACACCTTTTTCTACCAAGTAGCGCAACGAATTGGGGGTGAAGCGATCGCCACCATGTGTCGCCGTTTTGGTATGGGTGAACGCACGGGGGTGGAGCTCGCCAGCGAAGAAAGTCGTGGCCTTGTGCCCGACAACGAGTGGAAAGTCAAAAACCTTGATGAAGAGTGGACAGTGGGCGACTCGATCAACATGTCGATTGGTCAGGGCTTCCTTTTGCAGACCCCCCTGCAAGTCGCAGTGATGTTTGCGATTCCGGCCAACAACGGCTTTCGCGTCAAACCGCACTTCCTCAAGGACGATCGCGATAGCAAAGAATGGCGCGAAGACCTCAAACTCAAGCCTTCAACCATGAAGGTGATTCAAGATGGATTGGTCTCAGTTGTGACTGAGGGCACCGGCAAGGCCCTGAATGTACCTAGCCTGCCACCCAATGCCGGCAAAACGGGTACAGCAGAAGATCCCCCGCGGCGATCGCACACTTGGTACGGCGGCTATGCCCCAGTCGACAAGCCCGAGATTGTTGTCGTGTCTTTCAATGAGAACTCCGGCGGCGGCGGCGGCAGCCTTGCTGCCCCAAAAGTTCGCCAGGTGTTTGAGGCCTACTTCCGTAAGAAAGCCCTTCGTGCTCAGGCGGCTAAGGGCAAGCAACCACCCGCCACGACTTCGCAGTAATAGTCTTGGAGTTGTTGAGTAGCAGCACTCCAACTCCAACGCTCAGCCTCTTGGCGAGCTGCCATTCGTAGCGTTTCGCGTTCCATGGGATTGGCCAACAACCGCTGAACTGCAGCGATCGCCCCTTGTTCATCCTCTGGATCAAACAGGAAACCATTGGCGCCATCGCTGACGATGTCAGGAATCCCGCCGGAATTGGCCGCGACTACTGGACAGCCCGCTGCCATCGCTTCTAGCAAGACGAGGCCGAGGGTTTCAGTCCGCGAGGGGAAGACAAAGGCATCCGCAGATGCATAGGCCGCTCCGAGTTGCTCGCCATGCAAATAGCCTATGAAACGGGTTTTGGTACCCGCAAATAATTGCTCCAGTTCAGCGCGATAAGGGCCATCGCCCACCAAGGCCAAGCAAGCTTCTGGATTGGCGTCCAAAATTGGCCGCAGGCGATCGATTTGCTTTTCTGCTGAGAGACGACCAACGTAGAGCAACAGCGGTGCCTCTGGGTTGCCCCCACTGAGGCGATCGCGCATCGCAGCGGAAGCTAAGTCTGGTCGGAACGTTTCGGTATCAACCCCTCGCTGCCAGAGCTGGCAGTGTTCGATGCCGTGCTCGGTCAGTTCTTGCACCATTGCCGTGGAGGTACAAAGGTTGATCGCCGCTTGGTTATGAGCGAGTTTGAGCAACTCCCAAAGCACCCCTTCCAAGACGCCCAAACCGTAGTGCTCCAGATACTTCGGCAGGTGTGTGTGGTAAGAGGCCAACAGCGGCACATTCAGCGCCTTAGCGTAGTAGATACCACCCAGTCCTAGCACTGCCGGATTGACCACATGGATCAGATCTGGACGAAACCGCTCCAAGGCTTTGCCGACTTTGGGCAATGGGAAGGCCAGCTTCAGCTCTGGATAGAGCGGTAGCGGAAACCCCTGAACACCATAGACGCGGGCTCCCTTGTGCTCCCGGATGCCTCCATCTGGACAGAAGACCATGACGGTGTGACCGAGACGCTGCAGGTGGTCGACCGTGTGTCGCAGACGCGTGACAATGCCATCCACCTTCGGCAGAAACGTCTCGGTAAAGAGAGCAATGCGCATAGAAAGAGCGTGAATTAGCGCAGGGCGGTTTCAGGAGCCTGGAGTGTTTCCGCTTGATTGCGGGTCCAAGCCGAAACGCAGGGGATTTTGGCGCGATCGCAGCGATCGGCAAACTTTTGAGCGACTTCTACGACCTCACTCATCAGGCCATCGTCCAACGTGGTCGGATTGAGGCCGAGATCTAGCAGACAGCGGTTATCAACAATCAGGTCGTTTTCCGGCGCTTCCTTGCGAGGATTCGGGAGGTAAGCAATCTCAGCCCCAGTCAGCGCTGCTACTTTCTCTGCCAAGTCTTTGACTTGATAGGTTTCCGTCATCTGGTTGAAGATACGGACCTTTTCATTGGCGGCGGGTGGATTTTCGATCGCCAGCTGAACGCAGCGCACTGAGTCGCGAATATGGATAAAGGCGCGGGTCTGACCGCCAACCCCGTGCACAGTCAAGGGATAACCGATCGCCGCCTGCATCAAGAACCGGTTCAAAACCGTGCCGTAGTCACCGTCGTAGTCAAACCGGTTGGTCAGATCAGGATGGAGGTTGCAGTGATCCGTGTTGGTACCCCAAACGATGCCTTGGTGAAGGTCAGTGACTTGGATGTTGTCGTTCTTGTTGTAGTAGTAGAACAACAACTGATCCAGCGTCTTGGTCATGTGATAGACACTGCCCGGATCAACGGGGTGAAGAATTTTCTCCTCAAAGCGTTGGCCATCCCGTTGAATCACTTCAACTTCCAGATAGCCTTCAGGAATCGTGGCCCCGCGATGGCTGCCATAGCCATAAACGCCCATGGTGCCCAAGTGGACAATGTGGGCTTTCAAGCCGACATCCACGCAGGCACAGAGCAGGTTGTGGGTGGCATTGACGTTGTTATTAACCGTGAAGCGCTTGTGCCAAGCACTCTTCATCGAGTAGGGAGCAGCACGCTGTTCTGCGAAGTGAACGATCGCATCGGGCTGGGTCTCTAACAGCAACGCGCAGAGGCGATCGTAGTCGGCAGCCAGATCGAGATTAACGAAGCCAATGGGTTGCCCACCCGTCTCTTGCCAGGCTTGCAACCGGCGTTCGATTGTGGCGATCGGCGTGAGGGACTGCACCCCCAATTCCACATCCGTCTTGCGGCGAACGAGGTTGTCCACAATGGTGACGGTATGGCCTGCAGCAGCCAGATTGAGAGCGCAGGGCCACCCGCAGAAACCATCGCCACCCAATACAAGAATCTTCACGCAGTTCCGCTCCTGAGATCGCGTTTGACCGGGGCAATCAGGCTCACGGCCAAATTACCACACAGCGATCCCCGGAAGCGGTTGTCCATGACACTAGTGCGAGGCCGACACTGCAATCACAAGGAGGCCAACGATCAGGAGGATGGCTGCACCCGCCGTCCAGAGCCATTTTTTGCCCTGATCAGGGCTGGCTTCTGCCTGGTACATCTTGGGCTCTTTGGCGAAGTTATTCAGCCGGCCGCCTTCTTCTGTGGTGTAGGGCATGGGAATGAACGAAACCTCAATACAGCTCTGTCGTGCCCCAGAGTAGCAAAGGATGCTGTCATCGCCTTAAGTGACTGCGATCGCCCCACCCTTATCGCCCTCGACTTAAACCGTCGCTGGCGACTGCCCCACTAAACCCGTTTGGGGAGAGCTGGCGATCGCCTCCGATCGCATAGGAATGCGGCCTGCCTGAAACGCGAGGCGCCCCGCCGTTGTTGCCATGGCCATGGCCTTCGCCATCCGTGTAGGATCAGCAGCTTGCGCGATCGCGGTGTTGATCAGCAGGGCGTCGGCCCCCAGTTCCATGGCTTGCGCTGCTTCGCTGGCTGTCCCAATACCCGCATCGACTACCACCGGCACCTTGGCATTTTCGATGATGATGCGGATGTTCGCCTCGTTGCGAATGCCTTGACCGGAACCAATCGGAGAGCCGAGGGGCATCACCGTGGCGCACCCTACTTCCTCAAGGCGTTTCGCCAAGAGCGGATCGGCATTGATGTAGGGCAAGACTGCAAAGCCTTCTTTAACCAATTGCTCAGCAGCTTGCAGCGTCCCAATTGGATCAGGTAGTAGATAGCGGCTGTCAGGAATGACTTCGAGTTTGACGAAGTTGTTGTCTTCTTGTCCCAGCAATTTGGCCATTTCACGACCCAAGCGCGCTACCCGAACTGCTTCTTCCGCGGTGGCACAACCGGCGGTGTTGGGCAGCATCCAAATCTTCTGCCAGTCCAAAGCCTCGGCTAAGCCTTCATGACCAGGAGCATTGGTTTGAACCCGCCGCACTGCAACAGTAACAATCTCGCAGCCGCTGGCCGCAATGCTGGCACGCATCTGTTCAAAGGTGCGGTATTTGCCCGTCCCCGTCATCAGGCGCGATCGAAAAGACCGGCCGGCGATCGTCAAAACATCGGCGGTGGTGTCGGGGGGCGCGACCATGAATTTGGTATCAGCACAACTGCTTTTCATTATCTCGACTCGGCTGGGCCGAATCGAGGCTGCGGAGATTGACAAAATTGCGACAAAGAGTTACAAAAATTTACAGAGAAAGACAGTGACGACCTGCTGGCGCTTTTACAGCGTTTCAGAACAAGCATTTCGAGACTGACCCTTCTCCTCCTCGACTCAGCTCTGTATCGATAACCTCGGTTCTGCCGAGGTTTTTTTTTGCCTAGACCAGCCTGTCATAATGACGGTAGTAGCTCGTCGAGTTGTTATGCGATCGCTGTTTCTGTCTGCCCTGCTCACAGCCGCAACGGTAACAGCCGGAGCGCTACCGGCGATGGCTCAAAGCATCTTCAATCGCGATGCTTTTTTCAATCGCGTCACCCCTGAGCTTTCCCCTTGGGCTTCCCCTCAAGTATTGCTAGAACGACTGCCTCGCAACTGGCAGGGCAACTTTACTTACGAGGCGTCCACGCAGGCTCAAAACTATCCGACGGGGCTGCAGGTCACAGGCTATTCCATTTCAGGACGGGTGTTGTCGTTCGCAGGTCTGCTGAATTGGGGTGGCGATCGCCAATCGGAAGTTTTTGGCTATATCGACAGCCAGACCGGTCAAATTGAGTTCTACGAGCGGCAAAACGTGGGTCCAACCGCTGAGAGTGGTGCCGGTGGTAGCTTCATTGGCTTCCTCGCGCTCCCGGATGAGCAACGCATTCCCGGCCAAGCGCTGTTCTACTGGGTGCCCAACAGCATCATTCAGCCGACGGGCATTCTCGCGATTAAACCAGCGACAGGCACAGGCATTAATCGCTAACCCGTTGCTCAGTCACTAGGGTCACACTCGTCCAAGCACCACTGGCATCGAAGTTGCGCATCAAACGAAGCCGGCGATCGCGGCTGATCCACCAACCCAGTTCAAGCTGAAAGGGCGATCGCAGGGTCAATTCTGTCGGGCAAGCACAGCTCACGCCACCCGGTAATAACCAGACGGTAACTTCCTGTTGTTTGCCAGTAAAGACCAGTTGCGATCCTTGAATTTGGGCGAGGGATTCAATCGTGAGATCGCCAAACGAGAGCTGAGAACGGAGCTGGTCACCGTTTTGCTCTAACCGCAGTTGGGTGGTCATCCGATCAGGCGATCGCCAGTCGGGATAGCGAGTTTCAGCCTCTCCGATCCAAGTGCCCAGTAAGTCTTGAACGGTAAGGGCTGGTTGCTGAAAGGCATCAATGCCAGGCTGGGCTTCCCGAATCAGGGTCACTCCTTGGAGCTGGCGATCGCGATACTGCCAGACCAGGCGGCGACGTTGTTGATCAGCGAGGAGACCCTGCTCTGCTCCGAACTCCCCGAAGGGTGCAAGCTGCATACTGCCTTGGGAAAAGGCCCCATCATCAAAGCCGATATAGGCGCGACTAACACTGGCAAAGGGAATCTCGACTCGTCGCTCCGGTTCCCGCTGATAGTCGACAACGATTTTGGCCTGCTGACGATCATCACTGGCAGTGAGGGTGACGATCGTCGGCTGTTCAGACAGAATTTCGCCCTGCAGATTGAGGCTGGCAAAGCTGCCCCGCCATTCACCGACATTTTCCAGCAAGCAATTCCAGACTGATTTCATCTTTCTGAGCTCTTTTCCACGAATGACGCCGGTTGTTTAGGGCTTTATAAAAAGTGTCACCGACTGCAATCACCGATGGAACGCGAAACGACCCAAGAGCTAACCGCTGAGCAAGAGAGCGAGCTGCAACGTATTCTCCAAGAGATTGAGCAGAGCTATCTCAGCGACGGCAAAATCAACTTGCAAGAAGCGCGAGCGATCGTGCAACTCTCCAAGCAGCTCGCCCCCGTGCAAGCTGAAGCACTCTATCGGATCCGCCAAGCGTTACGACAGCGCTGGGGGGACCGGCTGGAGGTGGAATTTGAAGACTAATTTCAGAGAGCGGGCTGCGGGAATCGAACCCGCATCATTAGCTTGGAAGGCTAAGGTTTTACCACTAAACTAAGCCCGCTGGCAGATTTCACAATATCATGCAGCGACAACACTGTTGAGCGGGCCGCAGAGCCTTCAACTGTGCCGCAAGAGGATTGCACTATGGCGATCGCCCGTACTCAAGGCTGGCTGAGGGGCATCCACCACGTCGCGCTCCATGTACAGGATTTGGCGCGATCGCGGCAGTTTTACGGCGAGATTTTGGGACTGGCAGAACTGACGGATGATCAGGTGCCCAGCACCCTGCGATCGCTGGTTGAAACCGGTCAAGTGGCCAACTTTCGCCTACCGGATGGCGTGATTTTGGATCTATTTGCGGCACCCGAGCTGCAGCCGCCTGACCCCGACCCCAACCGAGAATTTACCCGCTTTGCCCATCTGGCCTTCGACATTGCCCCCGAACAGTTTGATGCGGCGGTGCAAGTCCTACAGGAAAACAATGTGGCGATCGCCCAAGGGCCAGTCAGCCGTCCGACCGGTCGCGGTGTCTATTTTTACGACCCTGATGGCACCCTGTTAGAAATTCGCTGCGACCCTTCATGATTCCTCAACTCGACCTGCGCACCAAACTCAGCTTCGGAGTGGGTGACTTTGGCACAGCGGTCATGGCGAATTTGCAGGTGTTCTTCCTGCTCTTTTTCCTAACAACAGTGGCCGGTTTGGATGCCGCTTGGGCGGGCAGCATCCTGATGATTGGCAAGGTTTGGGATGCCGTTAACGACCCCTTGATTGGTTGGCTGAGCGATCGCACTAACAGTCGTAACTGGGGCCGCCGCTACCCTTGGATGCTCTGGGCGGCGATTCCCCTTGGGCTGACGTTCTATTTGCAGTGGATTGTTCCGACTCAGAATCCGACGTGGCTGTTTATTTTCTATGTCGTCGTTGCGCTGCTGTTTAACAGCTTCTACACAGCGGTCAACTTGCCCTACACCGCCCTAACGCCGGAGCTGACCCAAGACTACGACGATCGCACCAAGCTCAACAGCTTTCGCTTTAGCTTTTCAATTGGCGGCAGTATCCTCTCGCTCTTGCTTGCCCAAGCGATTTTTAGCCTCATTCCCAATCCTCAGGAGCAGTACCAATGGCTAGGGGCGATCGCAGCGATCGCATCAGTCCTCCCTGTTTTTATCTGTGTTTGGGGCACCCGTCGCCGCTATCAGTTCATGCGGCCATTAGTCGAAACCACACTACCGCCGCGCCAATCAATTGCTGAAGAATTGCAGGTTGTCAAAGGCAACAAACCCTTCTTGTTTGTGATTGGCCTATATCTCTGCTCTTGGCTGGCGGTACAGGCAACTGCATCAGTCATTCCCTACTTTGTCCGCTACTGGATGCGACTACCAGATACTGATCTGACTTCGGTCATGCTGGCGGTTCAAGGCACAGCACTCCTAACACTGTTTGGCTGGAGTTGGCTCAGCAATCGTATTGGCAAACAGGCGGTTTACTACTGGGGTACGGGTCTGTGGTTGATTGCTCAAGTCGGCTTGTTTGTCCTGCAACCCAACCAAGTTGGCCTGATGTATGTCATGGCAATCTTGGCAGGTTGTGGCGTTTCTGTTGCCTACCTGATTCCTTGGTCGATGCTGCCGGATGTGATCGAATGGGATGAGCTACAGACCGGCCAACGCCGCGAGGGAATTTACTACGGCTTCATGGTCTTTTTGCAGAAACTGGCGCTGGCCTTGGGCTTATTTGTGGTGGGGCAAGCGCTGTCGTGGGCCGGTTTAATTCCTGGAGATTCAACCGTTGTTCAACCAGATAGTGCCCTCTGGGCAATTCGCATTGCGATCGCTCCATTTCCTACTATCTGCCTGATTCTGGGATTACTCTGCGCCAAAGGCTATCCGATCACCCGCGATCGCCATGAAGCCATGCTGTTGCAATTAGCTGAGCGGCGAGCAAAGGTCTAGCCGACACTTCATTGCCGCCGTACTTGTGTTCGATAACAGCAAGCCGCACTTGCCAGTAGACCGGTGTGGCACGATCGACGCAATGGATTGAGTCAGCAGCCTGTGGTCAAGATTGTTCGGCGGCGTTCCTTGGGTGTGCAGCCCGTCTACGACATTGGCGTGGCAACCGTGCACAATTTTGTGCTGGCCAATGGTCTGGTGGCCTCCAACTGCTTCAACAAAAGCCACTCGACCGCCTACGGCTACGTCACCTTCCAGACGGCCTATCTCAAGGCCAACTTCCCTGTTGAGTACATGGCTGCGCTGCTGACGGTTAACAGCGGCAACGCAGAGAAAGTGCAGAAGTACATTGCCAACTGTGCTGCGATGGGCATTGAAGTCCTGCCCCCCAACATCAATGCCTCTGGGGTGGACTTTACGCCGGTTGGCGATCGCATTCTGTTTGGGCTGTCGGCGATTCGCAACCTGGGGTTAGGTGCGATCGAGTCGATTTTGGCGGCCCGAGAAGCCGGTGGTCCTTTCCAATCACTGGCAGATCTCTGCGATCGCGTGGATACCGGTTCAATCAACCGGCGAGCGTTGGAATCCCTGATCCATGCTGGCGCGCTAGATGTGCTGGAAGCTGGAGGCAACCGTCAGCAACTGGTCGCCGATCTGCCGTTGGTCATTGATTGGGCCAACAGTCGCGCCAAAGATCGAGCCAGTGGTCAGGGCAACCTCTTCGACATGTTTGGCGGCAGTGAGAGCAACAGTAGCCCACTCGATACAGCGCCGCGTGCTGCTGCCACACCAGACTACAGCCCGGACGAAAAACTCAAGCTGGAAAAAGAGCTGCTTGGTTTCTATCTCTCTGATCACCCACTCAAGGTGGTTCAAGAACCGGCAAGACTTCTCGCCCCAGCCAGCATTAGCGACTTGGAGGACTACAGCGATCGCGGCTTGATCAGCACGATCGCCCTGCTAACAGAAGTCAAACCCGTCGTCACCAAAAAGGGCGATCGCATGGCAATTCTGCGGATCGAAGATTTGAGCGGCAGCACCGAAGCCGTTGTCTTCCCGCGTAGCTACGAGCAGATCGGCCACTACATCGAGGCTGATGCGCGGTTGATGCTCTGGGGCAAAGTCGATCGCCGCGACGATCAGGTGCAATTCATCGTTGAAGATGCGGAGCCGATCGACCATGTACGCCTGGTGCTCGTTGAACTCAGCGCCGATCAAGCCAGCGATATCGTCCAGCAGCAACGCCTCAAAGAGCTGCTCTTGCAGCAAAAGCGAGAGGAGGAGCGCTCGAAAGTGCCTGTCGTTGCCGTGATCCAAGCAGGCAGCGATCGCTACTTTGTTCGCTTGGGGGCTCAATTCCGCGTCGATGATCCTGAACAAGCCGTGCAAGCGCTACAGGCTGAGAATTTTCAAGCCCGTGCTGAAGCATTGCTCTCTTCAACCTGAGACCATCCGTAAAACTGGCGATCGCAGCAAGCCCTCGAAGTCCAATGACCGGGGGTTTTCTTGTTTAGTATCCCAAACTACTAAATGCAACAAAGACTGTCGTCTACTTAACAGTTCTTTGAAGCAAAAAACCTGAATTTTCTCCTTTTAGAGAAACTTTAGAAAAATCGCTGTTGTCCTTTCAGCGATCGGTGCTATAGTCTCCGCAAATCTCAGCGAGCAGCCATGAACGGACAGGAACGCCGAAACCTGAACGCAGCGGTTGAGCGACACACCAGTGATCATGTCAGCTGGTATCTCAGTTCAATTGGTAGAATTCCGCTGCTCACTGCCGAGGAAGAAGTCGAACTTTCTCGCAAGGTTCAACTGATGATGACCTTGCTGGAAAACCCAGACTCCGAGAGCAATCCCGAGAATCAAGCCGTTCTAAAAGCAGGCCAAAGAGCCAAGGCAAAAATGCTCAAAGCCAACCTTCGGTTGGTGGTTAGCGTTGCCAAGAAATATCAGAACCAAGGTTTAGAACTCCTCGATCTGATTCAGGAAGGGTCGCTCGGTTTGGAGCGCGCTGTTGAGAAATTCGACCCAGCCTTAGGTTATAAATTTTCGACTTACGCCTATTGGTGGATTCGCCAGAGCATGACGCGGGCAATTGATAATCATGCCCGTACAATCCGTCTGCCCATCCACGTGAGCGAAAAGATTAGCCGCATCAAAAAAATGACGCGGGAGCTGACCCATCAACTGCGGCGGCTACCGAGTCGGGCGGAAATTGCTGAGGCTTTAAAACTGCCGCTGCAGGATGTGGAAATGCTGCTCAGCCAATCTACGCCTTGCACGAGTCTCGATGCCCAAGCCCGGGGTGATGATGGGCGCAGCTTCTTGGGTGACTTGATTCCAGATCCCAAGAGCTTAGAGCCGATGGATGCCATGGATCGCCACATCCAGCACGAGCAAATCTCGACTTGGTTGGCGCACCTGACCGAACGGGAGCAGCAAGTGTTGCAACTGCGTTTTGGTCTGCATGACGGCGAGCAACATACGTTGGCTGAGATTGGGCGGCGGCTCAATGTTTCTCGGGAACGGATTCGCCAAGTGGAAGCGCGGGCCTTGCAAAAACTGCGGGTCTTAAGTCAGCAACCGCTTTGTCCTGAGGCTTGCTAGGCTAGCTCCGGATTGCTGGGGCTCGACCAACTTGACGCTTTCTCTTGCATTTCCTGAGAGCGATCGCTATTGCCTGCGCCAAGCACGAGTTCCGCAAGCAGTCTTAGACAACTGTGACGGACTTGGGCGGCCTGATCCAGAAGGCAGTTTTCTGCTCGATTTGAGCATTGAAGCCGGTCGAATTACCGCGATCGCACCGACTAGTTCCAGCCCAAGTGATGCTCTGAGTCTCGACTTACAAGGTCGGCAACTCTGGCCAGGTTTCATCGATATCCATACCCATTTGGATAAGGGACATATTTGGCTCCGCAGTCCCAATCCTGACGGCAGTTTTGAGGGTGCCTTGGCAACCGCGATCGCAGATTCCAGTCAGCATTGGACGCCAGACGAACTCTTGGCACGTATGGATTTCAGTCTGCGCTGTGCCTATGCCCACGGTACGGTGGCGCTGCGGACGCATTTGGATTCTGCTGGCGAGTTGGCCGCGCGGGGCTTCGCCGTCTTTCAAGAATTGCGGCAGCGCTGGAGCGATCGCCTCACCCTGCAAGCTGCTTCATTGGTTTCGCTTGATCACTATCAGGGCGCAGCAGGTGAGCGGTTAGCCGATTTGGTTACTGAAGCAGGTTGCCTGCTTGGGGGGGTAACTTTCCCATCACCTGAATTGGATGAACAGCTCGATCGCTTGTTGGATTTGGCTCGCGATCGCCAGCTCGATCTAGACTTACACGTGGATGAAAGCCTTGAGCCCAGCGATCGCACGTTGCAGCAGGTTGCAGCAGCGGTTCAACGCAAAGGCTTTACCGGCAAAGTGCTCTGCGGCCATTGCTGTAGCTTGTCGGTGCAACCCGAGGCTGAACTACCAACTCAGTTACAAGCTGTACAAGCGGCGGGTTTAGGCATTGTCTCGCTGCCACTCTGCAATTCGTACCTGCAGGATCGGCAAACAGGACGAACTCCTCGACTACGGGGCATTGCACCTGTTCAGGAAATTCGCACTGCAGGGATTCCGCTGTGTTTATCCAGTGACAACACCCGTGATCCCTTCTATGCCTATGGCGATTTGGACATGGTTGAAGTCTTCCGCGAGTCGGTGCGCATTGGCCAGCTCGACCACCCTTGGCTGCCTTGGCCCGCTGCCGTCACTTGCACACCCGCCGACTGGATGGGACTGGTTGATCAAGGACGAGTTGCAATCGGGGCTCGTGCTGATTTCGTGATTTTCAACGCCCGCTCTTTCACAGAACTGCTGGCCCGTCCCCAAAGCGATCGCCTGATTGTCCGCAATGGCCGTGCGATCGCCCCTAAATTACCTGACTATGCTGAGTTAGATGCAGTTCTGATGCGGCACTAGCCATGGTGGATTGGACAGCGGTAGATCACGCTCTCGCAGGCATTGAGAGCGATCGAGATCGCGCAACCTGTCAGCGGCTTTCGCTGGACTATGCCCACTTCAGCCCGATCCTCTGGCCGCAATTGCAAGATCGCGCCGCCGATCGCGTGCTCTATCCCCACACTAAAGCCGATTTACTGGCGATCGCGCGCGTCTGTGTGCAAGAGCAAATTCCTTTGACGGTGCGCGGGGCAGCGACGGGTAACTACGGTCAATGCACACCGCTGCAGGGCGGGATTTTAGTCGATCTGACAGCCTTTGATCAGATTGTTTGGCAGCGTGGTTCACGGTTGCGAGTTCAAGCCGGTGCAAAGCTCGCTGCAATCGATCGGGCGATTCGCCCGAGTGGCTGGGAGCTACGCTGGGCACCGTCGACTTACCGGACGGCGACAATCGGTGGTTTCTTTGCGGGCGGTAGCGGCGGTATTGGATCCATTACCTATGGACAACTACGCGATCGCGGCAATCTGCTGGGTGCACAAGTGCTGACCTTGGAAGCAGAGCCGCGTTTTGTCGAACTGCAAGGTGAAGCAGCCCAAGCGATCAACCATGCCTACGGCTGCACTGGCCTGATCACCGAGCTGGAGATTCCCCTTGCTCCGGCCTATGACTGGCAGGAATGCATGGTCAATTTCCCAAGCTGGTCAGGGGCTCTGAGTTTTGCCCAAGCGATCGCCGAGGCGGATGGCCTGATCAAGAAGATGGTCTGTGTTCTTGCCAACCCGATTCCTAGTTTTTGCAAAGCAATCAAAGATGCTTGTCACGCTGGGGAAACCGCCGTTCTGCTGTTGCTGTCGGAGTCAAGTCTGGAGGTAGCAACGGCGATCGCCTCGGAAATCGGCGGACGGATCAGTTGGCAGCGATCGCCGCAGGATCAACCGCTCACCACCTTGATTGAGCAGAGCTGGAATCACACCACCCTCCATGCCCGCAGCGCTGATCCAGCTTGGACTTACCTGCAAATGCTGCTGCCCTTGGGACAAGAAGCGGCTCTGATTGATGCGTTTCAGTCTCGTTGGGGTGACAGTGTGCTCTGGCATCTGGAACTGTTGCGCAGCCATGGTCAAGTCCGAGTTGCAGCACTGCCGCTGGTACGTTTTGAAGGTCGCGATCGCTTGCAACAACTCACTGATCAGTTGACCGCTGCCGGCGCGATTCTCTTTGATCCGCACACCTACTGTCTTGAAGACGGTGGCATGAAGCAAATCGATGTTCAGCAACTGACTTTCAAAGAGCAGATCGACCCGCAGGGACTGTTTAATCCTGGCAAGATGCGGGCGTGGTCGGAGAAATACGGCGATCGCAGTGCTGTGACTTAGGCGCGAGCGCGCAGTAGCGCCTCAACCAGTTCCAGAAAGCCTGCCACTTCAGGCTGTTGACAGAGATAGCGAGGTGGCTGGGACAGACGATCCAGGTATGGCGCTAAATTCGCGACACCCACACTCAGCGGAAACTCAGCAAAGAGGCTGGCATCGTTGGGGCTATCGCCCACCGTCACGATTTGGTCAGGAGTGAGATTAGGAAAAGCAGCCTGACACACTTGCCAGAGCGATCGCGCTTTGTTTTGGCCGCGTGGCAGCAAGTGACACTGAACAGCGCTGTAAACAAAGTCCAGCCCTTGCTCAGTAGCGATCGCAGCAATCCGATCGAGATCTGCTGGACTGAGCCCCGCCACATCAAAAGCCCAGTCCGTTTGCCGAAAGGCATTATCAGCCGCCGGTTGTAACTGCGGCCAATGCTGTTGAATCTGCTGAAAACAGTGTTGTAGCTGCTGGCGATGGTCAGCGATCGCCGCGATCGGGCTCAGGATAATCGGTGCTTGCTCAGGCCAGCAAATTGCGCCGCCATTCTCTGTGATCACCCCCGCCACCGGCAGATATTGCGCCAAGGCCATGCCCCAGCCCACCGATCGCCCTGTTGTGATCAACACTGCAATCTTGGCTGCTGCTAACTGCTCAAGGGCTTGAATCAGCGCCGGTGAAAAGCGATCGCCCGCAGTAAGGGTTCCGTCGAGATCACTGGCAACTAGTCGCACCGTGCTGAGCGCCGCTGACTGCAGCGGTTGCGGCTTTGGCAAGCCAATCACGCCTCAAATTCGGTTGTGTCCTCTGGCGACAAGCTCACCGTTGGATCTTGCAGCCCCGACAAACTCCGGAATTGTGGACTGAGATAGAAATAAGTCGCCTTCACATCGGCGCCAAACAGGATTTGGTCATAGTGTTTGAGGTCGCACTCTGTCACACTGCGATTATTGACGTAGGTGCCATTGGCACTGCGTCGGCCGGTTTCAGGGTCACCATCAATCAGGCGATAGCGGACCTCACCGTTTTCCGTCAAGAAGCGAACGAGGGTTGCATGCTGGCGAGAGGCATAGATCGAATGCAGGCGGATATCGCAGGAGTCGGCCTTGCCAATCGTGTAGTGCGACTTGTAGAGCTTCAGCTCGGTGGCCCCGCGCGAGTCTTCGACGATGAAGACATGTTCGGGCTGTGCGGGATCGGCCAAGTCGAGGGTCAACACCTTTTCTAAGGTGTTTTGCAAGGAGGCTAAACTCCGCAATGCTGCCGCACAGGTTTGAAGGGCTTGCTGAGTCGTCGCAAGTTCGCCGGCAACAACTGCCTTCTTCAGTGTTTCGAGCGCCGTACTGTAGCCACTGGTCTGCTGATCAACAAGTTCGAACAGCTCTGAGAGCGCATAGTCGGTGTTGCCAACTTTGACCCGAGTATCGAGGCTGATGATCGACACAGTTGTTTCCTAGAACAATAAGCCGGCTCGCAAAGGCGAAGTCGTATGGCATATTGTGCCCCCTTCCACGCCTTCTTGCTTGTTCTGTACTCAACGAAAAATTTAAGCTTTCTGGAGAATAGGGCTGGTTAATCCCCCTTTGACAAGGTGGCCATCTTCCATCTCCAAGATGCGATCGGCGATATCGAGGATGCGGTTGTCGTGGGTAACCAGCAGGATCGTGCAGCCCTGTTCCTTCGCCAGCTGCTGCATCAGGTCCACCACATCCCGACCCGATTGGCGATCGAGGGCAGCCGTCGGTTCATCGGCCAGCACCAGTTTGGGACGACCCACCAAAGCACGGGCGATCGCCACACGCTGTTTTTGCCCCCCAGAAAGGTTCTCAGGGTAGTAGTCGAGGTGATCGCCAAGGCCCACCGCTGTCAGCATTTGCTGCGATCGGGCGATGCGTTCGTCCCACTTTAGATCAGCCTGCAAATCTAACGTCATTTGCACGTTCTGGCTCGCTGTCAGAAAGCGTAGGAGGTTATGGGCTTGGAAGATGTAGCCGATATTGCGCCGCACCTCGACGCGTTGGCGTTGGTTGGCTTCGTGTAACTCTTGGCCCAGCACGGTCAGGGTGCCGGTCTGCACCGATCGCAACCCTCCAATTAACGTGAGAAGGGTGGTTTTGCCACAGCCGGAGGGTCCAGTCAGCAGAACAATCTCGCCAGGATTGAGATCGAAACCAACATTGAACAAGACCTGTTTTTGCAGTGAGCCGTGGCCATAAAAATGGTCAAGGTTCCGAATGGAGACCACTGGTTCGCTGCTCATGACCCTCTCCAAAGAGCTGCCTGCATTTTAGCGGTACTGTCTGGAGCAGCTGCGTGGGCGATCGCCCTTGAATGGTGCAGGATTGCTATCTTCAAGCAACAGTGGCAGCCACATCCCCAGCATGACGCCCTTTCAACTGCAAGCCCGCTATCAACCAATGGGAGATCAGCCCACTGCGATCGCGCAGTTGGTGCAGAAAGTTCAGGCAGGGATTCCCTATCAAACGTTGCTGGGTGCAACCGGAACTGGCAAGACTTTTACGATCGCTAATGTGATTGAACAGGTGGGGCGACCCGCGCTAGTTCTCGCTCACAATAAAACGTTGGCGGCGCAGCTTTGTAATGAGCTACGCGAGTTTTTTCCGAATAATGCAGTTGAGTATTTCATCAGCTATTACGACTACTATCAGCCCGAAGCCTACATCCCCGTCACCGATACTTACATCGCCAAAACAGCGTCGATCAACGAAGAGATCGATATGTTGCGGCACTCCGCCACTCGCAACCTCTTCGAGCGGCGCGATGTGATTGTTGTTGCCTCTATTAGCTGCATCTATGGCCTCGGCATCCCCAGTGAATATTTGAAGGCAGCCATCCCCCTAGAAGTCGGGGCTGAAGTCAATATGCGCGAGGTGCTACGCCAACTCGTCGATGTCCAATACAGTCGCAACGACCTAGAGTCAGGTCGTGGTCGGTTTCGGGTCAAGGGCGATGTTCTGGAAATTGGCCCTGCCTACGAAGATCGGATTATTCGAGTTGAGTTCTTTGGCGATGAAATCGATGCCATTCGCTACATCGATCCCGTGACTGGTGAAATTCTCCAAAGCCTCGATCGCCTCAACATTTATCCGGCCCGCCACTTTGTCACCCCTGAGGAGCGACTAGAAACCGCGATCGCCGAGATTAAAGCGGAGCTCAATCAACAGCTGCTGACCTTACAAGCCGAAGGCAAACTAGTTGAAGCCCAACGCTTGGAGCAACGCACCCGCTATGACCTCGAAATGCTGCAGGAAGTAGGCTATTGCAACGGCGTGGAAAACTATGCCAGGCACCTCGCGGGCCGCGAACCAGGATCACCGCCGGAATGTTTAATCGACTATTTCCCCAAAGATTGGCTCTTGGTGGTTGATGAATCCCACGTGACGGTACCCCAGCTACGCGGGATGTACAACGGCGATCAATCCCGCAAAAAAGTGTTGATTGATCATGGCTTTCGACTGCCTAGCGCGGCGGATAACCGCCCTTTGAAGTCGGAGGAGTTTTGGGACAAAGTGCGGCAGTGCATTTTTGTCTCAGCCACGCCCGGCGATTGGGAAGTGGGGCAATCGGAAACCCATATTGTCGAACAAGTCATCCGACCAACAGGGGTGGTTGACCCTGAGGTTTTTGTCCGACCCACAGAAGGCCAAGTTGATGATTTACTCACAGAAATTCAGCAGCGGGTCAGCCGTCAAGAGCGGGCTCTGATTACAACACTGACCAAACGGATGGCCGAGGACTTGACTGATTACTTGGGCGATCGCGGTGTTAAAGTTCGCTATCTCCACTCCGAGATCAATTCGATTGAACGGATTGAAATTCTTCAAGATCTACGCAACGGCGATTTTGATGTCTTGATTGGCGTCAATTTACTGCGGGAAGGCTTGGATTTACCTGAAGTCTCATTGGTCGCAATCCTTGATGCTGACAAAGAGGGCTTTTTGCGGACTGAGCGCAGCTTAATTCAAACGATCGGTCGTGCGGCTCGCCACATCAACGGCCAGGCAATTCTCTATGCCGATCGCCTGACCGAAAGCATGGAAAAAGCGATTGGCGAAACCGAGCGACGGCGACGCATCCAACTGGAATATAACCAACGCCATCAGATTACGCCTCAGCCGATCAGCAAGCGATCGAGTAATGCCATTCTGTCGTTCCTCGAAGTCTCGCGGCGACTGAATAAACAAGAACTAGAAGTTGCCGTCAGCCAAGCGGATGATCTTTCCTTGGAGGAAATTCCAAATCTGATTACTCAGCTAGAAGCACAAATGAAAGAAGCCGCCAAAAATCTTGAATTTGAAGAGGCAGCTCAATATCGCGATCGCATCAAAAAGCTGCGTGAGCGACTCGTCGGTCGTCACTGACAAAAAACTGGCTCGAGTTCAGACCCAAGCCAGTAATGCTCAGCAATCGCAACCGATTGCGCTAGTTCCAGTCATCTGCCGCAAAGTCAAGATTGCGGCGTCCTGGTGAGGGCCAATCGGCATTTTCACCGCCGATAAAGACCCGCTCTAAACCGACCATTTCTTCGCTCAGCCGCTGCAGTGCGTTGAGCAACACGTCCAGCGCGATCGCATCACTCGTACCCAAATCAAACCAGCAGCGAGCCCAACGGCCCTGATACTCCACTTCTCCCATGTTGTGCATCAGGGCTGGCAGACTATTCCGCTCCTGAGCTGACTGATAGCTCATGTAGCTCAGCTCAAGTCCTTCATCTTGAGCCTGCAAGTTCTCGGCATTGAAGCCACCGAGCTTACCGAGGAAAAACCATGAGTCAAAAACTTCCTCGAGATATTGCTGCTCGAGCGGTGCCGGCACCGTACTAAATTCAACCCAAATCCAGCAGTCGAACGGGTTAAACTCACGAAATTCAATTTGCATAGGTTACAGCGAAGGCAAGGTGGATGGTCCCCAAGGACCTGGCGCTTGGGTGACTTGATCGCGCAGAGCGACGCAGTCTTGACCGCGATTATCGAAGGTTTTTTGGTTATTGCAGGCTTCAAAAAAGAGCTGCCAAACTAGCGGTTGCGGCAGTTGTGCAGATTTCGCTAGGGCTTTTTGGAATTCTGCTGCCGCCGCTCGCCGTAAATTCGCATCCCCAGTCGCTTTACTTTGCTCAACCAGAATCTGCGCTTTGAGGTAGTAAAGCTCTGGGTTGTCAGGGGCGGCTGTAATCGCTCGATCTACGTAGCGCAAGGCTTCGGAATAGCGTTTGAGATTACGCAAGCCCAAAGCAATACCGCGATCGGCCAAATAGCGCGGACTCGCTTTTTCCAGCTTGGCGATCGCCCCATCCGGATTTGCCAAAGGCAAATTGGTCGCCACCATCAAATCGACAAAACCTTGAATCAAATTCAACTCCGGATCATTGGGGTTGATCTGAGCGGCTGCTCGCAAGCTGCCATAGACCGATTGGAGCGATTGCAAGGCTTGAGGCACAGCCGATAAGGGCACGCCGCCATCACCCGTCAGTTGGGGTAAGAGGCTAGCAGCTGCGGTCATCAACTCACCCACCGCAATGTAGATCTGGCCACGCAGCGGTTGTTGAGCCACGATCGCCTGCGCCTTACTCTTCGTTTGGCGAGCGTAGTCCGCAAAGGCTTGGCGGTTTTGCTGGGCAAAGGCCAAACTCCCTGCCAAAGCAAACACCAGAGGATCAGAGGAATCCTGCTGCAGAGCTTGTTGAAGGGCCCGTTCAGCAGCTGGATAATTGCCCTGCTGAAAAGCAGCCGTAAATGCTGCTGCCGTTGCAGCATTGATCGGTTGGGGATTACTGCTGCGGAAGGGGTCGACAGCTCGGCCAGCTGGCATGCCAACCGTACTGCAGAGAACGGCTGCACAGCTCGCAGCCAGCAAACGATGGATTAAGCGAATTTTCATGCTGACGTGACAAGCGATAGAAAGCAGCAAAGACGTTGACAGAACTCAGTCGTTCCTGAAGAGGCAACTGGCAGAATGGAACGGTTGCGATCGCTTAAGCCTTTGACCCTGCAACTGGACGGCATTTCATACCATCCTCCCGCGAGTTCACGGCCCATCTTAGACAATATCAGCTTCGATCTCGGCTTCCCGGAACTGGGCTTGATCGTCGGTCCCAGCGGTTCTGGCAAAACGACACTCCTGGAACTCCTCGCCGGTCTCGTGATTCCGCAGCAGGGACAGGTCAAATGGCATGACCAGGAGTTGAACTATCTCCAGCTCCGACAGTTAGCTGGTCTAGTCTTTCAATTTCCCGAGCGTCACTTCTGCGGCCATACCGTGCTGGAAGAACTGCGCTTAGGACATCCCGAAATCAGTCGTGAACAGGTCAAAGCAGCGCTCGTCTCTGTCGGATTGGGCGATCTTCCCTTTTCGGCCTCGCCCTATCAACTCAGCGGCGGTCAACAGCGACGGCTTGCCCTCGCGGTGCAGTTGATTCGGCAGCCTTGCATCCTGCTCTTAGACGAACCTACAGCTGGTTTGGACTGGTCGATGCGGCGACAGTTAATCCAGCTCTTTCAGGAGTTGAAAAAAACCTGGGGGCTGCTGATTGTCACTCACGAACCGCAGGAGCTAGCCGCGATCGCCGATCGCCAGTGGGCAATTGTGCAAGGCCAGCTAGAACCCTGGCAAGCCAGTCAGCCCGCCCAGGCTTTGAGCCAGCAGACTACCATTTGTTAAGAGCCTTCTTCATCTTCAGCAATCAACCGAGCACATGGCAGACCAATTGATTCGAGCCACTGCCGCGAGTGGCGGCATTCGTGCCGTGGGGGTGATCACCACCGATCTCACTGCTGAAGCTCAGCGGAAACACGGTCTGTCTTTTGTGGCGACTACGGCTTTAGGACGCAGTATGGCTGCAGGGCTGCTGTTGGCCTCCAGCATGAAGAAAGAAGGATCTCGAGTGAATCTGCGGATTCGCAGTGCTGGGCCTCTTGGGGGCCTGATGGTCGATGCTGGCTTGGATGGCACAGTGCGTGGCTATGTCGAACATCCAGCAATCGAAATTGAACCCAATGCGAACGGCTTACCGGATGTTGGCCGCGCTATTGGCCCCGGCTATCTGCATGTGATGCGGGATGTTGGCTACGGCCAGCCCTACACCAGCACCGTGGAGCTGGTGAACGGCGAAATTGGTGACGATGTCGCTTACTACTTGGCCAGCTCTGAGCAAACGCCTTCGGCAATCATGCTGGGGGTCTACCTCGATCGCCAGGGGGTAGAGGCGGCTGGAGGGCTGTTGATTCAGGTACTGCCCCAAGCTGCCCGCGATCCTGCTCTCGTCAGTTTGCTGGAATCACGAATTAGCCATCTAAAGGGTTTTACGCAACTCCTGCAGTCGGGCAAAGACCTGCCTGAAATTCTCAATGATCTTCTGGGTGACCTCGACCTCACGATTCTGGCCGAACCGCGATCGCTGCGTTTCTTCTGCCCCTGCACACATCAGCGGATGCTGGGCGCGCTCAAAATTTTCGGTGCACCGGAACTGCGGGACATGATCGCTAAGGATCAAGGCGCTGAAGCCACCTGCGAATTTTGTAGCGAGGTCTATCAAGCCAGCGTCGAAGAGCTGGAAGGACTGATCAGCGACTTGGAAACCGCCGCTTAATCCTGTCTTCTCCAGAAAACGCCCTAGCAGCAATCGCCCAAGCGTCAGTTGTCAATGCACAAACGTGGCGATCGCCCAGAGCAGCAGTAGTGCAAAGGCGGTGGCAATTTGCTCGGCGCTGAGGGGTCCTAGAACAGGAATCAAGCCCGCGATCGCAGTCCCCAACAACAACCCGATTAGCAAGGCAACAAAGGAAAAGAGGGCAGCGCGGCCAAAGTGGTTTTCTTTGCGTGTCACCAGCCAGATGGAACCGCCAATCCCTGCCACCAAGAGCAGTTGCAGCACCGTTGGCTGCAATCGAGGCAGCAGTGCCACCACCATCAAGCTGCCAAACACCACTGAACTGGTCAGTAACTCCTGCGGTTGAGGCTTGTCAAACAGGCGTCCTGCCCAAGCAGGAGCGGTCGGTGTTGGAAAGGCGGGGGTTTTCTTGGGTTCAGTGACCGGCTTTTCTGCAAAGCGAATCCGCTCGGGCACTTTGATTTTGCCTTCTTGGCGCAGCCGCAAGCGCTCCATCAGAATGGCGTCGTAGGCAGTTTCGATGGCAGTACGCTGCGGTGAATCGGGCTCTAGTTCAGCCAGTCGGCGATCGCGGGTTGCCTGAATTTCCTCAAACGAGGCGGATTCTGCCACGCCCAGCCGTTCGTAAGGAGTTTGGTCTGCCATCGCACTTGGGCTCTACAGAGTAGGTTCAAATTCTCTGCTCTATGGTATTTCTTCCAGCCCAATGCTTGGGGGCTGCCTAGCAGTTTGGCGTAGGCCACAGGGTCGCCGGCTCGCGATCGCGGCAGATCATCTGGGTTGGCAAACTGGATCGCAGACTCTCTCGGTCTATGGGTCTTGGCTGCAGTTTCGGGTACCACGGTCCAATCGTCACTGCCATCAGGGCAGCAAGGGCAGCTGTTTGCGCCACCATCGGTAGCTCAGGCAGCATGGCTTCTCTCTCACTCATCGATCCTAAGGTTCACGCTAATGAGTGAGCCATGAAGCTGGCATCAAGCAGTTGTGAAGCTTGTATGAAGCTAGGCAGCGGAATCCCGGGCGATCGCGAAGGGAATGTTAAGGCTCGGTGAAAGTCAGGTGAGCTCTCTAGACTAAGGGCAGCTCAACGGGTCTGCGCAAGCTGATGGAGACAGCCAAAATATTGGTCGTGGATGACGATAGCGCTGTGCGAACCCTGCTAACACGCTTCCTCTCGCGCCAAGGTTACCAAGTGGAAGCCGCGATCGATGGCAGCAGCGCTCTGGCTCAGTTCGAACGCTTCAGTCCAGATTTACTGATTCTGGATGTCAATTTGCCGGATACCAACGGCTATCAACTCTGCGAAATCGTCCAGAAACGCACCGGCGTCTATGTCATTCTGCTGACCAGCCGCGATGATGAGACCGATATTCTGACTGGCTTTGCCAAAGGGGCCGACGACTACATCACTAAGCCCTTTTCGTTGATGAGTGTGGGCGCTCGCATTGCTGCGATCCTTCGGCGACAACGCCATGTGGAAGCTGCCAGTCAGCCAGCCCTGAGCTACGAACAGCTCCAAATTGATCCGGCACGGCGGGAAGTTTGGTTTGCAGGTCAACCGATTACTTTGACGGCCTTAGAATTCGACCTACTGCATTTTCTAGCAACCCATCCCGATCGCGTCTGGCGCCGGAACGAACTCATTCAAGAAGTCTGGGAATACGACTACGTTGGCGATCAGCGCGTGGTCGATGTTCACATTGGTCAGATTCGTAAAAAGCTGGAGATCAATCCCAATCTCACTTGTCCTATTCAAACCGTGCGCGGTGTCGGCTACAAATTTGAATCAGCGGCCATGTCGCTGGCCTCTAGGCCTTAGTCAAAGTTAGCGATGCCTCTTCTTCAAGGGAGGAGAACAGCGGGCGGCTGTTTGAGGCGATCAGCACTTGCTCGCCAAGTGGGCAGAAAGTGATCGAGCATCTGATAGAAACGCGGCGTGTGGTTGCGCTCAAGGAGATGGACTAATTCATGCACCAGCACCGATTCCAAGCAGTGCAGCGGATACTTCGCCAGTTCTAGGTTGAGCCAAATCCGCCGATCGCAGATATTGCAACTCCCCCAAAGCGTTTTCATGCGTTTGATCCGCCATTCGGACACCGCAACGTTAAGCTGCGGTTGCCAGCAATCGAGCAGGGGTGGGATCTGCGTCTGCAAGTGCTGGCGGTACCACTGTTGCAAGCAGCGATCGCAATCGGCCAATGAATCTGTGGGACGAGTTTGCAGCACCAGCCTCCCTGCATCGGTCAACTGGATCGCGCGCACT
Source organism: Synechococcus elongatus PCC 11801 (assembly GCF_003846445.2). Classification (NCBI taxonomy): domain Bacteria; kingdom Bacillati; phylum Cyanobacteriota; class Cyanophyceae; order Synechococcales; family Synechococcaceae; genus Synechococcus; species Synechococcus elongatus. The sequence continues at coordinate 2,370,902 of NZ_CP030139.2, read as the reverse complement.
GAAGCTTGGGTGTCAATCTCGAGTCGATAAGGAACGCCCCACAACGGATAAATTTCACCACTGATCAGTTGCTGTGCCGGCTGACGCGATCGCACTTTTTCTTGTTGTTGCAGCAACCAGGGCTGTTTTTGCTGCAGCAGTTGCTGGAGCTTCGCTTCACTCAGTTGCAACGGCACCGTGACTCGAATCCGACCGTCGGGAGCGTAAACCCGGAAATAGACGTGCTTGATCGGCTTGCGTAGCACTTCGATCGATAAGCGATCACAACTAATCCAGGTCGATACGGGTGGCCTCATGCCCATCACCCAAGTGACCTTGGCAGTTTATCGGCTATCTCCGGCAGCAAGAGATGACCGAGCTTGAGGGTCAGAATTTGGAACTCCTAAAGCTCAACAAAATCTCACCCTCTCGAAGTCGTCCAGATTAGGCAGTCTACTGATGTTCAACTTCAAGGATTCATACAGTTAACGGATGTAAGAGCTAGTGACTAATTACTGCAATCATCCAACCCAAAAGGAGACCCTGGAACGATTTAACTGTAAACAAAAATCTCAATGATCATTAATTTCAATGATGTTCTCCATGAGGATTACAGTGATTTTTTATCTCAAATTTATACACACTCGCTTCACTCTGACTGAAATTGAGCTTGTAGACTTCGACTCAGTCCAAGCCGAGAAGCTGACAGGCTAAGTATTTTTACTGTGCGATCGTTCTGTTGTGGCAAGCTACGGACATCCATGCTAGTTTCTGATCGCCATCATTTCTTAAAAACCAGCTGCTTTAGCAAGAAAGTTAGCCACTTGTCTTGACAGCGGCAAAGGCTTGTCGTAGCTCATACTGTCCTCGTCTTCTTGGTGGTTCTGCAATGAGCCTTGCTGCAATTGTGGCGATCGCGATCTTTTTGGCTGTGATTATCGCGGCCGCCTTGGAGCTGACCGATCTGACCGTCGTCGCGTTGGTTGGCGCGATGCTGTTGGTCATCACGGGCCAGCTGACCATGCCTGAAGCAGTCGCCAGTATTGCCAAAGCACACGGCACACTCGCACTTCTCTTCGGGATGATGGTTCTCGTGCAAGCCCTTGAAGCGACTGGCGCGTTTAACGGCTTGGCTCACCGAGTCGTCTTGGCCTCGCGGGGAGATGGTCGGCGATTGCTGTTAGGGATCATGCTGCTGACCAGCCCGATCTGTGCGGTCTTGCCCAACGCCACCACTGTGATGCTACTGGCACCGCTCTTACCCCCCCTGGCCAAAGAGCTGAAACTGGACCCGCGGCCCCTCCTCATCCTGCTGGTGCTGACAGCCAATAGTGCTGGTCTGTTGACCTTAGTCGGCGATCCCGCCACTTATATTGTGGCAACAGGCGTGGGCTTCACCTTTAGTCAGTATCTATCGCAGTTGAGTCTGGGAGGATTGCTGAGTCTAGTCGTCCTGTTGCCAACACTGCCTTGGCTCTACCGCAAGATTTGGACAGCACGCTTCACAGTGCCAGACTTGACGCCACCCCGCCCTCACCATCGCCAAGCCATGAAGATGCTGTTGGTGGTGACCTGTCTGATGCTGGTGTTATTTACGACCGGTGAGCGCTTGCCTGTTCCCCTCAGTCCCGACGCAACAGCTCTGGCGGGTGCCACCGCAGCGCTAGCCATCTGCCATCAAAGTCGCCTGATCAGTGTCGATCGCCTCTTTGCCGCGATCGACTGGTCAACCTTGGTCTACTTCATGGGTGTGTTCGTCCTGATTGGCGGGCTACAAAGCAGTGGTGCGATGGCCGCGATCGCTCAAGGGTTGACCACCTTGATTGGCACCAATGTGTTGCAGGGCAGTCTGTTGCTCTTGTTGTTAACAGGCGTGCTCTCAGCGTTCATCCCCAACATTCCGCTAGTGGCTGCCTTGACGCCCATCATGGTTAGCTACTGCCAAACGGCTGGCCTGACAATCGCCGGTGATGCGATCGCTCCTCAGGCTTATCCGCTTTTCTTTGCCCTGATGTTTGGCGGGACCTTGGGTGGCAATGCCACATTGATTGGTGCTTCAGCCAACCTAGTCGGCGCTGGGATTGCTCGCCAGCACGATACGCCCATTCACTTCCGCGACTGGTTGCCCTACGGCGTTCCAACCGTCGTCTTGCAACTCTCGGCGGCGCTGCTCTACTGCTGGTGGCGCTCCTGATATTTGCAAGGCAGCCTCTCTTGATCCGGCAGTCGGCGTAGAAGCTCGAGGACGAGAGAAAAGTAGTGCTCTTTGCCGTCTTGAACTATCTGAGTCCACCAGAGGCTACTAAAAAGCCCGTCGTTCTCTTCAGAACAGCGGGCTACAAAGGCTGCCAGATATCTGGCCAAGCTTACAGACGCTTGAGGTCGATTCCCAGCTCGCGAGCGTAGGCGCTGAGGCCTTTCTTTTGCAGGGTTTTGATCGCTTTGGTCGACAACCGCAGCTTGACGAAGCGGTTTCCTTCCGGCCACCAAATGCGTTTTTCTTGCAAGTTGACGTTTTGCAGGCGCTTGGTGCGACGGTGCGAGTGGGAGATGGCGTAGGCGTTATTGGCCTTTTTGCCGGTCAATTGACAGACGCGAGACATGAACGGCTCCGGAGACTTTCGATTGCATGCAATTCACCATCATACCTTCTTGCCTTCCGAGCTTCGAGCTGAGAGGGTGCGACAAAGCCAATCCCCAATACCATCCTCAGCAAACGCCTGACTCTGACCGGCTTGTTGCCAGTAGCGATCGCGGCAGTTGTAGATTGCTGGTGCTTGCCGTTGGCCATTGCGGCTCAGCGTCAGACGATATTCCCAGTAATTTTTGGCACTGCGCGTGATCTGTTCGATGCAAATGCGATCGCCCGCGATCGTGCGACAAGGTGCGGCGATCGCTTGAGGCATCATCCAAGGTCCAAGCCAGAGGAAGAGAACCGCGATCGCACCCAGCAGCCAGTTTTGCCGCTGCAGTGGCAGAATCGAGGCGGTTTGGTGGCAGGAGAGTGCAGGCATGGGTCGGCCAATCAGGCTCTGGATCAGCAGTATTGGACTTGCAGTGAGTCTGGGTTCTGCCGCGATCGCTAATGCCGCTACGCAGTCCACACTTACCTGTGAAATTTTAGTCGTGGGCGGTGGACTGTCTGGGGTAGCTGCTGCCGAAGCGGGGCTGTTGGCTGGGCGCACGGTTTGTCTGACCGAAATCACTGATTGGCTGGGTGGACAAGTCTCCTCGCAGGGCACCTCAGCCCTGGATGAAGCGGGTCTGCAGCAGACATTGCAGGTTTATCCCCAAGGCTACCAACGCTTTCGCGATCGCCTGCGTCAGTTCTATGGGCGTGAGAATCCTGGTGATTGTTGGGTTAGCCAGATTTGCTTTTTGCCCCGTGATGCGGCGCAACTCCTGGAAGCGCAACTGCGCGAGGCAGAGCAACGTGGGCAAGGCAAGCTACATTGGCTCCCGAATACCGTCGTTAAAGCACTGAATTTTGATCGCGATCGCCGCTGGATTGAGTCAGTGACGGCGATTCAGCATCGGCCTGCGATCGGTGCACCCCTCAACACGCTGCCCCTCTCCGCTTGGATTGAGGATGCCTATCGGCCCGAAGACTCCGCTTTGCTTCAGAAAAACGTTCTGCAACTGCAACCACCTGCTGGTCAGCCACAGCGCTGGATCGTGATTGAAGCCACCGAAACAGGAGAACTGTTGCCGCTAGCCGATGTCCCTTATCGCCTGGGCCTCGATCCGCGATCGCCGGGGAATCCTTCCTCGCCTGTGACTCAGCCTGACTCTTACTGCACTCAAGGCTTTACCTACACGTTTGCCATGGAGCAAACGCCAGCATCCTATCAACCCGATCGCCCACCTTTCTACGATCGCTACGCGCCTTACTTCAGTTATGAACTGTCGCGTTTTGCTAACCCTGATACTCTCTTTACCTATCGCCGGATTTGGGCACCCCAACCGCGATCGCCTCAACTGCAGCCCGGACGCAATGTCACCATTCCGCAGCCCGGTGATTGGTCCATGCAGAACTGGACGTGGGGCAATGACTATCGACCAGGGACTGCTGCCGATAATCTCATCCTCAGCGCCGAGCAATTGCGGGCCAGTGGCCAACTGGAACCGGGTGGCTGGCTAGGCGGTCTGCGCACCGAAACCCTTCAGCGGGGCGAAGAACATGCCCTCTCCTTTTTCTATTGGCTGTCCCAGGGCAATACCGACTCTCAATTAGGGCCGAACGTCAAACAGCCCTTTCCTTTCTATCGACTCTTACAAGGCATTGAGCAGCCGATGGGCACGGCGCATGGGCTCTCCAAATATCCCTACATCCGCGAGGGCCGGCGGCTTATTGGTCGTTCGTCTTCGACCTATCCCCAGGGATTTTCCTTGGTTGAAACGGATATTGCCCGCCCCGACTATGCGGATCCGATCTATCAAGAGACCCTGTCGCCCCAAGACTATGAGGCCTTGCGGCAGCGGCTGGCGCGAGAAGCGTTTTTGCAAGGCAACGCAGCGACGGATCTACCGATTGTGCCTCGGCCGCGCCTTTTCCCTGACTCCGTGGGCATTACGCAGTACGCGCTCGACTTTCATCCTTGCCTGACCGAGTCGCCGCCCGAAAAACCTGGCAATACGGAGCGGGCTGGCGTTCGGCTACCGCAAGGCTTGGCTTATCCCGGCCAAATTCCCCTGCGAGCCATGATTCCGCAGCGAGTCGATAATCTGCTCGTCACTGGCAAAGCGATCGCTTTTAGTTACAGCGTGGCAGCAGCCTACCGCGTCCATAGCTTTGAGTGGTCAGCGGGGGTAGCAGCCGGGACTGTGGCGGATTTTGTGCTGCAACAGCAAATCACTCCAGCTGAATTGGTGGATGAACTGCCTCGCCAAGAACCGCAACTTGAAGCCCTGCAACGACGACTAGTAAATGCGGGTAATCCGATCGCGTTTCCTGGAACCACCCTGCTCGATCGCAATTGGCTACGCCCTTGAACCTTCACTGGCATCCGCCAAGATGAAAAGGTTGAAAGAATCGCGATCGCAATTGATAGAGCTTGCTCTTGGTGATCTTGAAACCGCATCTGTAACGCAGTTGCAGCAGTGGGCTGAACAAGCCGCGAGTCAGCAAGACTGGTCAACAGCGCTGCAACTAATCGAACTAGCCGCTTGGCAGGAGCCAGAGAACTCTGCGATTTTGCGCCGCTGGGGAGATTGGCTAGCGGCGGCTGGGCAAGTGGAGGAAGCGATCGCAGCCTATCAAGCAGCGTTGGAATCCCAGCCCGGTTGCCCTCAGGCGATCGCAGCTTGGGCGGCTGTCCTCAATGAGCAAGGCCGATATGCGGAAGCGATCGCTCTGCTTGATCAGGCTGTAGAACAAACAACAGACCTCTGGCATCACCGAGCTGTGGCCTTACAGAGTTTGGGGGACTGGCCAAAAGCTTTAACGAGTTGCGATCGCGCTTTGCAGCTTGATCCAACGATGGCTGAGGCACAGTTCCTGCGCAGTAAGTTGCGATTAGGACTGGGGGATTGGTCGCAGGGTTGGCCAGAGTATGAAAGTCGGCTATTGGTGTTTCCAGAGTTACGCGATCGATTGCCCAGTTTTGGTCGTCCGCTCTGGCAAGGCGAAGACCTGACTGATAAAACACTATTGATTTGGGGTGAACAAGGTTACGGCGATCAGATTCAGTTTGTGCGCTACCTATCCGTCTTGCGCGCTCGCTGGCCCGAAACACCTTTATTGCTGCTGGTTAGTGAGCCATTAGCAGCACTCTTTCAACAACTCGCGATCACCAATCTACAAGTCGCCACTCAATTCACTTTTGAGGTTGAACCGGCCTACGACTTTCATCTGCCCCTGTTGTCATTGCCTGAACGACTTGGGGCAACAGCTGAAACGATTCCACTCGCTCAGGGTTATCTGCCGCGATCGCCTCAATTTGGTGGCAGCAAATTGAAGGCAAATCCTCATCTGCTTCAAGTTGGTTTTGTTTGGCAGGCTGGTGAGACAAGCGATCGTCGTTTTCAATGGCGACAAGCCGATAAAAGTGTGCCGCTTGAGTATTTTCTCCAGTTGCGATTGAAGCTGGAGGATTGTCAGTTTTGGAGTTTACAACTTGGCTCTGCAAGTCAGGCACTACAACAGAATCCGGATTGGACAGATTGTGACCTCTCCGATCAAATCCACTCCTTTGTAGATACAGCCGCTTTACTCAGTCAGCTAGATCTCCTGATCACGGTGGACACCGCGATCGCGCATTTGGCTGGTGCTTTGGGTGTTCCGGTTTGGGTGCTGTTGCCGAAGGTTGCGGATTGGCGCTGGAGACAAACAGGAACGACAACCCCTTGGTATGACTCTATGCGACTCTATCGGCAGGCGATCGCGGGGGATTGGCGATCGGTCTTTGAGCAGCTGCAACGGGATTTGGACTCAGACCCTACTAGACTGCATCCTTACTGAGCAGCTGAGTCGTTCTGCCGCGATCGCTATTCCTATTTTTCTATGCAGCTCCAGCAAAACCTAGCAACCTGAGCAGGCCTAAGGGCCTTTGTGGTGTCTCTAGACGAGCATGGCTGACAGGTTTTAGGCAATCAGGCTATGAATGACTGCTAGGCTGCTTGATAACAGGCTGACTTCAGCGGGGTAGGCTGCCAAAATACGATCGCTGTTGCTTGGGACGCTATGTCTTCGCTGTCGCCTGAGGCTTTGGAACGGATTCGCGCTCAGTTTGACTATGGGCCCTATCCGCGAGTGCCGTTGGAGGCAACACCCAAGGAAAACTACGGGGCGCTAGCGATTCATGATATTCGTTCAGCATTTTATCGGCGCGATCGCAAGCTGAGATCCACAGAGGGAGCCTGCATTTTAGATGTGGGTTGTGGCAGCGGCTTTAAGACGTTGATGTTGGCGCTAGCCAATCCGGGAGCCACCATTGTTGGAGTCGACCTGTCGCCTAAGTCGGTGGAGTTGGCACAGGAACGACTGAAGTTTCAGGGGTTTCCAGCAGTCAAGTTCTATGCCCTAGGGCTGGATGAAATTGGTCAGCTAGGGCTGGCGTTTGACTATATCAATTGTGATGAGCTGCTCTATTTCTTTGATGATCCGGCGGCAGCTCTGGGACAAATGAAAGCTGTGCTGAAGCCTGATGGCATTATTCGCACCAATTTACATTCCAAGAATCAACGGATTGCTCATTACCGCTTACAGGAACTATTCAAGTTTTTGGGCTTTTTGGATGGCAATCCAGAAGCAGCGGAAATGGAAGCGGCGACGGAGTTGATGAATGCGCTGCAACCGGGGATTTTGAGTCGGGCGGCGGTTTGGAATATGCCGCTGCAGCTACAGAAGGAAGAGAAGCAGGACGAGCTAGAGCAGTGGCTATTGGCAAATTTGCTGTTGCAAGCAGATAAAGGCTATGGCATCCCAGACCTTCGACAATACCTAGAAGCTGCAGGACTTGAGTTTTTAGGAATGGTGCAAGCACCACTGTGGCGACTGAATGAGTTGTTTGGCGATCGCGACCAGATTCCGGCGTTTTGGGCGTTGGGAATACAGGAGGCAAGTTTACTGGATCAGGCTTATCTGTATGACCTGTTGCATCCGGTTAATCGTCTATTTGATTTTTGGTGTAGTCCGCAGCCGTTGCGATCGGCAGATGATTGGGAGGAGTGGCCATTGGAGCAGCGCTTGGGGCTGACGGTGCAGTTGCATCCGCAGTTGGCACAACCAGGGATTGAAAAGCAGCTCCAGGAGAAGTTGAAGCTGCGGGAGCGCTTTAGTTTGGCGCGGGCGTTGCATGGTGAGTTTTTGGGGATGCTGACCTATGAGCCGCTGTTTGGGGCGTTGATTCGACCGTTGTTTGAGCGATCGCTACTGGTGAAGGATTTGGTGCAGCGGTTCCAGCAGTTGCAACCGTTGGATTATGCAACGGGTAAGCCCTGGGAATTAGAGGCAGTAGCTGAGTTGGTTTGGAATTTCTTAGCCGAATTAGAACGCGATCAGTGCCTGTTCTTAACGCAGGCTTGATTTCGTCATGGCTACCTTTTATCTAGCTGAGGCTGAGAATTGGTCATTCCGGACTGTTTGGCACGATCGCTTTTTTACGGTTCTCAAGTACCATCCAGCGCGGGCTGAGGATTTAGGGCAGGCTGATTATATTTTTCTAGATGCAGATTTTGCCCTAGAAACGAACTGGCCTTACTACGGGGCGCAGACCAAAGCAATCTTAAAGGGCGATCGCTTTCCGACGGATGAGGAAATTTTAGAGTATCTCTTCGAGCATCCGGTCAGTGGCTACGGGAAGCCCTTAGTGTTGATCAATATGAATCCGTTGGCAAAATGGCCGGCGATCATGCAGGCGCTACCGGATGTGTTGGTGGTCAGTCATTGCCATACAACTGAGAATTATCGCGCTGGGATTGATATTAGTTTTCCGGCGATGCCGCTACTCGATCGGCAGTGTTATCCAACCCGAGAGCGATCGACTTTACTGAGCTTTCGGGGAGCCAATAGTCATTCAGTGCGAGAGCAATTGCAACTGCTTCATCAGCCGCCAGAGATTGAGGTTGAGTTGATTCAGCAAAGCTATTGGGGGGCGTTGAATTATGCCGATGCTCCTCAAGGATTGAGTGCTGAGCAACAAATTTATACGGAGTTAATGGCTCGATCGCGCTTTTCAGCAGCACCGCGAGGCCATGATGTTTTTTCCTATCGGCTACTGGAGGTAATGGCGGCGGGTGCGGTTCCAGTCGTTTTAGCTGATGACTGGGTGTTGCCCTTTTCGGAGTTGCTGGATTGGTCTAAGTTTTCGCTGCAGGTGGCTGAGGAGCAATGTTTAGAGTTGCCGCAGAAGCTGCAAGTGATTTCCACTGAGCAATGGCAAGCAATGCAGCAGCGATCGCAGCAGGTCTATCAGCAATACTTTTACTCTCTGGCGCAGCAGGTCAATACGCTATTGCTGATTCTGGATCAGCGATCGGGTGATGACCCTACGCCAGAAGTTGAGATTGAGGCCGTGTTGCTCGATCGGGCGCAGCAGTACCGACTCTCTGAGGACTTAGTCGCAGCGGAAACTTGTCTGGCGACGTTACCCCGATCGCCTGCCTGTGTTTTGGAGCAAGTACGGCTAGTTTTAACGGCGCAGCAGCCAGAGACAGCGCTAGCACTATTAGATTCTGTGAAGGTACCGGAGGAAGAACGAGCAGAGTATTACAACTTGTTAGGAGTGGCGCAAACGCAGTTGGGGCAATGGGAAGCAGCGATCGCAACTTATCGACAGGGACTTGAACTGTTTCCGTTGCAGCCGAAGCTCTCTACTAATCTTTGTTTGGCGTTACGTCACTGCGATCGCCTACCGGAAGCGCTAGGGATTAGCACAGCATTGCTGACAGAACAACCGGAGAACGTCGATCGCATTCAGCTCCAGGCCGATACGCTCAATCTGTCGGCTGTCTATGACGAGGCGTTGGTGCTGTATCAACAGGTGTTGGCACAGGCTCCAGAGCGGGCGAATGCGCAACTGGCGATCGCAGAAATATTATTGCGGCAGGGAAAGGCTGATGGCTGGGAGGCCTATGAGGCGCGGTTTGCAGCAGAGCCAAGTTTAGCGGTATTGGCGGCTTATTATCCGCAACCGCGTTGGCAAGGAGAAGAACTGGGATCGCGATCGCTGTTGGTGTGGGGAGAGCAGGGCTATGGCGATCAGATTCAGTTCAGTCGTTATTTGTGGGTGCTGCGCGATCGCTATCCACAGGCTCGGATTCAGTTTCAAACGGATGCGGTGTTGGTGCCATTGTTTGCAGAGCCGCTCGCCAGTTTGGGAATTGAGGTGATTGCGGCGCAGGTCACAGAGCAAGTGTTTGATTTTCAGGTGCCGCTGTTGTCGTTGCCTCGGTTGGTGTGGCCAAGCTTGCAGGAGATTCCCTACAGTGCAGGTTGGTTGCCTTGTCCGTTGCCACCACCTCAAGAGGAAGCGAACCGCAAGTTTCGAGTCGGGATTGTCTGGCAGGCAGGTCGGCGGGCAGGGGTACAGAAAAGTGCGACGGCAGATCGGCGCAGTTGTTCGCTAGCGGCAATGTTGGAAGCAGTGCAAGAAGTTGTGCAGAGGCCAGATCTAGAGGTGGTGAGTCTGCAGTTGGGGTATGAGGGGGTGTTGCCGGAGGGGGTTATGGATTGGAGCGATCGCTTAGTCGATTTCGCGGCGACGGCTCAAGTGCTGATGGAACTGGATTTATTGGTGACGGTTGATACGGCGATCGTGCATTTGGCAGGAGCAATGAAGATACCTACAAAAGTTCTTCTTGCTTACCCAACAGATTGGCGATGGCAGCAAGACTTAGGAGTATCTTGGTACTCTTCCGTAGGGTCTTGTCACTTTGTCCATCTGCCTACCATATCTTAGGACCTTGGAAATATCCCAAGGTCCTTAGGATCATTATTGGTTACTCTGTTAGAGAGTTGCACTACCCTTGGTTGCAATGACAGTAAACTTGCCATCCGTCCCAATCGTGCCAGTTACGTTAATACTCGCTGCTTTGCCACTTCCAGCAGCTGTTACCTGGCTAGCATTGCCACATGTTAGGTCAAAGTTACCTGCACTACTACCAATACCAAGCTGAGTACAAGATGCGTTTGTGACGTAGTTGGGATCTAGTGTTGCCGCACTGAGGGTTCGGAGAGCAGCACCCACCGCCGATTTACCTTCAGAGGCATAAGCTTTATCCGTTTGGGCCAGCAGATTCGGTAGTGCAACTGCTGCCAAAATACCAACGATAATAATGACGACCAGCAACTCGACCAGGGTGAAACCCTTTTCGTCTTCCCCTTGTTCTTCTTTGCGCTGAGCAAGATATTGCAGATAACGTAGACGGAGAGAGTCAGACATCTTAAATTATCCTCTCAAAAGATCCTTCCTTAATCTAGTTTATGTGAACTGCGTACAACCCTCTTGTCAAAGTTTTCTTAACTTTAGATTTAAGCCTATACTCTAAGCAAAGAAATAGTAATTTTTATTGAATTTTCAAAAATCTGCACATCAATGATTTTTGATATTTGACAATAAAAACCTCCTCACAGACATCTACTGTGAGGAGGTTAAATGAACCACACTTAGTGATTACTAGATAGCTACCTACAGAGTTGCACTACCCTTGGTTGCAATGACAGTAAACTTGCCATCCGTCCCAATCGTGCCAGTTACGTTAATACTCGCTGCTTTGCCACTTCCAGCAGCTGTTACCTGGCTAGCATTGCCACATGTTAAGTTAAAGTTACCTGCACTACTACCAATACCAAGCTGAGTGCAAGATGCGTTTGTGACGTAGTTGGGATCTAGTGTTGCTGCACTCAGAGTACGGAGAGCGGCACCGACTGCTGATTTGCCTTCAGAGGCATAGGCTTTATCTGTTTGAGCTAACAGGTTCGGCAGAGCAACTGCTGCCAAAATGCCAACGATAATGATGACGACTAGCAATTCAACAAGGGTGAAACCTTTGTTATCTTCACCGTTTTCTTCTTTGCGCTGAGCGAGATATTGCAGGTAACGGAGACGGAGGGAATCAGACATTCAGGAGATCCTCAGCAAGATAGCTGTTCTTGAAGTAACTTACCCGTACAGCAGACTTTTATTTCAGGCTCTGAAAATTCCCGCATGGCTCTTCTTTGGCTCCGTCCGCATTGGGCTTCCCCAGATCAAAAAGCAGTTCTGCAAATCAGTGCAGCACTGCAACAAGCCACTGAGGAAGCAGCTGGTCTTTTGTTGGATACGGCAGGGGCTGAGGAAGAACAGGTTAATACCGCACTGATTGAAGCGGCTTGGGCTGCTAGCGAAAATGGCATTGATATTGAGGAGATTGCTTGCCACGGAGCAGATTGCCGGACAGGATTGCTGGGTGCATTACTCAAGTACCATCAATCTTGCCTGCAGGCAGTAAAGCAGAATACCGATTTGCAGCGTATTCCTGAGCCCCTGGCGACTCAACTGGTCGATTGTTTGCAGCACTTTCCGCAACAGTGGCAACCTTCCGCTCGGTCGCTGGCTGTCATTGTCCCCACCTATAATTGCGCTTCTAAGATTGAGCGAACGTTACAGAGTGTTGAGGCATCGATCCAATTTTTTCAGGAGAGCCTGCCTTTTTCCAGCTTATATGACGTAGAAGTTGTCATTGTTGATGATGCTTCGACGGATGACACAGTTACTGTCGTCCAGAGTTATATCAGCAACAAAACTCATTGCCAGCTTGTTTGTCATCGCTTCAATCGAGGGGCTGGTATTGCGCGCAATACTGGCGTTAATTTCAGCCAAGGTGAAATTCTTTTTTTCTGCGATGGGGATGATCTCTTCTTAGAGAAGCATGTTCTTTTGGGTATTCTGGCCTTAGAAATTTCACTCGACCAGCCTCAAATTTTAGATCGACTGCTGGAATATGCGGGCATTTCACTCGATCAAGAGATTACCCAGTACATCCGGAACATCAATGGTCGTCCGCCCTATGGCTTTGTTAGCTTAGGGGTCAAGGTAGATGAAGATATCCTGACAGAGTGGCATCAACGAATCACAGATTCTCTACTAATTAATCTAGTGGTTAGAAGATCAGTCTTTCAGTTTGTTGAGGGATTTCCTACTCAGTTGGTCTATCAACGGCTCAGATGTACAGAAGATGTTGCACTAAGAGATTGTCTATATCGCTTCTGCAATGGACTTCAAGTGGATGTCGAGACAACACAGTATCTTCGCTATCCGGGCAATAGTTTAGACCGACAACTTCGCAAGTTCCAAAGCCCACTCACAGAAGCTGCAAGTTTAGAAACCAGTAATTTAGATGACTTGCAGCTTGAAAGTCATCTGAGACTAGCCAAAATCAATCTCATACTGAATAAGACTCAATTGACTGAAGATTCTGTCAAGCATTTTATTGTTCCTCTGAAAACAGATCAAAAAACTTCTCAAAAAGATATCCAACAGGCTTCTGGTCTAGAGACAGTTATAGACAACTGCAATCAAAAGAAAGCAAGAGCGATCGCGTTTGATTGGCTAATTTCAACTTATACGGGCTGGGGAGTTTTTGGAACTAATTTTATCCTTCAGCTTCGTCACCAAAGGCAGTCATGGTTTCCTATTTGCCTTAAAAGCCCTTACTTAAATTTGCAGGATCTTCACCCATTAGTTGATCCACAAGTTTTAGAGCTACCTGTTTTCGATCCTGAGAGTGATGATGATGTATTAAAGCGACTTGATCGGGGACTTGATCAGAAGTTGCTGGTCTTGCAAGCAATGATGAATGATTTTCAGTCTAGAGAGTATGAATTTCCCCTTGAACAAAGGGCTGGCTTAATCTTCATGGAAGATACCTATGTAACACCCACAGGCAAGCAGAGAGCAAAGCGCTTCCCTGTGATTATCTCTGGATCAACATGGTGTAATGACCTAGTCGCTGCACATTATCAAGGTAATGCCTACGCCATTCCCCAAGGTGTAGACCCTGCACTTTTTCAGCCGAGCCAAGCAACCAGTTATTTTGGCGATCGCTTTATCATCTTTTCAGGTGGCAAACTAGAGTACCGCAAAGGGCAGGATATTGTCATTGAAGCATTTAAACGCTTCCATCAACAGCATCCAGACGCTTTATTGCTCTGTAATTGGAGCACTGCTTTACCTCAGTATATGAATGGCCTTCAACATGCTGGCTATGTACAAGGCTTACCCAATACAGAAGGTGATCTTAGATCTAACATTAGTCAATGGCTGATCGAGAATGGCTTGCCAGAGGATTCTTTTTACTGCTTGGGCTTTACACCCAATCTTCAAATGCCCTATGTCCTCCGAGAAGCCCATGCTGCCATTTTCCCAAATCGGGCAGAGGGTGGAACCAACTTAGTAGCAATGGAAGCGATCGCTTGTGGAATCCCAACCTTGCTCTCTAAAAACACAGGTCATCTAGACCTCATCCATTTATTTGGGATTGATGCTCTAGAAACTCAAGATCCTGTCAAACCTCACCAGCCCTATGTCGGCACGGAAGGCTGGGGACAATCTGACCCAGATGAAATCGTGGCATGGTTAGAAAAGGTCTATCAAAACTACCAAGACCAGAAAACTAAAGCCTTAGGTCACTCTGCGGCTATTCACCAAACAATGTCTTGGGAAATCCAGATCCAAAAAATGACAGATGTAATTATTCGTCACATTACAATCTGACTTCTCTATTACCGCTTAGCTTCTCTTGCAAGGCTTTTAGATAAAAGTCTTCTAGATGTCGGGTGAGATCCTGAGAGTCATAAAGTTCAGACTGCATAAATCGCTCTCGCATGCCTTGTCTTAACAGGGCAAGCTGATCGATTGATTGAGCAAACTGGACTCCTTTCTCAATGTATTCTTCATCGGTTTCTGCAATCCAGTCTTGAAGATTCAGGGCATGGAGCAAAGAAGCACTATTACGGCTGACCATTAAATCGCCAAGGCGAGTCAGGACAGGGACACCCATCCAGAGCGCTTCGGCGGTGGTTGTGCAGCCACTGGCCGGATAGGTATCAAGAGCGATATCAATCTTGTTATACATTGCAAGATGATCCTCTAAGTTCAACTTAGCCTCATTAAAGTTAATTCGCTGAGAACTAATTCCACAGAGTGAAAACTTTTCTATTAACTCAGAGCGATATAATGCGCTAAGACAACTTCGATTCTTTATTAAAAGCTGACTATTCGGAATTTCATTCAAAATAGAAGACCAGAGTAGGATTGAATAATCGCTGATTTTTCGACTTGCAACAAATGATCCAAAGGTAACGTATCCATTGTTAATAGCTGGCGGCAGTGCAGCAGTTGGAGAGTTAGTCGGTGGAGTGTAAGCTAGATAGCACCGAGGCAGTCGAATAATAGTTTCTGTAGCCAGCTCTGAAGTATGAATAGGGTGAACGATTTCGTCAGTTATCCAGTAGTCAATTGTTGGCAGCCCTGTTGTAGCAAAGTAGCCAAGATAAGTAGCTTGAATAGGTGCAACTCTTGGACTTAGGATATTAAGTTTGTTTCCATTTGTGTGTCCAGAAAGCTCAACAAGAATATCAATATTTAGCTCTTTGATAATCTGAGTAGTTGTTTCAGAATCAGTTAATTTTAAGTCAATCCAAGTATCTGCCAAGTCTTTGAACTTTTTTGTCTTTTCATCTTCTTGCGTATTCGAGAGCAAGATAATGTTAAACTCATCTCGTGAATGATTCTTCAAAATTCCTTCGATAAAATAACTTACAGAGTGTGTTTTAAAATCACCTGAGAGATAGGCAATATTTGTCTTATCTTTAGATTGTACATAGTTGAAGTTACTGGATTGGCAACTTATATCTTGGTCTTTACAATATTTTTTAGTCCAAAGTAAATGTGCATCTAAAATATCTTTGGCTGTTCTAAGTCCACTAGAAAATTCAAATAAATAATTACTTCCTATAATTAGTTTCTCTAGCTCTGATACGTATTGCTCTGCTTTAGAAAATGCGAATAAAGCTTCCTCTTCGTGAGCTAGATCAACTTCGTTAATACCGAGTTCATTCCAAAACTTACCAATAGTAGGTTGTTGAGCTATCAATTCTAGAACTAATATTTTTGCTTCTCCTGCGTAACCTTTTATTCTTAGTACCTCAGCAGCAAGTAGCTTTGCCTGCCAAAAGTCATCATCTAGTGATAAAATTTGAGAGCAGATTTTACCAGTTTGCTCTAGTTGACCAAGCTCCTTGAAAGAACATGCAATTTTATAAAGAATTTCCAGATTTTGAATTTTGTTAAAGTCTATTTGCCTAGCATAATAAGCAACAGATTTGTGATCTGTTAGTGAGTAACATATTTCGCATAGAAAAATTTTAATATCATCCTGACTGGGATTAAATTTGAGTGATTGTTCAAAACAAAATCGAGCAGCACGATACTTTTTCTGTATGTGATATGTACCAGCTAGGGCATACCAGTAGTGAGCATTATTAGACTCTGCTCTCACTGCTTTTTTAAAAAATAGAAGTGCTAACTTCTGCTCTCCCAATTTCCATTGCTCGATCGCTTGCTGGTAATAATTCTTTGCTGAGCAATCACTTTGAGTACTCATGGATTTATTTAACCGCAACGACGTTAAGGCTAATTGGATAACCTAAGAATATTAAACTACTACAATCTTGGAAGAGTTCAAAGTTCTCGACTCGCTCGTAGTCAGAAAACTCTGCCGCTTGTAAATAAGCAAATAAGATCTCGCAATCAAACCCAACTTTGTGGACATCATACTGATCAACCTGTCCCCCAAATAGCATTCGCATAATCTGTAAACGATGCTGAAATCCAGCCATCGGGCTTAAAAACAGCCAACTCAGAGTCTGTAAATCCGGCACACTGATATAAAGCTTGCCCTCTGGCTGCAAAACTCGTCGCCACTCCTGTAATACCGACACCAACTCATTCCCGAGTGAATGATGAAAATGCTCCAGCACATGGCTCGCATAAATTGCCTCGATCGAATTATCCGCGAACTGGCTCAAGTCAGCGGCATTCCCCACAAAGTCAACCTCTGGCCGCTCCAAAGCATCAAAAATCTTCCATTCTGGATGCTGCTCTTTACCACCGATATGCAGCTTCATTATTTAACCGTCATTTCCTAAGAGATAATATTCATATTGTTTCATAGCTGGCTGTATTTTTGGCTCGCAAGGAAGAATATTAAATTTAGCCACCGCAGGCTATAAAATTAGATAATTATTAGGACAGCAAAGAGCCTAAATAATTGTCTAAGAATATAGATGTATCAAAAGAGTTTCTAAAGCCATATTCATCACCATCAATCACCACTCTATTGAACATTGGCACTCTAAATAATGTATAAAATCCTTGATCAAGCAGGTTAATTCTACTATTGATAATTGATGTGGAAATACCATGATCAGTAATCAATCGCATTGCAGCATCAGCATCAATATTCCCTATTTCTAAAAGAGTTCTACATCCTGATGTAATTAGGTCGAGAAAAATATCTTCTTGTAAATCTTCTGACATGTAATTTAAAATAAAACATATGTAATCACTTAAATTGGTAATATGATACGACATCTTTTGATCTTTTAGTGATAATAATGCTACGTTTAAAAGATCGCTTAGTTGTTTAACTTGCAACTCTTGAACAAATTTTTGTGATTCTTCAGAGTTATTCGCAACTCCTGCACCATTACTTGATTTTGATATTCCTGAAACTGTAAAAGGAAGACCCATGTGAACAAAGGAATTAGTAAACCTCAGAATCTGTAAAGCAGAGAATACATCAGGAGAAATTGCTTCTTGAGGGTAAAAATTTTCAGTTTTTAAATTTGAACAGTTATAATTAATTACTCTTTGAAAAACTTCTCGATGAGTAAATGAGTTGTAGAGAGAGGGTAGGTTTTGATAATTTAAGAAGTAACGTAAGGAAGCATCTAATACTCTCTTTGAGCTTAACGCTACCCTAAAATTATGATCATTGATGATTAATGTATTAGGCGATTCGTAAGAGTCTGGCCAATAATAAACCCAGCGATTCCAACAGACTGTTTCTATGTTATTTTCTATCTCTTGCTCGATAAGTGAGAAAAGATAAGGAATGATTAGATCATCATCTCCTATAAAACAGAGATATGCACCTTGAGCACGGGTGAGACCATGCTCAAAGTTGTCTTTCATAGAAAGTCTTTGATTTGTGCGATATTTTCTTACTCGAGGATCTTTGATAGTCTCTAAGTAATCTGCCGTACCATCTTGGCTAAAGTTATCGCAAACAACAAACTCAACATCATCTCTCTCAATTCTCAAGCAAGCTGGAAGCGTATGGATTAGAGTTCCTAGCCGCTCTCGAGTGGGAATAACAATTGAAAATTTAACCATTGTTTTTCTCTCTGAGTGATTCAGATTGTAGAGGGTAATAGTAATGACTTGCGCTGACTATCAAGAAAATTAATTTATATGCTAACTTATTCATTTAATTCTTTTTAAATATCCATCTGGAGCTACGCTAATGAGCAATTTATTATCAATGTCTTTATCGATCGCAAATTCAGGATGTGATTTCAGCCATACATGAACGGCCGTCTTGGGGTTATTGCCCACATCCCAAGGGCGATTTGGGAAGGAACCCACCGGAAGATCTTCAATACAGGTATCAAAGACAATGCAGTAGCTCCCAACGGAGATGAGATCTGCATAAGCGTTCAGTTCAGCAAGGACATGCTCATGAGTATGGTTAGAGTCCAAAGAAACTAGGACTTGTTTCCTATTCTCAGTATGGCGTCGTACTTGACTGACAATCTCTGGATCAATTGAGGAGCCTTCAATTAGTTCCATCTTGAATCGTAGAGGATGCTGATCCAGTGCCTCACGGTTATGCGGACGGATATCAATATCGACACCAACAACCTTGCGCGTGGATTGCCGCGGATCTAAGCCTTCTGCAACATCTAACAGACACAGCAGGGATGCTGATAGCGCGAGTGAGCCACCATGAGCAATCCCTTAAAGTCTGTTCTCTCTGTTGATAAATACTCATTGGATCTCTTTCAACTTTCGATTTTTCTCAAAATTTTTGCGGGGTTTCCAACAACTACAGAATTTGAAGGAACATCTTTTGTGACTACAGATCCTGCCCCAACTACAGAATTTTGACCTATCTTTATCCTAGGCAAAATAGTAGCATTAGTCCCAACAAAAACATCATTTTCGAGTAAGACTTCGCCAGCTAGCGCAGCTTGAGGAGCAACATGGCATCGGTCTCCAATAATACAATCATGATCAATATTCGCACCGGAGTTTATTATTGAGTAATCTCCTATTTGAGCACCAAAGCTAATTATTGAACCAGCTAGAATTTGCGTGCTGTTGCCGGTCTTGCTAAATGAGCTAACAATTGCACTTTTGTGCTGAACACTTCTTGGCTGAAAACCAAAGCTTTTCATAGTTTCTGTTATATCTTGTCTTGCTCGACCATGGGTACCCCCAATTGCAGCAATACAGTCAACTTCTTTAGGGAATATTGACTTTAGAGCAAGATGCTTGATATAGATCTCAAGCCCTTGTACACCAAATGCTAGTGGAATCTCTACAGAAAAAGACTTTGTTTGATTATTGTTATCAAAAAGGTGGACAACTCTTACATTTTCAGCTTGGAGAATATCGTAAATGACCTTGCTTTGACCAGTGGCACCCCACACTATGCAGGAATGATTCATTAGTCGCTCACCTTCAATTCACGACTGATGCGATGCAAGACGTAATCCTATCAATTTCTTGGCTTAAAATTCCATGGGCACAAGGCAAGTTTATGGCACTAGGAGGAATTTTATAAGACCACCATTGCGTAGGATTTTGAGGTTTGAGGTGTTGAAATGGCTGAACCGATGACAGTGGATAGAAAAAAGGCCTCACATCAATACCTAACGGCTTCAGATGCTCTTGCAATGATTCTGAAATCATAGAATTTAGTGATGGATGCCCAATCACAACATTTGTCATCCACGCCCCAATTTCACAATTCTCCTCTCGTTTATTAAAGCAGTAATTCCCTATTTGAAACTCTTTGAACTTTTTCTTATATCTTTCTAGAATATCTTGCTTCTCTTTTATCAATTCATTAACTCTTTCTATCTGGGCACAGCCAATAGCAGCTTGAATATTGCTCATCTTGTACTTAAAACCCACAACGTCAGGCCAAAACTGTTTAGTTTGATTCCGAGCCCGTCCGTGATTAGAAAGTGTCAGCACTTGTTCATAAAGCTCGGGATCATTGGTGACAAACATTCCCCCTTCACCTGTGGTAATCGTTTTCGTACCATGAAAAGAGAATGCTCCAAAACGCCCCATACTGCCAGCCCGCTGTCCGTGATAGATCGAGCCAATCGCTTCAGCAGCATCTTCAATGACTGGAATGCCATGGCGTTCACCAATTGCCAGTAAGGCATTCATATCACAGAGATTACCGTAGAGATGTACAGCTATAATCGCCTTGGTTTTTGGCGTGATTGCTTCTTCTACCTGCTCAGGATCTAAACACCAACTATCAGGTAGGATGTCGACAAAGACTGGATTTGCCCCCAAATGTACAATTGGAGCGGCAGTGGCAATCCAGTTGGTATCGGCCAAAATCACCTCATCTCCAGACCCAATCCCCAAAGCATGCATACCCATATGGAGAGCACCTGTGCAACTACTCGTTGCAATGGCGTATTTTACTCCTAGGTGTGCTTTGAATGCCTCTTCAAAACGAATGATGTAGTCATAGCAGTGTTCGCCCCAGCCATTGCGTGCCGCATCAGTTGCATACTGTACCTCTAGATCAGTAATGGAAGGCTTAGTGTATGGAATTCGACGAAGGGGCTGAGCTGTCATTGTACTTTTAGCTCCACTGCTTCAATTCAGGAATTGCTGTCACTAATGAATATTCAGACAACTGCTGTCTCAGTTCATCAATTAAATTCCAAGGCAATACCAGCAGCTCATCCGGTTTCAGATCTGCCATTTGTTCTGGGCTAATGACAGGAATATGACTCCCTGGTAAAAATTGTCCCTGCTTACTCACAGCGCGATCAGCCACAGCTTCTAATAAATCTGCTTGAATCCCTGCGTAATTCAGCAACGTATTGCCCTTAGCCGCAGCCCCATAACCTAGAACTCGTTTTCCTTGTCTTTTAGCCCTCAACAACCACTCCAGCAAGCCATACTTTGCTGCTTCTGCCCGTTGCTGAAAATCAGCATAGGCAGCAACCTTCTCCAGCCCCCCTGCCACCTCAGCGGCTAAAACTTCAGCAACAGTGGCACTGGATTCCGCAGTGTCTTGATGTGCCATCCAAACTCGCAGACTTCCGCCATGCGTTGATAGTTCTTCGACATCCACCACGACTAACCCGCTCTGCTCCGCAATTCGCTGCACCACCCGTAGACTCAGATAGCTATAGTGCTCGTGATAAATCGTGTCGAATTGATTACCCTTCAGTAGTTGCAGTAAATGTGGAAACTCGATTGAGGCTCGACCTTGGGGCTTCAACAGTCGAGTAATCCCAGCAACAAAATCATTGATATCAGGCACATGCGCCAACACATTGTTAGCCACTACTAAATCCGCCCCGCCGCTGACTGGGGCTCCCTCACCAATTAATTCTTGAGCGAGAGCCGTCCCAAAAAAACGCTCAATCGTTTCAATTCCCTTGACCCGAGCTGCTATCGCTGTGGCATGGGTTGGCTCAATACCGAGGCAGGGAATTCCTCGCTGCTGCATATACTGCAACAGGTAGCCATCGTTGCTTGCTAGCTCCACAACTTGGCTATGTGGCCCTAACCCCAATTTTGCGATCGCCGCTGTTACAAATCGTTCAGCATGGGCACACCAGCTCTGAGAAGTACTGGAGAAGTAAGCATAATCTGCCGTGAATAGATCCTCAGCCGCTGCATGAGCCGGCAACTGAACCAGCCAACACTCTGTACAGACGTAGACCTTGAGCGGATAGGTGATCTCTGGCAGCAGTAGTTGCTCCACACTCAAATAGGCATTGCTCGGTGGTTGATGCCCGAGATCAATTACCTCATGACTGAGCAATGCACCGCAGTGCCGACAGAAATGACTCATGGTCAAGGAAGCAATGGTAAAGAACGATCACGATCGCTCAGTTCGGACGCCGGCAACGGCCAAGCGATCGCAAGTTGAGGATCATCCCAACGAACCCCTGTCTCAGCCTCGGGAACCCAAGCACCCGAATGCAAGTAGAGTAATTCACTGCTAGGCTCTAGCACCTGAAAACCATGGGCACAGCCCTCAGGAATTAGGAGCGCATTTGCTTGCTCTGGGCAAAGCTCAACTGCATGCCACAGGCCATAAGTAGCTGAATGAGGCCGTAAATCAACAGCAACATCCCAAACCAGCCCCCGCAGACAGCGGACTAGCTTGGCTTCACTGTGCGGTGCTGCTTGTAGATGCAGCCCCCGAATCGCACCCACTGCTTCTGTTCGGCTGAGATTCACTTGTGCGATCGATCGATTGCCCCAAGCCTCAGCAAATGTTGGCTCTTGAGCCCGAAAAGCATTGAGAAAGGCACCCCGATGATCTCGAAATGGCTGGCTAATCAGTTCCAGCACACCAGCAATGGGAGTGGGGTGCTGGTTAGGCAACATGACCAGTCATCGCCATTACATAAGCTGCCAAGTCCTCTAGGCAACAATCCAAGCTAGAACGGCCAAGCGCAACTTGGCGATACCAGCTAACAGTTCTTTTCACAGTGGTCTCAAAATCCCAACGCGATCGCCAGCTCAGTAAACGCTGCGCCTTATCGCTCACCAAATGCAATAGCCCGGCCTCATGCGGTGCCGTTGCCTCCGAGCGATCGACCCACTCTCCCGGCCAATGGACAAGAATTGCTTGAATCAGCTCCTGCACCGATCGATTCGATTCCAGAGCTGGGCCAAAATTAAACGCTTGAGCATAGTGATTGGGTTCACCCAACGTCTGTTGTTGCTGTTCATAAAGCCGTTGAGCAAGGAGCAAATAGCCTCCCAGCGGTTCCAAAACATGCTGCCAAGGTCGTGTGGCTTGGGGATTGCGAACCGGAATTACTTGCCCCTCTAATAGAGCCCGCATAGCATCAGGCACCAGACGATCAGCTGCCCAATCACCACCGCCAATCACATTGCCTGCTCGGGCAGTCGCGATCGCCAAATAAGGATTTTGATGAGCCGCTGATCCACAAAAGCTTGACCGCCAGCTAGCTACAGCTAGTTCCATGGCTGCCTTACTGGCACTGTAGGGATCATGACCGCCCAAGCGATCCGACTCTCGATAGCCATAGATCCACTCCCGATTGTCATAGACCTTGTCAGTGGTCACCATTACTACCGCACAAGGATGCTGCAGTTCCTTCACTACTTCTAGCAGTTGCAAGCTACCCAAAACATTGGTTTGCCATGTTCCAAGTGGATCAACGTAACTTTGCCGAACCAGTGGCTGAGCTGCAAGATGCAGCACCACTTCAGGCTGTGCTTCTGCAATGCAAGCTTGGAGTCTTGAAGCGTCGTTGATATCTCCTGTGCAGTGATGGAGTTCGCCCCAGCCCGACTGCTTTGGCGTCGCCTCTAACTGAAGCTCTATAAAAAGAGAAGCATCGGCATCAGGGGGAAGCGCATAGCCCCACACCTCAGCACCCAACGTCAACAACCACAGCGTCAACCACGATCCCTTAAAGCCCGTGTGACCTGTAACTAAAACTCGGCGATCTTGCCAGAAAGTTAGCATCATTCCCACACTTTCCATGGGGCTTGACCACTCACCCAAAGTTCTTCCAATCGGGTTCGATCTCGTAGCGTATCCATGGGTTGCCAGAAGCCTTTATGCTTGTAAGCTGATAATTGATTATCAGCTGCTAAGCATGGCAATACTTCAGCCTCCCAACTAGTACTATCATTCTCAATTCGTTCTAAAACACTTGGCTCTAGTACAAAGAAACCACCATTAATCCAAGCATTATCTCCGTCTGGCTTCTCTTGGAATTGAAGGACAGTATCACCATCTAGCCCCAATGCTCCATAACGGCCTGGAGGTTGAACTGCCGTTAATGTTGCTTGCTTTCCTCCCCGATAATGATGTGAAATTAGAGCTTCAATATCCACATCAGCAACCCCATCTCCATAGGTAAAGCAAAAAGTTTCATTCTTGAGATAGCGTTGTACGCGACCCAATCGTCCACCCGTTTGACTGAGCTCTCCCGTATCAACAAGAGTGACTTTCCAAGGCTCACTTTTACGCTGATGTACCTCCATGTGATTGTCAATGTCCATATGAAAAGTTACATCACTGGTGTATAGAAAATAATTAGCAAAATACTCTTTAATTAGATAGCCTTTGTAGCCACAACAAATAATAAATTCATTAATGCCAAAGTGACTATAAATCTTGAGGATATGCCAGAGAATAGGTTTTCCACCTATTTCTACCATCGGCTTTGGCTTCAAATAAGTTTCTTCACTCAGTCGGGTACCAAGACCGCCAGCAAGGATAACTGCCTTCACAGTGACAGAGGCCTTCTAAATGTCCCTTAGCACGATCGCATAGCTCTTTGATTCGTGTGCAGAGTATTTATAAATCAGCATAAAGATTAGATGCACCAACGGGTTTAGTGACCAATTACTCTTTTGGATTACTCAGCACATCTTTGGGTATGGCTCACGACTTTCGAACTATACCCAACCACTCTTTTAGATGACCTCGGTTATCTTTGGGTATACCTCACTGTTCCCAAACATAGCCCAGCTATTCCTGAACTATACTCAGCTACCCAACTCTAAAAAAATCTGCAGTTTCAGCAAAACTAACCCCAATACCCCATCGACTCTGTTATCCCATTTGTAGTGCTTAGCAACCTGCCAAAGCACTGTTTAAACACTATTGGAGTCATCCAAAATGTCCGTGACCTCATCTCTACCCCCCGCACAACTCGACGAACTCCGAGACATTCTGATGCAACGGCAAACCCTCTTTGATCCCCTACCCAGCCTCACCCCCAAACAACGCCAACGCCTCACCAAGCAAGGCAGCAAAAGCCAAGGCTTTGTCACCTACACTGCCACCCTGCTGCAAACCAACCCCACCTGGCTTCTCAGCAGCCTCAACACCAGTCGCTTCCTCGCCGACTACGTCATCAGCGATCGCATCCTCGAACAACGTAACCAAATTGCGCCAACTCAGCGATCGCCTCAGCGACCTCTACCTTCTTCTCAACGACAGCACCATGAATGAGTACTGCCCTCGAAATCTCCAGCCTACTCAAAGTCCTACAGCGCAGTCACCCCGACTTAAGCCAACATATCCAGAACTCAGCCAGCGCTTTATTGGTCAAGGCCGTACCGCCAACCCCAATAGCCTCAGTGCCTAAGATCTTCAGCCGCGATCGGGCAGCGTTCCGCAGTCGATAGCCTCGATCTTCTTCCAGCAGCAACAGCTTCACCCTTTTTAGTCGTCCTTAGCCGCACCCTATTGATTGGATCGCAATCAGAAAGCAGCGATCGCTCCTCCGCTTCAGTCTGAGGTGATCAGCTTATGGCTCTGTAGTCAAACTTCCAGAGTGGCCAAGCTATCCACATCCAACAACCCATCAGCTAACGCTTCAAGCTGATTGACTGACAAAGCCTAAACCCGAACCAATAAGCTTTCCGGCAATGATCCAGGCCGACGAGTGAGCAAGCGAGTGACAACAGCTAGCTCACCCTCTTGCCATCCCTCTTCCACTACACCTTGATAGAAGCGCGTATGCTTCAAGTCTTTTGTTGCAATGCCTAGCATCTGATGAATCTCCTCAAGCTAAGGCAACTTACTCGCCACTATTGCCTCCATCAACTCCAATAGCCGCTCAATCGCTGCTTCATCCTCTGCTGCTGACAACACTGCTCAGATTGCGTAAAACAGCCTGTCCGTCTTCATCCCAGACAGATTATCAGCCTGCGATCGCGGGTTTGCATTCACCCCTAAACGAAAAGAAGGAGCCTGGAATTTAGTTAATTCCAGTTGCACTCAGAGCAGCAAAGAGTGTTGCAACTTTGGTCAAATCCTTGTTGCCGGGCGATCGCTCAACACCACTCGACAGATCAATGCCAGCAGGTTGGAGTTGAAAAAGCGCTTCGCTGACGTTCTCGGGCGTCAGGCCACCGGCGAGTAACCATGGACGAGGCGGGTGAAAGGCTTGCAGGCTTTGCCAATCCAAAGTTGCGCCCGTTCCCCCCAGCATTTGAGGGTGATAGGCATCGAGCAGCAACGTGTCTACACACTCTGCAAATATCTCAGCCAAGGCTAAATCGGCCTTTGAACGAATGCGGAGGGCTTTGATCATCTCTACTTCTGGGAAGAGATCGCGCCAATACTGACAGTCTGATGGAGTCTCACTACCGTGCAGTTGAATGCTGGTGATCCCAGCTGTGACATAAGCCTCTAGTTCAGCTTGAGTCGCATTCGCAAAAACCCCAACTCGATCCACCGTTGGATGAGTCGCTTGTAGCACTTGGGTCAACTGGGCCACTTGAGCCGGTGAAACATAACGCGGCGACTGTTCCACGGCAATGAAACCGATCGCAGTGGCTCCGAGATCCGCGATCGCGACTGCTTGCTGGGGATCGCGCAGACCGCAAATTTTGATGCGTAGGCCCATGGTGCTCTAGCCATTTGTTAAGTATTCGCAAGCCTCGGTTCAGTCGGGCAGCCTGCTTTTTATCATGCTGGCTAGCTTGAACGAGGAGAAGAATCCATGAGCCCGACCACCGTGGAATGGAGCCCCAGTGTTGCTGCCATTATGATCACTGCCAACCTGTTTGCGATCGCGATCGGCTACTTTGCGATTCGCAATCGGGGTGTGGGTCCGGCTTTGCCGGTGGAACTGCCCGCAATTTTTAGTGGCTTTGGTCTGCCAGAATTGCT
Source organism: Synechococcus elongatus PCC 11801 (assembly GCF_003846445.2). Taxonomy (NCBI): domain Bacteria; kingdom Bacillati; phylum Cyanobacteriota; class Cyanophyceae; order Synechococcales; family Synechococcaceae; genus Synechococcus; species Synechococcus elongatus. Next base: position 2,344,493 of record NZ_CP030139.2, on the reverse strand, counting down.
GGCCACGGCGAGCTTCGGCCATTTGTTGGGGGCTGGGCTGGTGCTGGGCTTGGCTCAAGCCGGTCTGCTCTAGCTGTCATTGCGAAGAGGGGGACCGTAGAGCAACAGACTCTGCGGTTTCACCGCTCAGGAGTGACGAGACTGCTAATCAACGCATCATCTGCATCAGCTGTGTCTGAACCCGCTCTTTGAGGGTTGGATTGCTGTTTTGCAGCTTACGAATTTCGATAAAGCGACTCGGACTCAGACCATTGCGGTCTAGGATTTGAGCTGACTGGCGGCAAAACTGGTCAAAAGCGCGGCGAACGCTGGGTTCATATTGTTGCCAGAGCTCGCGTTGATGACAGCGCAATGAGGGGACGGCCGATTGTCCTAGCTGTTCGCGAATAGTACTGAGGGTGTTTCGTCGCAGTTGCTCAATTTCAAAAGCTGACCGCGCAAAACTGTTGATTTCCTCAGGGCTGGGAAAGTCATCAGCTCGGGCAGCTAGCGGCATCAGCACAACCGCAAGCACGAGCGGTAGCAATGACTTGTACCAGTGATGAATCATAAAGCCGAAATTACCGTTGCAAGCGATTGGGGCGTTGCTGTCTTAGTTCTATTGAAGCGGGGAGTCTGAGAAATGTTCCGTTCGCTACGGACGCGATCGCGGCGGTTGGCAGCATTGACAGAGCGCAACCACTTGGGATTGTAGATGCGCAAGCGGATCGACTCCCTGTTTGAGTCCAAGTTCTAAGTCAAGGAGCAGCGGTAGGGTCTGCTGAAGTTGACGACTGGAGAGTGATCGCACTTCTTGCACAACGAAATGGACGCGCTTGGGGTTGCCGATCCCAGCTGCCGTCGCGATCGCCTGCGGATCTCGTTCTCCCCGTTCCTGCAAGAGCTTGACCCATAACCACATTCGGAATTGACCAATCAGGGTGGCACTAATCCGCAGGGCTGGCTCGTTGCTGGCGATCAACTCACTCACCAAACTTAGAGCGCGATCGCAGTCTCCTTGGCGAATGGCAGCCGCGAGTTGCAGGCTATTTTGAGTCGTTGTACTGACGAGGGCATGCACGACACGAGCTGTCACCGGTTCGGGGCGATCGGCTTGGTAAAGTTTCAGCTTTTCAAGCTCGTTGTAGAGCTGACGGGTTTGGTTACCCACAGCCGCCGCCAAACAGGCGATCGCTTCGCGATCGAGGCGTACCCCCACTTCTTGCGCGACTTGGGCAACCTGCTGTTCCAACGCCTCACCGCGCCAGGGAGGAATCGGTGAGAACTCCTTCAGCTCCGCGACCTTTTGCAGCAGCTTTGTGGATTTGAGCCGACCATTGGGCTTGCCCGTACTGCTAAACAACAGCACGGTCGTCTCGGGAATCTGGGGCAGCGTGCGAGCCAGTTCAGCGTAGACCGCATCAGAACATTGCTGAGCCAACGTGGTTTCGGGGAGCCAAATGAAGCGTTGACCAGACCCAAACGGAGGCGTCAGCGCCAGCGAGAGGGCTGCCAGCACGGAATCGGACTGCTCCGGCGGAATTCGCTCACTGTTGAAACTCGCCCAAGCTGGATCGAGACTGCGATCGCGCAATTTTTCAGCTGCTTGTCGCAGGGCAAATTCATCTTCCCCCCAGAAGTAGTAGACCGGCATCAGAAAACCATTCCAGAAGACCTGCAGCGGCGATCGCCCTTGATTCTAGGGCTGCTCCTTAGACTCGCAACGCCCCAAGCGATCGCGGTGTTAGGATCAGCGCTTGTCAGAGTCTCGCCGATCATGGACACGCTTGAGATTAAACGTCAGCACGAACCGCTCCGTAGCCGCCTGAGCCATGCTCAGGACTATCTTTGACGTTCCCGCTCTGCAAGCGCGTATCCAAGATTTAGAACAAGAAGCTGCCCAGCCTGACTTTTGGGATGACCAAGCAGTTGCCCAAAAGATTCTCAAGCAGCTAGATGACTGCAAAAGCCAAGTTCAGCGACTCGCGGACTGGCAACAGCTCGATTCGGATATTGAAGCGATTCTGGAACTGCTAGCCGTCGAGCCCGATCCAGCACTGTTTGAAGAAGCCGAAGCAAACGTCCAGCGGCTGCAACGTGAACTGGATCAGTGGGAACTGCAACAACTGCTCTCAGGTCCTTACGACGCTGAAGGTGCTGTGCTGTCGATCAATGCTGGTGCTGGCGGTACTGATGCCCAAGACTGGGCTGAGATGCTGCTGCGCATGTATACCCGTTGGGCCGAGGATCAAGGCTATCGGGTCCGTGTCACCGAACTTTCCGAGGGAGAAGAAGCGGGGATTAAGTCAGTCACCTTGGAAATTGAGGGTAAATACGCCTACGGCTACCTCAAGGCCGAGAAAGGCACCCATCGGCTTGTCCGCATTTCCCCCTTCAACGCCAACGACAAGCGCCAGACGAGCTTTGCGGGGGTAGAAGTAATGCCCGTGCTCGACACTGATATTGACCTCGATATTCCTGAGAAGGATCTGGAGATCACAACATCACGCGCTGGCGGCAAGGGCGGTCAGAACGTCAACAAGGTTGAGACGGCAGTGCGGATTGTTCACTTGCCGACCGGACTCGCCGTGCGCTGTACCGAAGAGCGATCGCAGCTTCAGAACAAGGAGAAAGCGCTGGCGATCCTCAAAGCGAAACTCCTGGTCGTCCTGCAAGAGCAGAAAGCCAAGGAAGTCGCGGAAATTCGCGGCGACATGGTGGAAGCCGCTTGGGGCAACCAAATTCGCAACTATGTCTTCCACCCCTATCAGCTCGTCAAAGACCTGCGGACGGGTGTAGAAACTAAAGCGATCGCGGATGTGATGAACGGCGACCTTAATCCCTTCATCCAGGCGTATTTGCGCCAAGATAACCAGATGCTGATCGAAGCCACCGTCTAAGAGTGTTGCCTCTACGATGACCACGCCTGACTCACCGACAGAAACCGTCACGCCAGCCGAGCCGCCCAGTGATAGCTACGTCAAGTTGGCGATGCGCAACATGGTTCGCAAGGGCCGTAAGTCCCTCTTTCACTTTGGCTTGACCACAGTCGGCCTACTGGGGCTGCTGGTGGGTTTGGCTTACCTGACTCGCTGACGTGGCTTTGCTTGATCTGACTATCCAAATCGTCTGTAGCGATCGCTTGCCAGAGTTGCCCTGGCAAGACTGGTTCGATCGCTGGCTAACGGATATCCAACCCAGTTTGCCGACCGATTGGCAAGCGCCAGCCTACGAAGCCTGCTTGCGTTTTGTCGATGATGGGGAAATTCAGCAGCTCAACCGCGACTATCGGCAGCAGGATAAGCCCACAGATGTTTTGGCCTTTGCAGCCCTAGAAGATGCGATCCCCCTGGGGTTGGAGCCAGAGGAGCCACTCTATCTCGGCGACGTGATCATTTCCGTTCCCACAGCTCAGCGCCAAGCCCTTGGTCATCCCCTGGAAACCGAGCTTGCTTGGCTGGCAGCTCACGGGCTACTCCATCTTCTGGGCTGGGACCATCCTGATGATGAGCAACTGGAAGCAATGCTGGCGCAGCAGGATCATTGGCTCAATCAGGTGGGCATTCTGAGTCCTCAGCGTTGAACGCAACGTGATAATCCCCCGTACACTGTGCGCAGTGGCTGCCATTGGAGGCCAACATGCCTGAAACCCAAACCCCTTCAAGCCGGATGGAGGCCAATCTTGCCCGAAATCGCGGCTATGCTTGGCGGATTGCTCCCAACTTACTCAGTAGCTTCCGCTATGCGGGGTTAGGCGTGAACTATGCCTTTCAGACCCAGCGCAACTTCCGCATCCATGTCGTGCTAGGGGCGATCGCCGTCGGCCTCTCGTTCGGTTTGGGGCTGAGTGCCACCGATCGCGCGATCGTGACGCTAACGGTCGCGGCGGTGCTGGTCATGGAATTGCTGAATACAGCGCTCGAATCCGTGGTGGATCTGACCGTTGAGCAGCGCTATCACGAGCTGGCTCGCATTGCCAAGGATTGCTCAGCAGGGGCGGTGTTGATTGCTGCGATCGCAGCAGTATTGGTGGCAGCCACGTTGATTCTTCCACCACTCTGGCTCCGCCTTAGTCTTCTCTGGTGAGCGCTGACCGGATTGAAGCCGCAGATCGTACGCTGGAAAAGATTGTTAATTTCGGACTCTGGCCGTGCTGCTCGTCATCGATAACTACGACAGCTTTACCTATAACCTCGTCCAGTATCTTGGCGAACTGGCCAGCGACTACGCGATCGCCCAAGAAATTGTGGTGCATCGCAACGACCAGATCGACCTCGCCGGAATTGCAGCCCTGAAACCGGATGCGATCGTGATTTCACCTGGCCCTGGCCGCCCGGAAGATGCGGGTGTATCGATGGCTGCGATCGCAGAGTTTGGGCCAACCACCCCAATTTTGGGCGTCTGCCTTGGCCATCAAAGTATTGGGCAAGTCTACGGTGGTCAGATTGTCTCTGCGCCTGAGCTGATGCACGGTAAAACTTCACCGGTGCTGCACACCAATGAGGGGGTGTTTCAAGGGCTGGACAACCCTCTGACGGCCACGCGCTATCACAGCTTGGTGATTGACCGCGCGAGTTGCCCCTCTGAACTGGAAGTCACGGCTTGGGTAGAGGACGGCACAATCATGGGCGTGCGGCATCGTCAATATCCCCACATTGAAGGCGTGCAATTTCATCCAGAAAGCGTGCTGACCCAGTCCGGCAAGGTGATCTTGGCGAACTTTTTAGCCAAAGTGCCGTCTCCTGAATGCTAGGCTCTTAGCCGTGTCTGTGGCGGGTGTGAATTTGTGAAGCGTCGTCAGTTTTTGCAAGTAGCGGGCTGGGGAAGTTTGGGGGCGATCGCCACGACTCTGCCCCAAGTCGCCCAGGCTCAAGCCGGTTCTCTGCAAATCCAAGCCTTTGGTCATAGCTGCTTCCGCTTTACAGGCGGAGGACTACCGGCCATTGTCGTCAATCCGTTTAAACCAGGGGGCTGCACAGCAGGGCTACCCCTGCCGCGACAGTCAGCGGGCATTGTGCTGATCAGTAGCCGCTTGCTGGATGAAGGCTATGCCGAAGCAATTACTGGCAATCCCCGCGTTTTGTTTGAAGCTGGGGTCTATCGACTGGGGTCGTTGCAGATTCAAGGCGTGAAGCTGCCCCACGATCGCATTGGTGGACGACGCTTTGGCAACAATGTCGCCTGGGGCTGGTCCCAAGCAGGGCTCTCGATTCTGCACTTGGGGGGCGCGGCTGCACCGCTCAGCGTCGAGAATCAAATTCTGTTGGGGAGCCCTGACGTCCTTTTAATTCCCGTCGGCGGTAGCCCCAAGAGCTACAACCCCGAAGAGGCGAAGGCGGCGATCGAGGTCCTCAAACCACGCCTGATTATTCCGACTCAGTACCGCACCAGTGCAGCTAGCAAAGAGAACTGCGACTTGGGGCCGCTCCAACCGTTCTTGGAGCTGATGCAGGGAACACCCGTTCAACGTCCCGGCACTACCGTCACGCTCCAGAAGGCCAGCCTACCGAAAACCGGATCGCGAATTATCGTTCTCTAACCGGTTGTTTGCAGTCAAGATTCAGCCACACAGGCATCAAAAAACAGTCCCACCGATGAGTAGGACTGTTTTTGTATCGGAGGGCACCGCGATCGCGATGCCTGCTTCGTCCTAGTGACGAGCGATGATGCGCTGAACAATATCCATGCCCGTGACGGCTTGCCAGGCGAACAGACCGACAATCACGGTATTGAGGGCGATGTGCGTGCCACGCGCCCAATCACTGCCTTTTTGCATCAAGGGTGACAGTGCTGCCGAGACAGCAATCAAGGCCGCCATACCCAAGCCCGCCAGCAAGTGGGGACCGACAAACAGCTTGCCATTGTTGATGTAAGTGACTGCCATACCGCCAACGGTGCCCAGTACCATCAAGGCCAAGACGAGGGAGCCGAACTGGAAGTGCTTTTGATTGACTTTGGCTTGGATCAGCTTCTTCTTCTCTTCCCCAGTCGCCGATCGCAGTTGGCGCACTTGGAAGCCGAGATAGCCCGCGTAGAGGCTCACCCCCAGCAAGATCCACATCAGCAGTGGATGGCCAAAATTGAGATAAAACTTGAGTTCGTCTGACATGGCGTGTTCTCCTCGCCGAGCTAGGACAGGCTGCTGTCTACTCGGCCACAAAGGTCTTCACAAATCTTAGGGTAAGCCCCGCAGACTCAGCAGTTGAATCCCTTTGGGCTGGCTGAGGAGCGCTTGATTGAGCAGAAGTCCCGTGAAAGTCCAAGTTTGATAGCGGCAGGCGCGCTCTGCAATTTGCACTGATTCCTTGCCTTCGTAGTATTCGGGCCACTCGTCTTGGGGGAGCTGCTGACACTGTTGTGCATGGTAATGCTGCAGCTTCTCTAGCCAGATCTCGCAGAGTTCGCGATCGCCGCCACGCTGTTGGTAGTGCAAAACAGCCGCGCTGAGATACCAGAGCAGTGACGGCCAACTCCCGCCATTGTGATAAGACCAAGGCTGATTTTTGGGATCGCAGCCCGTCAGGATTTTCCAAGCCGATCCGGTGAGAGCCGGATAGCAGAGTCGCAGTGGCACTTGACCCAAAATTTGGGCTTCATTCTGCAAAATCAACCGCAGAATTGCTCCCTGTTGATTGAGCGGTAGTGCATCAAAAATGATCGCCAGCAAATTGCCGAGACTGAAGAAGCGGAAATCCGGACGACCAGCTCGCATATTGCCCAGCAGGTAGCCGCCCGACTCACCGAGCCAAGGTTCCACCCAATCGGGAATGGCGATCGGCTGGATGTTATAGGGATTATGGCTGCGATCGCCAAATTCTTCGGTGGGCCACTGCTGCCAGCGCCGTAACCGTTGGGGTGTCACCCAGAAGTGCCAGCAAATATACTGCCGCAGGCGGCGCGCCTGGACATGGGCGGCGTTGGCGGCTTCGGTGTACTGCAGCAACTGGCCGCAAGCCCGTAGCGCTACATAGAGCAGGACTTGAATTTCCAAAGGTGCGCCTGCTACATCTAAGGGGCGATCGACCATGAAGGCACCATCGGGAACCTCCAACAGCGGATTTTGGTTGAAAACGGGACGTAACAGGAAGGCCAGCAGCCGTTGCAGCCCTTGCTGAACCGTTGAACTTTGCACAAAGGCATCATCTTGGGAAGCACGCCGATAAGCTTGCAGCAACACCGGCCACCAGAGGCTGGGGTCGGCAGAGACCACCCGTCCGATCGCCCGCTGACCATAGTCGGCGACACAGTGAGTTGCTTCGCAGACAAAGCTGGTTGGCAGAATGCCGTAGGTTTGCAGGGCTTGGCTCTGGAGGGAGAGCGACAGTTGCAGGAAATCGCGAACAACGTCGGTTTTGCCCTGCAACAGCAGATAAAGCATCACCGGTACGTTGTCGCGAATGAAGATTTCGCGATAGTTGGCTGCGGCTAGCTCCTGATCCTCAGGCAGCGCCGCGATCGCCCCCGCCCACTGATCGCGGTAACGCACCAAAGCCCGATCCCATAACAACTGCTCCGCTGTGTGCAACGCGGTCTGCATTGTGGCGGACAGCACAAGGGAATCGGGCATGGCAAAGTCCTGCGGGAGAACAGCAGTGAGTCAACCTTAGTGGAGGAAGTGACGTGTGCCAGTGAAGACCATCACGAGGCCGAGTTCATTGGCCGCTGCAATCGAATCCGCATCGCGCAGGCTGCCGCCGGGTTGCACGATCGCGCGAATTCCGGCTGCCGCTGCCGTCCGAACACTGTCATCAAAGGGGAAGAAACCATCGCTGGCCAAGATGGCACCTTGGGCGCGATCGCCAGCTTGCTCAAGGGCAATTTTGACGGAACCGACCCGATTCATCTGACCCGCCCCAATGCCCAAGGTCACGCCATTGGCGGTGACGGCGATCGCATTGGATTTGACGTGTTTGACCACTTTCCACGCAAACAGCAGTTCCTGCCAGTCGGCTTCGCTGGGTTGCTGTTCAGTGACGACTTGCCAACCCGCGATTGTTTCCAAGTGATCGTCACTGTCCTGAACCAAAAAACCGCCCGCGATCGATCGCACGGTCTGTTGGGGACCGCTGTTGAAATCCCCCAGGGTGAGCACCCGCAGGTTTTTCTTCGTTGCCAAGATTGCCGCTGCTTCCGGCTCCACAGCTGGCGCAACGATGCATTCCAGAAACGTTCCCGTCAACGTTTCTGCTGTCGCAACGTCGATCGCTCGGTTGAGGGCAACAATGCCACCAAAAGCGGAGACTGCATCCGCTTCAAACGCTTTGCGGTAGGCGTCGCTGAGATCGCTGGCAATCGCAACCCCACAGGGGTTGTTGTGCTTGAGGATCGCTGCGGCAGCTGGCCCTTCGGTCGGAAATTCAGCGATGATTTGGCGCGCCGCTTCTAAATCAACCAAGTTGTTATAGCTCAGCTCTTTGCCTTGCAATTGCTGCGCTGCCGTCCAACCACTAGCGGTGGCTCCTGCTTGATACCAAGTGGCAGACTGATGCGGATTCTCGCCGTAGCGCAAGACCTGAACGGGTTGAGCATTCAACTGCAGGCGATCGCTCTCGGCCTCAAATTGCTCAGCTAAATAGGTTGCGATCGCGGCATCATAAGCCGCTGTATGTTGGAACGCTGCTAGGGCGCACTGCTGGCGGAAGGTCAAGGGAATCTGGCCCTCTCCGTCTGCCAAGGCCGTCAAATAGGGCTCGTACTGGCTGGGATTGGTGAGGATGGTCAAATGGGCATGGTTTTTGGCCGAGGCTCGCACCATTGCTGGGCCACCAATATCAATTTGCTCGATTGCATCCGCCAACGTCACCTCGGGACGAGCGATCGTCGCCTCAAAGGGATAGAGATTGACGACGACCAAATCAAATGGCTGGATGTTGTTCGCTGCGAGATCGGCTTGATCATCTTCGCGATCGCGACGTGCCAAAATCCCCCCGTGGATGCGGGGATGCAGGGTTTTGACGCGACCCCCCAAAATCTCGGGTGAGCCCGTATGCTCAGCCACTTTTGTTACGGGGATTCCGGCTTCCAGGAGTTGCCTAGCAGTGCCGCCACTACTGACGATCTGAAACTGAAAGCGATCGACCAGTTGACGGGCAAAGTCAACGAGACCCGTTTTGTCGGAAACACTGAGCAGGGCAAATCGCGGCATTGAAAATCCTAGGAGAAGCATTCAAACAGCAGTCTTCCCCAGCATAAAAGCAAATGACCGAGGCTTGATCTTGCGATCGCTCTGGCACTGCGAATCTCAATTACAAATGAACCACTCATCGTGAATCATTGCCGTTGTGCTCAATTCAGGTGTCGCTAAAAAATAGCTAGAAGATCGATTCCTCATGGGGAATTCAAGGGGTGGTGAAGATTTAATTGGTTCGATATTTCATAACTGGCTAGAGTTCTCAAATGCCAAAGTTAGCCAAAGAAACATCGATGGCCCATGCATTACTAATCACAACTTTTGAGAGTTCTTCCAACGGACTGAACTGATCAGTCCAGGGAATAAACTTGACCATCAATCAACAAGCAATGGATGCCCTTGGCTTGTAGCCAGCGGGTTGTCTTGAGCAGGACCTGACTATCGGGCAGTTTAATCACTCGTTGATTGCGCTTGCAAAAGCGTTTCGCTGTGCGGGGGTTGTCAAACAGTGGCAAGGCTTGTGCTTCAGCCTGATCCGCTTCGACGGTTCCCAATTCAGTCAGTGTTGTCAGCGAACAAGTCACTAAATCCGCTGTGCGATCGACAACGACATAGCTGGTACGCGGCAAGGGGGCGATGCCCAAGGGCAATAGTTCTAAGGTGGCAGGTGCTTCCGTGCGATCGCTTTCGCCTTCTGCTCCTAACTCTTCCTCATCAAAAGCGAGTTCATCTTCCTCGCTGTCATCTTCCCCAAATTCATCCGCATCCTCGATTGCAGCGCCGCCACCTCGCAGGTCGTCGGCCGTCAATTCCAAATCGATGGCGGGGGTACTGGCAGTCTCGACCAGTTCATCTTCATCTTCATCTGGCAGCTCGGTGGATGCTACCGATGGGTTGGCCGTATCGGCAGCCGCTGTTTTGAGAATGGGGCGCGGGCGATCGGTTGTTGGCGTTGGCAAGTCAGTAGGGGTCGGTGCTGGCTCAGCCGCCGTGGTGACGGTTACGGAGTCGGCTGATTCTGGGCTTGGGGTGCTGACCTCAGCGAGTTGGGGATTGTCAGTTTCCTCACTCGCGCCAGTCTCGGCAGTAGTCGCTGCTGTTGAACGGCGACGGCGACGACGGCCAGCGCTCGTTGCCTCTGACTCTGTTGTCGGTGCGGTCTCAGCTGCAGTTTCTTCGTCTGGCTCGCTTGTGACGGCTGCTGCACCAACAGGTGTTGCTTCAGACAGGCTGACAGCTGCTGGGGCGACTGTTTCAGCGTCGGGAGCCTCTGCTGGACTCTCCGCAGACTTGCTGCGGCGCTCGCGCAACTGCTCGTATTCTTTGGGCGGAAAACTGCCCCGCAAAATCCGCGACACCGTGCTGACGCTGACCCCAAACTGTTCGGCCAAAGCGGCGATCGGATCGGTGGTTTTGCGAAAGCGCTCGATCAACGCTTGCTTATCAGCAGGAGAAAGCTTGGCTGGGGCCATGCAGCAGAGCAGCGCGAAAGGGTCAAGATGCCCATTCTACTGCGGTGCTTTCCTTGCACGGTGGGATTGAAGGAGAGCGATCGCGCTCTTTTCCATTCGCAATGGAACGGTGCAGGTCGAGATCAGAAGATCAGACTCTCGCCCAGCCTGATGGATCCGGTCTCAGCAACATACCGGTTGGTTCTGAATCTCTCTGCCGCAATTTTGAAACAGTCATCAGTCCTTGTGCCACAGTAAACAATTGGCGGACTATTTCTCCTCATGCCTTGGACCCGCATTCTCAGTGGCACGGTGGCGATCGCGATCGCTCTGGGATTGCTGACCTTGGGCGGCTGGTATTTCACCTGTGGCCTCGGGATCATGGTCTACCTTGGCCTCGAAGAATATTTTCAGCTGGTTCGCCTGAAGGGCATGATGCCAGCGGCACGTACAACCTTGGTTGTCAGCCAGCTGCTGCTGATTGTCGCTAATCTGAATCCTGCACTCACCGACGCGATCCTACCGGTAACGGCCATTCTGATCTGTGCTTGGCTGCAATTTAAGCCCAAACCCTCCAGCATTGCCGATATTGCCGCTTCGATTCTGGGTTTGTTCTACACCGGCTATTTGCCCAGCTACTGGGTGCGACTGCGATCGCTCGGAGCGGCTGCCAGCAGTAACCTGCCGCTCGGGGGCTTCTGGCCCGATCGCTGGCTACCGTTCAACCAATTGCCACCGGGGTTGGCGCTGCTCCTCTTGGCGTTCCTCTGCATTTGGGCAGCTGATATCGGTGCCTATTTCATGGGGCGTTGGTGGGGACGCACCAAGCTGACGCAGGTGAGCCCCAAGAAAACTGTGGAGGGAGCCATCTCTGGTTTGCTTGGCAGCATGACTGTCGCCACGATCGGCGCTTTCTCGTTGGCTTGGCCCTACCCCTTGCTGACGGGCTTGGGACTGGGCCTGATCATCGGTGGCTGCAGCCTGCTGGGCGACTTAACCGAATCGATGATGAAACGGGATGCCGGTGTCAAAGATTCGGGTCAAATCATTCCCGGTCATGGCGGGATCCTCGATCGCACCGATAGCTACATCTTTACCGCGCCGATGATGTACTACTTTGTGACGCTGCTCTTGCCGCTGTTGCGCTAGGCCACGGTGGGGAGAACCCGAAACTCACCGGTCAGATCGACTTGACCTTCGCTGATCACCAGACTGGCGATCGCCACATCCTCCCCCAAGGCAATCGCATAGGACTCCAACCACTGCAAATCGGGTGCGGGCTGGCTGGCTGACTGCCACTGCGGGCTATGCAGGCGCAGGGTCTGCGGATCGGCGAGGTCGAGGCTCAGGGACAGTTCTGTTTCTGGGGCGAATTGTAAATGCAGGCGATCGGGGCGAAGTCGAAACTGGAGCTGGGTTGCAAGCTGTTCAAGCGATAGACCTAGCTGTTGCCAACAATCGCCCAGAATTTGCCAAAGCGCTTGCTGCCACAGTTCGGATGCCAGCGAGTCATTGAAGTTGGATTCCAGCAGTTGGACTTCTGCTTGGATGCGAATTTCTTGGAGCAGTTGAAAGGCCTGTCCGCGCACCATCTGGGGCAAATTGACGCGAATCTCGGAACCCAGTAAGGACATCCGCTCCAGACAGAGTCCTTGGTAGACAATGCCTTGGGCTGCGATCGCGACATCGGGAATCGTTCCCCCGAGCAATTGACGACTGCCGCCGCCAATCTGGAGATCCAGCTGTGCGATCGTGGCTTGGCTATGCAGCCAGAGCTTAATCGCCGGGGCCAAAACCCGTCCAATGATTCCCGGTGCTGTACCCATGGCAGTGATTGACCTGTGATCCGCTGTCCACTGTCTCGCGAAGCGGTCGAAGCAGGCAATGGGCGATCGACTCAAACCCAGGCAACCTGCTTGCTAGACTAACGGCGATTTCTGACGCGAAGGTCGAGACATGCGATCGCAAGTACTACTGGGGCTCATACTCTTGGGTGTCCTCGGCGGCGATCGCTGGATACAACCGGCGGTCACACAGCCCGCACCCGCGGCAACAGTCACCGACTCAGGACTCCGTCTCAGTGCGCAGTGGCCGGTAGGTCAAGACACAGGGCTCTGGCAAACGGCTCGCGATCGCCAGGCCATGATTACTGCGATTGACCGCAGCCTGGCTTGGTTGTCCACCCCTGCAGCTGAGAAAGCCTACCGCGATCGTCCGGCGAACCAACCCGATCGCCGCTGGGTGCAGCGTAGTTTGCAGCGCTTTCGGCAACTGCTCCAGACCAGTCGCAATGCGGCAGCGTTTGAAACCGCCATCCGCAGAGAGTTTCAACTCTGGCAATCCCCTGGCCTAGACGAAAACCAGCGCGTTGATTTCACGGCTTACTACGAAGCGGTCTATCCCGCTAGCTTGACCCGCACCGCCACCTATCGCTATCCCCTCTACCGGCGGCCAGTTGACCTCGATCGCTGGCCGCAGCCCCACCTGACGCGGCGGCAAATCGAAGGGGAGGATGGTCTATTGGGCGCTCGCAGTCCCTTGGCGGGTACAGAACTCGTCTGGCTCAGCGATCGCCTCTCTGCTTTCCTCGTCCATGTCCAAGGCTCGGCCCGCCTGCAGTTAACCAACGGGCGTGAATTCACGATCGGCTACGCCGGTGCGACCCAGCACCCCTACCGCAGCATTGGTCAAGAACTCGTGCGGGATAGAATCTTTAGCGCCGAAAGCCTGACCCTCGGCAAGCTAATTGATTGGTTCACTGCCAATCCCGATCGCCTCAGTGACTACCTGCCTCGCAACGATCGCTTTGTCTTCTTCAAGCCAACCGCAGGGGCAGCTGCAACAGGCAGCCTCAGCCAGCCGCTGACGCCTGGCCGCTCAATCGCCACGGATAAGACGCTTTTTCCCCCAGCAGCTTTGGCCCTGATCAAAGCACCCTTGGCGGGCGATCGGGCTGGGCTTTCTTATCGCTATGTCCTCGATCAAGATACAGGCAGCGCGATTCGTGGCTATGGTCGAGTCGATGTCTTTTGGGGCACGGGGGCAATTGCCAAAGCCCGTGCCGGTGCTGTCAACGGTCCCGGTGCACTCTACTACCTGATGCTGAAGCGCTAACGGCAAGGCGATTGCTGCAGCTGAGAATGTCACGATTTTCTTGCGAATCGCTTGAATTCCAGTGAGCGCACTCTAACTTTTAACTAGCGAGAGGTTCAGGAAACCAGCTGCTCTAGGCTGAATTGCGCAGGTTAGCGATCGCTGAGCCCCCGCTTCTCCATGCCACCAAGGATAGTTACACGATGTTTAAGCCCCGGTCTTGGTTCGCACCGCTGCTCAGTACCGTGATGGGGCTCGGAGCGGCTATCCTCACGGCAATCCCTGGACAAGCTGCCGAAAACATTACGGTCCGTTGGGCCGGTACAGACATCACTATCTCGGTCAATGACCTCAATAACTTTGCCCAAGGACGCCCTGTCGGGTCCGACCTGCGGGCACTGTTAACTTTGGTTTCACCGGAAGTTCAACAGTCCATCCGCGAAGCCCTGACATCACCCGTCCCGATCTCGCCGCAATCGATCCAGCAAATCGTCAATCGGGGCGATACCTTCAGCATCTTCCTGACCCGGCTCTCGAACGTAATTCGGGCTGAGCCAGCAGTTTCCCTAACAGATCCAGCGATCGCCACGGCGATCATCACAGCAGCACAGTCACCCCAGGGACTCTCGTTCCTCAGCGCGATTCAGTCCTTCCCAGCCGAGACGCTGCTGTTCGACCTCAATGTATTTCTGACCTACCTTCAGCAGCTCAATGACCAGCTGCTGGCGACTGAAGCGATCGTAAACCGCATTCAGCAACGTAGTCAGCCAGCAGATGCCAACCTGCAACAGCGCTATCAGTCGCCTGGCCCTAATGCAGTTCAGGTGCAGACCTTGAACTGGCAGGATCCTCAGCGCAATCGGCCCGTCCCCACCGATGTCTACCTGCCCAGCGGAACGACTCAGAATCTACCCCTCGTGGTCATTTCCCATGGGCTGGGGGAAAGTCGTCAGACCTTTGCCTACCTAGCTCGTCATCTGGCCTCCCATGGCTACGCAGTCGCTGTTCCCGAGCATGTGACCACCAGTGCCCAGTCATTTGAGAACATCTTGGTTGGCATCAGTAGCCCACCTGGCCCGCAAGCCCTGCTGGACATTCCCACGGATATTCGGTTTGTGCTCGATCAGCTGGCTGCAACACGGACGATCGCAGCACGGGTTCAAACCCAGAAAGCAGCGGTGATCGGTCATTCCTACGGAGGCTATGGCGCAATCGCTGTTGCAGGTGCCCCCCTGAGCCCTGTCAATGCTCGGCAACAATGTGAGCCGCTCGATCGCTTCCGCAACAATCTCTCGACACTGCTCCAATGCATTGCCATCAACCTGCCGCAACCCAGCTATAGCCTGAGCGATCCGCGAATTGTGGCAGCGGTCGCAGCCGATGGCCTATCCAGTGATGTGTTTGGGCCAGCCAGTCTGGCACAGGTGACAGTCCCGACGTTAATTTGGGGCGGAAGCCGTGATGTGGTCACTCCACTGAAGCCCGAGGCCGTGGCTGCATTCCAACAGCTGGGGAGTCGTCAAAAGTGGCTGGCCTTAGCCGTCAATGGCACCCATTTCACGGTGCTACCACCCAACTCCCAGCAACCGCAGGGGTTTCAGATTAACTTGCCGCCGGAGCTAATTGGCCCTAGCCAAGCCGCTGGTAATCGTCTCTTCCAGGGGTTGACTTTAGCCTTCCTTGATCAAACCCTGCGGGGCCAACCCGCCAGCCTCTTGCCTACTACGGGAACGACCACGATCGCTACGCCTGAGCTGCAGGTGTTGTTGACTCAACAGGCACCCTAACGCCCGTCCCATGACGACGTTGGCTAGGGGACAGACAGCGCGATCGCGATCGGTTTAGCCTCCAACAGCGCCCCCTGCTGGACTGTCATGGCCGATCGCTCACCCCTGCTAGAACTTGCTGCTCTCTTCCTTACTCTGGGAACCGTGGGTTTTGGGGGTCCCCAAGCTCACCTCGCGATGATGGAAGAGGCGGTCGTTCAACATCGGCAGTGGCTAACGCCCGAAGAATTTAGCGAAGGGGTGGCGCTCTGTGAGATGCTGCCGGGACCTGCATCGACCCAGATGGGCATTTACATCGGCTATCGCCGAGCGGGATGGCTGGGAGGTGTGGTCAGCGGCGTTTGCTTTATTGCACCAGCCTTTGCGATCGTGGTGGCCTTGGCTTGGGCCTACTTTCGCTTTCAAACGGTTCCTACTGTCCAAGATCTGTTTCTGGGTGCCGCACCAGCAATCACTGCGATTATTACCGCATTCTGTCTCCGTCTCAGCCAACGGGTGCTAAAAGAGCCGCTGCACTGGGGTCTGGCGATCGCAGCACTGATCCTGACGCTGAGTGAGGCCATCCCTGTATTCCTCGTCCTAGTCTTGGCCGGAGCCATCAGTTGGCTGTGGGCGAAACGATCGCAGGCTGCTTGGCTTCCCCTCTTACCGGCTGCGATCGGCCCCACTGACTTCTGGGGCTGGTCCCAATGGCCAGAACGAAGTGGTCCGCTGTTTCGCTTCTTCTTGGAAACAGGCACCTTCGTTTTTGGGGGTGGCTTGGTGATTATTCCCCTGCTCCAGCAACAAGTTGTGCAGCAATGGCAATGGCTGACAGCCCAGCAATTTGTCGATGGCGTCGCGATCGGCCAACTTAGCCCGGGGCCTGTTGTCTTAACTGCGGCTTTCATTGGCTTTGCAGTCGCAGGTTTGAGCGGGGCAGCAACGGCTACCTTCGGGATCTTTCTGCCTTCCTTTCTGTTTATTCTGTTGGCCGCACCACTTTTACAGCGATTGCGGCAAAACCAAGGCATTCAGCAATTTCTGCGCGGGGTCAGTCCCGCCGTACTCGGTGCGATCGCTGCGACCCTTTGGCCTTTAGCCCGTCCTTCTCTACAGAGCGATCAGCTGTCGATTCTGCTGTTCAGCCTGTTGCTCTTTGCCGGTAATCTTGTAGCTCTCGTGCGCTGGAAACGACCCACTTGGCAGGTAGTGCTGGTGGGAATTGGGCTAGGGTTTGCAATCGGGCCACTGCTCTAGACGGCGATCGCCAGTCCTAATGGCTGACTAGCGCCGTGCCGCGACCTGCAGGCCAATCACGGTAAGTCCCGCCGCCGCGATCGCAGACTTGAGGGGCCAAGACTGCGCGATCGGTGGCTGCGGCAGTTCGAAAGCAGCAGTCGGCAGAACAACGCCCCCGCTGATGGCCCCCAACAGGAAGCCAAGGGTCGCTAATGTTCCCAACCACTGGGTAGAAGATCGCATGCCAACAAGCTGCTCTTATTTCGGCTCATTGTGCCATCCCTGATCCCAGCATCGGCTAAGGTGGGTCGAAATTCTCTTGCGCTCCGGCGGGTGACATGCCAACTTCCCACCCCACAACAGCGGTGTCGATCGGAGGTCTCATTCCAGCCTCGACGGAGTTGCTGATCAACCTGGCCTATCTCAATCGAGAGGCTACAGGCTTGAGTCACTATGGGCTGCAACTCGTTCCTCACTTAGCGCGGACGCTCCACCCAGTGTTGCTGGCTCCCTACGGTTTGGATGGCGCAACAACCCTGCGGATCCCCGATAACATGACCGCAATCCAAGGACTGCAGGGACACCTACGACGGTTGATTTGGACCCAGACCCAGTTAGGGAAAATCTATCGGAACCTGGGCAGCCGACTGCTCTTTTCGCCGATCCCTGAAGCGCCGCTCGGGCGATCTATTCGTAAAGTCATCATGGTCCATGACGTTATTCCGTTACGGTTTCCCAACCATTCTTTTTCCTCACTTTATTTCCGTCACTATTTGCCAGCACTACTCAACGAAGCAACCCATATTTTCTGTAACTCCCACGCTACGGCTCAGGATTTACAAACCTTCTTTCGCGTTCCAGACCAGCACGTGACCATCACGCCTTTAGCCTGCGATCGCCAGCAGTTTCGACCTCTTCGGCTCAATCGCCGTAACTATTTTGTCTATGTTGGTCGCCTCAATCCCTACAAGAATCTGCAGCGTCTGATTGAGGCATTTGCGATGGTGCAACAGCAATTGGATTGTGAGCTCTGGATTGTTGGGCCTGTGGACCGTCGCTTTCTGCCCGTGATTCAAGCCCAGCTCGAGGCGCAAGGGCTGACAGCAGTCGTGAAGTTCAAAAACTATGTGCCTCGCGAGCAGCTGCCCATCATCCTCAACCAAGCGATCGCCCTCGTGCATCCCAGCCTCTGGGAAGGCTTTGGATTGACGGTTTTGGAAGCGATGTCCTGCGGAACGCCGGTACTTGTCTCCGATCGCGCCTCTTTACCAGAAGTAGTCGGCGATGCTGGGCTGTACTTTGATCCGTCCCAACCCGCAGCGATCGCTGCAGCCATGCAGGCTGTCGCTCAGGAGCCTGGGCTACAACAGCGTTTGAGTACTGCGGCCCTAGCGCGATCGCAGCAGTTCTCGTGGGAACGCACCAGCCAAATCACGATTCGGCAGCTTCAGGCATTACTGTGAACTGGGCCGCTAGTTGCGTTTGCAATTCCGTCACCGTCTCAGCATCTTGACCGACTGGGGTCAGTACCAGCTGGCGTCCTTCGGGATCCTGCATTGGGGTCAGTTGTAAGTCCCAGTAGGCAGCCGGACGATAGGGCAGGCGATCGGGCCACTCGATCACCACCAGGCCTGGCTCAAACTCCACCCCCTCCCAGTAGAGTTCGGGCAGCAGGCGCGCCACATCCGCAGTCGTTAATCGATAGAGATCGAAGTGATAGAGAGGTAAACGGCCCTCAGAATACTCGCAGACCAGCGTAAAGGTAGGACTGACCACCGCATCCACAATGCCTAGACCTTGGGCAATTCCCTGGGTCAGCGTTGTTTTACCGCTCCCCAAGTCGCCCTCCAGCAGGAGCGTGCTGCTGGCCAAAAGCTTCCGTCCTAACAGGACTCCAAACTCAGTCGTAGCAGTGGCATCCGGCAAGAAAAATCGCATTGGCTTAGAGACTGGAAAAGATCGAAGCTCAGAGCAATTAAGACATCCCCTGTAAGAGCCCTGTCAGACAAAGGTTACTTCGCGGCATGGCGATACCAACGCATCAGAGCAGCCGCCAAGCGCGTTGGTTGATGACGCACACAGTGTGTTTGCGGATCCTCTTCCATGACGTTAGCCAGGATCATTTGCCGTCCAAGTTGCAGCACAGCATCGCGATCGATCTGCACAGGCTGGGAGTTCTGCTGCGCATAGCGCTGCACTGCCGCCTCGGAAGGAGGCTGGCGCTGAACCAAGACCGCATCAAACAGCGGCTCTGGATAGACGGAATCGATCGCGCGAATATGGTCAGCCACGGTGTAGCCCAAGGTCTCACCGGGCTGGGTCATGATGTTGCAGACATAGACTCGGTAAGCAGAACTCTCCGCGAGGGCTTTGGCAATCGCCGGAACCAGCAAGTTGGGAATGATGCTGGTAAACAAGCTCCCAGGGCCAATGATGATGTAGTCCGCTGCCGCGATCGCCTCCAGAGCGCGAGGTAGAGCCGGGAGATCCGCAGGGGTGACGCCCAGACGAACGATGCGCCCACCCGCTTCAGTAATCTGCGACTCGCCTTCAATGCGGCGACCGTCCTCCAATTCTGCCCAGAGGCGCATATCTGAGAGAGTAGCCGGCAAAACTTGCCCCTGCACCGCGAGCACCTTGGAACTCGCTGCGATCGCCTTCTCAAAGTCGCCCCCAGTGACAGCAGTCATCGCCGTCAGAAAGAGGTTACCGAAGCTATGGCCGACTAAACCATCGCCACTGGCAAAGCGATAGCGAAACAGTTCCGTCAGCAGTTTTTCTTCATTGGCTAGTGCCGTCAGACAATTACGGATATCGCCAGGAGGCTGAACCCCCATCTCTCGGCGCAGGCGTCCCGAGGAGCCGCCATCATCAGCAACCGTCACGATCGCCGTCAGATTGGTGCTGTACTGCTTTAAACCACGGAGCAGTGTTGAGAGACCGGTACCTCCACCGATCGCGACGATCCGAGGACCACGGCTGAGTCGTCGGTGTGAGAGCAGCACATCCACCAGCTCTTCTTCTTGCTCTGGCCGCAGTGCTTCAGTAATTGAGCCAACGGTTCGCGACTGACCCAGGTAGAGCAGCAGCAGGCCAATGCCTAGCAGCAGAGGCCCACTCCAATAGTTGGGCAACAATTGGGTCACAAAGCCGAGGCCGCGTTGCACCGTTGTCAGCAAGAAGTAGACCGGCGTTAGGTCAGCCCAAATTGCCGCGCCGAGAAGGGCAGCAAAAAAGCCCAAAATGCTCAGCAACATCCAGCGTTTGATCAGCAGTCCTGGGCGCAACCACTTAAACCATTGCCCCACTCGATGCTGCGATCGCGCAGACAGTGCTCGCCCCAACTGCACAGAATTGCGCCGCAGTTGTCGGGAATTGAGACGCCGATCAGAAGGCCGGAGTGCGGATCGTTGACGAGTCACAGGTTTTCAGAAGACAACAGCGAATCACCAAACAGGGCAATCGATCGCTGGCCTCTAGTCTATCGCTGACCCCGACGGACCCCAAGGGATTAGCCAGCTCAAGTGCGACTGTGACCCTGGAGGGGACGGACGCCACTGAGCATTGCGATCGCGGCGATTCTCTGGGATCGCCATAGAGTCACCAAGGGAAAATCTCTCGTTCTGTTAACGTCTGTTTCAGCTTTGACACAGAGGTAAAAGGCCAGTCGGGGACAGCAAAATGCCCGTGATAGGATCCCAACCTGTAGCCAGAAAACGTTAGAGGGCAAAGCGTTGGCACTTCGGGTGGCTGTGGTCGGCGGCGGACCGGCGGGATCTTGTGCGGCGGAAACGCTCGTCAAAGCCGGCATTGAAACTTATCTGATCGAACGCAAGTTAGACAACGCAAAGCCCTGCGGCGGTGCGATTCCGCTTTGCATGGTCAGCGAGTTTGACCTACCGGCGGAGATCATCGATCGTCGCGTACGCAACATGAAGATGATTTCGCCGTCCAACCGCGAGGTCAACATCAACCTCGACAACGAGGACGAGTACATTGGCATGACCCGTCGGGAAGTGCTGGATGGCTTTCTGCGCGATCGCGCTGCCAGTCTGGGTGCCAAGCTGATCAACGGTACGCTCTTCCGCTTGGAACTACCAAAGGGCGATCGTGATCCCTACGTCTTGCACTACGCTGACCACTCCAACGGCAGCTTGGAAGGCATTGCTACGACCCTCGAAGTCGATGTGGTGATTGGTGCTGACGGTGCCAACTCACGGATTGCTAAGGCAATTGATGCAGGCGATTACAACTACGCGATCGCTTTCCAAGAGCGCATCCGTCTGCCCGAAGACAAGATGCACTACTACGAAAATCTGGCGGAAATGTACGTCGGTGGCGACGTTTCGCCCGACTTCTACGCTTGGGTCTTCCCCAAATACGACCACGTAGCGGTCGGCACAGGCACGATGCACGTCAACCAACGCCTGATCAAGAAATTGCAAGCGGGCATTCGCGCTCGGGCAGCGAACCGTTTGGAAGGCGGCAAGATCATCAAAGTCGAAGCGCACCCCATTCCCGAGCATCCGCGTCCGCGTCGGGTTGTTGGTCGGGCTGCACTGGTTGGCGACGCGGCAGGCTACGTCACCAAGTCTTCGGGTGAAGGCATCTACTTCGCTGCTAAATCGGGTCGGATGTGCGCTGAAACGATTGTTGAAACCTCCAACAATGGCGCTCGTATCCCCACCGAAGCGGATCTGAAACAGTATCTGCGCCGCTGGGATAAGAAGTACGGCACCACCTACAAAGTGCTGGACTTGCTACAAACCGTCTTCTATCGCTCCGATGCCACCCGCGAAGCCTTTGTGGAAATGTGCGACGACAAAGACGTGCAGCGACTGACCTTTGACAGCTACCTCTACAAGACTGTTGTGCCGGCGAATCCCTTGGTGCAGCTGAAAATCACGGCCAAAACGCTGGGCAGCCTGCTGCGCGGTAATGCTTTGGCTCCGGCTGAATACAAACCGATTGATGCGGCTTAATTACAGCCTCTGATGCACAATCAAAGCGGCTCCTGCGGGGGCCGTTTTTTATTGAGTGCGACTGGCAATCGCGAAACTCTGATGACTCCACTCAAACTGCGATCGCTCTGGCAAGAAGGCTGGCAACTGTTTCAGCAATATCCGGCTGAATTGCTGGGTTTCTCGGCAGTCAGCTTACTGATTCAAAGTGGCTTGCAAAGCCTACCAATCCTTGGCTGGTTAGCGCTCCCCTTCTTTATTGGCCCCCTGACCTTGGGTTTGAACTGGGGAATTTGGCAGCGGCTCCGCGATCGCGATCGCCCCTTTAGTGACTTCTGGATTGGCTTTCAGCACCCCTTCCTGTTTTGGCAGTCCTTCTGGGCCGTGACTTGGATCAGTACGATCGCCCTAATCTGCTGGAGTCCTTGGCTGATTGGGGTTGTTGGACTATGGAGCTGGTGGGAGGTCAATCGCAACATTGCGATCGCGATCGGCATCAGCAGCAGTGCTTTGGGTCTGATCGGCTTCGTCAGTTTTTGCTACCTGATGATTGGCTATCAATTCACCTTCCTTTTGATTGCCGATCGCCATCTACGGGCTTGGCCAGCCATGCAACGCAGCCTGCGCATGGTGCGATCGCATTGGCTACCAGCGGTTGTTGGGATGACTGTCTGGACAGGGGTGAGTAGTGCGATCACGATCGTTACCTGTTGTCTGGGCTTGGTAGTGATTCTGCCGCTGTTTTATTGCTGCCTCGCGGTCGCCTATCAACGCTTGCAAACACTGGAGCAGGCGCTAGACCAACACGCTTGAGCCTGAATTTTTCTTAAGAAGAGCAAAATCTCCGGCGATCGCCCCGATACTCGAAACGTCAACTTCCCCTGCGATCGCGATGACCTCTGGCTCTGGGTCCAGTCATGAGGAGCTGCTGGAGCGCCACTATGAGTTTCGCCTTGGCGCGTATCTCTCGCGAGGCTGGGAGATTTTCAAGGCAAATATCGGACTCTTTATTGCTTACCTTTTAGTCGTTGGCATCATTTACGCAGTCTTAGCTGGCATCGATGGCGCCTTTGCAGGAGATGACAATACGGTGCCACGATTGGGTCCTGGGGGAGCAATTCAACTAATCGTCAATGGACCACTGTCAGCAGGATTTTTTTAGTTGCATTCAAAATAATCAAGCAGCAACGTATCGAGTTTGGGGATTTCTTTCGCGGCTTTAATTGTTTTCTGCCCTTCTTCCTCACGTCTTTGCTGATCAGCGCATTAACAGTGATCGGCTTTGTCCTGTTGGTCATTCCTGGTATTTATTTAAGCGTTGGTTATCTTTTTGCGATCCCTTTAGTAGCAGAGCGCCAATTCGAGCCTTGGCAGGCTTTAGAGTTTAGCTGCAAGCTGGTTACTCAGCAGTGGTTTGCCTTTTTCGGCTTTTTGATTGTTCTTACATTAATTAATATCGCTGGCATTATTCCCTGTGGACTTGGTTTACTGTTCACAATTCCTTGGTCTGTTTGTGCGATCGCAGCAGCCTATGAAGACATTATTGGGATTGCCAATTTTTCAGAAGATGCTTGAATAAGGAAGAAACTTCTTTCTCAGCTTGAGCCCATCCCAATGACGACATCACCATCGAACAATCAAGCCAATAGCAAGAAAATTTTGGCTGGTATTTTAGCCATCATTCTGGGTGCCTTGGGCATTCACAAATTTGTCTTGGGCTATACCACCGAAGGTATCATTATGCTTTTGGTCTCCATCCTCAGCTGTGGTTTTCTGGCGCCTGTCATGAGCATCATTGGCATCATTGAAGGCATCATCTACCTGACCAAGACTGATGAGCAATTCGAAGCGATCTACATCACGGGTCGCAAGCCTTGGTTCTAGTCGAAAATTTCGACAGCAACGGCAGGTAGGCTTGCTCCTCCTCGGGGGTGGAGCGCTGTATACGGCACTCTACGGTCGCGATCGCCTGCCACTGCAATGGACCTGTCCACTCTTAGCGCTTACAGGTTTGCCCTGTCCTACCTGTGGCATGACGCGATCGCTCGCAGCCACTGGGCGTGGTGATTGGGCAACAGCTGTTCAATTTCATGCGTTTGGGCCGCCTCTACTGATTGCCAGTCTGGCAGCAGGTTTAATCTGGGCAGCTGAACTGTGGCGAGGGCGATCGCTCCTACCTTGGCGATCGCTTATTCGCAAAATTGGGCTACCACTCTTAGTGGGTCTACTGATCTACTACATCACTCGCTTGTGGATCAGTTGGCAAGCGGGCAGTTGGCCACCACCTTGGGCGATCGCTCCTCTTTAACTTGGGCGTCCTATGAAATCTCGTTTCCTGATTAATCGCAGTCTCTTGCTAGTCATGGGAGGCGTCTACTTCGTTGCTCTCTCACAGTTGCAATGGCCAGTCGTCGCGCGCGAGTTTCTCGCCCTCGTTCCCTTTCAACTAGTGATTCTCTGGGGATTGCGCCGCTATTGGCGACCCTCTCTGAGCGATCGCCCGAGCTTGGATCAGAACAGGTCGTAGCTAGGTTGACGGGGATCGGGTGCAAAAGCCAACCAAAGCGGGAATTGCAGCAGCGACAGGCTAACGCTCTCCTCACCGTCATCAATGATGATCAGGGGCAGATCGCCGCGCTCCTCAATCCGTTCTGCTTTCTGAACAAGTGCATCGGCAAACTCAAAGAGCGTGATGCCTTGATTTGGGCCAAAGTCTTCCCGCGAAAGCCCTAAGCAATCCTGTAGACCTCGCCGCCATTCGCCAAGCCGTTCGGGGGTACTGGCCAAAATCAGCGGCACGAGTCGCTCACCATAGAGGTGGTTGAGCACGGAAATCACCGCGGAAGCAATCAAGACATTCTGCTGACGGCTGCCAAAACTACGGAGTGCCCCGCGGCCACCAGCGGTAAAAAACCAGTCGCGGACAGGCTCTTCATGCACCGCTTCAAAGGTGCGACGCAGCACCCACGGTTGACCGTAGTAGTCTGGCGACTGGCGGTAGCGATTGAGTTCTTGCTCGATCAGTTCTGCCTCCGGTGCAAATTCTGGGTCTGCAAAACCGGGGCGCAATGGCACCATCTGCTCGGGAGGTGCCGGTGGTGGTGCAATTACTTCCGGCGCTGCGATCGGTTGTGGCGGGACTAAATCCAACTGCTCAGCCGTGGCTGCCAAATCCTGCAGGCTACCGACGAGATAGTCTTTAAAGCTTTGAACGCGGACAGCGATCTCCTGCGATTTGCCGGCAAAGCTGCTGCGAATTTCCTGCTGAATGCGATCGCGCCGCTGCTCTAGCTTTTCAATGGAGGCCAGCAACGCGGCTTGGCGGGCTTCCAGATCTGCAAGGGCGATCGCGGTCAATCGCTGCAGAGCATCTTCAGCAGTCGGGGTGTCATCAATGCTGGCGCTCGGTGGGGTTTCCTCCCTCGGAGTGACCTCAACGGGGGTGAACAGCTCGGGTGTCGGTTCAGCCACCGCTTCAGGATCTCGTCCCAGCTCTGGCAACAACACCGGCGGTGTCTCTGGTTCTGGGGGTAATACCGAGAAATCGTCTGGCAGCATGGAAAACCCTAGGAACGACAACTACCGAGCCGGACAAAACTGTTCGAGCGCTGCCCGTAGACCGCGACTATCAAACAGAATCGGTAGAAAGTGAATGCTTTCAGTCTCGCGAAAGTAGAAGAGGACCGGCAGCGGCGACCAATAAATACGCCAGTTCAGCCACATCGAATAGGGAAAACGACGCAACAGGCGATCGCCCCGATAAATGTCTAAATCCGTGGCGGTAAAGAACAAGCGCAAGGTTGCTGCTTGATAGACCAAAAACAGCCCAAATGCGGCAACCCCCAAACTCAGCCAGAGATTGAGCCACAGCAGCGGCAGTGCAGCCAATACTACAGCGCCCGGCAGCCGATAACTGGGGGCTAGGGGTAAAACAGTTGGCGCTGTTGCCACATCAGTCAGCATGATGTTTTTCGCTCACGCGATCGCTGTCCTCGCTATTTTGCCATTGCTGTTGTGGCGGATGGTCACAGCGCGACATCGCCCACACCACTAAACATGAACTGCGACAGGAAGAAATCCAAGACAAAAATCATCAAGAGGGAAGTGACAACCGAACCTGTCGTAGACTCACCGACGCCTCTAGCACCGCCAGTGGTGGTTAGCCCCCAGTTGGTCCCGATCGCTGCAACCACCAGACCAAAGATCACCGCTTTAATTAAGCTGCTCAGCACATCCCAGGGCTCCAGAAAATTCCGAATGCCGTCAAAAAAGATACTGAGCGGAATGCCATAGGCAGACTGCGCCACCAAGCTGCCGGCAAACAGGCCGATCAGGCCAAACCCGAGCGAGAGCACCGGCATCATCAAGCAGCAGGCCAACGTCCGTGGCACCACCAAATAGTCGACCGGATCAGTCCGCAACATCAACAGCGCATCAATCTGTTCGGTCACTTGCATCGTGCCGATTTCAGCGGCGAAGGCGGAGCCAATCCGACCCGCCACCACCACACCGGTTAGCACTGGTGCCAGTTCTCGAAACAGGGCCAACGCCAAGACGCCACCCACGACATTGCCAGCCCCAAAATTGATGAACTCTCGGGCCACTTGAATTGTGAAAACGGCCCCGACTGAGACACCTGTCAAAAGCGTGATTAACAGTGAGGATGGCCCAACGTTGGCCATTTGCTCTCGGGTGTTGTGGGGATCGATCCGAGCACGAAAGAGATGAAGCACCACCTGCCCAGCCAGCAACACAGCGAGCAGCAGTCGACTTAACCAGCGCTTGAGGCTGTTCAGGGCTCTTCTCCAGCAATTAATAGGCCGCGATCGCCGCTTAGGCTACCGGTCGATTCTCCAAGATGGAGAAATCCAAGATAAAGTGTTTCTAAAATGAGAGCCAAACGTTTTGCAACAGTTGGCTTCAATTCCTTCTCACGATACGAACGGCTTTTCGGTTCCGCCAACTATTACTTAATTAAGTCTTAAGAATTTTAACGATTTCAGGTCTCTCCGGAAGGGCATCGCTAGATTGAAAGCAACTAACTTGCCCTTGGTGTCTCCCATGCTCCTTCGGCCCCTGCCTGAACGATTTTTGCGATCGCTTGCGGTTGCAGGAACTTTGGGCTTTGTTGCACCGCTAGCGGTGATGGGGGTGCTGTGGTTGGTGATGGCCAGTTTGAGCTGGCTACCCGGTATCGGATCTTGGGGACAAGCTGGTTTACAAGTTTTGCGTTACTTCTGCGATACCTTCGGCAGCGGTAATCCTCTTTATGGGCTGCTGGTCATTGGCTCTACCTGCGCAGTCGTCGGCATGATGTTCGACACTTACGCAGTCTCCGTGTCACGGGCTTCACGCTAATTGTTCCGGCTTTCACCTCAGCGATCGCGCCGTCGCGGGCTGCTCTGGCTGCTCATTGTGTTGTGTGTTGTTGTCAGCCAGAGCACCGCGATCGCAGCACCACTCGATCTCAGTCCCTACTGGCAAGCTGCTCAGACACAGGTTGAAGACTTTCAGTTGCGCAACGGTTTGCACTTCATCGTCATGCGGAGGCCACAGGCTCCAGTAGTATCCGTGCTGACCTATGCCGCCGTGGGCGGTGCAGATGAACAGCCTGGGCAGACGGGGATTGCTCACTTTCTCGAGCATCTAGCTTTTAAGGGCACCACGACCATCGGCACTCGCAACTATGCTGAGGAAGCGCCCTTACTGGCTGAACTCGACCAACTTAACCGGCAACTACAACAAGCTCAGGGGGCAGAGATCACAGCTTTGACCCAGCGCTTTCAGGCGGTGCAGGCCCAGGCTGCCCGCTACGTTCAGCAGAATGAATTTGGGCAGCGCCTCGAGAATGCCGGAGCGGTGGGTTTGAATGCCACCACCAGTGCAGATGCCACCACCTATTTCTGTAGCTTGCCAGCCCAGCAACTTGAACTCTGGATGGCGCTGGAAGCGGAGCGTTTTCGGCAGCCGGTGTTCCGTGAGTTTTTTGAAGAAAAGGCTGTCATTCTCGAAGAACGGCGGCAGCGCTTAGACAATGACCCCGTCAGTCAGCTGCTGGAAGCCCTCAAAGCCAAAGCCTTTCCCAATCAGCCCTACGGACGTCCTGTGATCGGTGAACGGGCAGATATTGAAGCCCTCGATCGCGCCACAGTCCAGCGGTTTTTTGAGCAGTATTACGGTCCCAATAACCTGACGATCGCGATTGTTGGGGATGTGGATCCGACCCAAGTTCGTCGTTGGGCCAACCAGTACTTTGCAGCCGAACCATCGCGACCCACCCCGGCACGCCCCAAAGCGATCGCTAAACCTCAAGCAGGCACGATGACGTTAACGGCTCGCAGCCAGCCCTGGGCAGTCGTCGCCTATCCGATGCCAGCGGCTCGAGATCCGGATCAACTGGCGATGCAATTACTGGCGGAAGTTCTCAGCAGAGGGCGGCGATCGCGGCTTTACCAGAACTTAGTTGAAGGCGATCGCTTGGTTGTGGCGGCCCAAGCCTTTCCAAATTTCCCCGGCGATCGCCTGCCCAGTCTATTTGTCATCTCCGCTTCACCACGACCGGGTGTTGAGCCGCAAACAGTTGTTCAAGCTATCACCGCTATGGTGGAACAGCTCCGGCAGCAACCCCTGACTCAAGCGGAACTCGATCGCGTTCGCAATCAACTGCGGATGGATTTACTGGAGGGCTTGGAGTCTAATGCAGGCATGGCTCAGCAGCTAGCTGAATATCAGGCCGAGGCGGGTGATTGGCGGCAACTCTTCCGCGATCTGGAAGCACTGGAGCAGTTAACCCCCGAAGACTTGCAGCGAGCAGCTCGCCGTCTCTTCCAGCGCGATCGCCAGTTGGTGGGGCAACTGTTAGGAGCCGCATCGTGATCCGCCGCTGGCTCCTGCTTGGGATTGCACTTCTGCTCTGCTGGCTCCAGAGTCCTGCCCATGCGATCGCAGCGACTAATCTGCAACAACCCAACATCGATCGCTGCCGCTTAGATAACGGCCTGCGGGTGTATCTGCTTGAAGATCGCAGCTTGCCTTTGGTCAGTGGCCGCCTGTTAGTGGATGCAGGTTCCCGTCTGGATTCAGCTGATCGCTGGGGAACCGCTGACTTCACGGCGGCGATGCTTCGTCAGGGCAGCAGTCGGGCATACCCCATCGATCGGCTCGACCAAGAGCTCGAAGAACGGGCTGCCAGCCTTGAATCCAGTCCCGGCGTTACTGTCGCTAGCCTCAGCTTTCGCAGCTTTAGTCCTGACCTTGCCTTTGTGCTCGATCGCCTGTTTGAGCTGCTGACCGATCCGGCTTTTCCCAGTGATCGCCTCCAGCAGCTCCGCGATCGCAGCTTAGCGGTCTTGGCCCGACAAAACGATCGTCCCGACGCGATCGCCAGTCGAGAACTGCCCAAGTTGATCTATGGACCTAGCGATGCTTTAGCTCGGAGCCTAACAGCTGCTGATCTGCAGCGGGTACGGCGGGAGGATTTAGTCGCTTTTCACCAACGCTATTACCGTCCTGATCGCTTCTGGTTGGGAATCGTGGGGGATTTCCAAGCGGCGCCACTCTGTCAAACCCTGCAAGCGACTTGGGGGCAATGGCAACCCTCTCAGACCTCTACGATTGCTGACCTGCCAACCGAGCCGCTAACGCCACCCGCCACAGCTATCTATCTCATCGACCAGCCACAGCTCAGCCAAAGTACTGTTCAGATGGCAAGCCTTGGCGGACGCCTCGACGATCCTGACTATGCCGCCCTGACAGTGCTCAATGAACTGCTCAATGGCTTCTCGGGACGGCTCTCCAACCAAATCCGATCGCGGCTCGGCCTTGCCTACAGCGTCTATGGCAGCGGTCAGCCTAATTTTGAGCGTCCGGGTCTGTTTGTGGCAGGAGGCCAAACTGCAGAATCCACGACCGCAGCCTTGATTCAAGCGCTCCGGGCTGAGTTAGCCACCGTGCGATCGCAGCCCATCAGTGAGGCTGAACTGCAGCAAATCCGCGATCGCCTGCTCAATAGCTTTGTTTTCAACTTCCAATCTCCCGACCAAACCTTGGGGCGGCTCCTGCGTACCGAATTTTTCCAATATCCCGAAGACTTTCTCTGGCGCTATCGAGACGCACTGCTGAAAGTGACCCCTGCCGATGTGCAGGCAGTAGCCCAGCGCTGGATTCAACTAGATCAGATGCCGATTCTGGTGATAGGCGATCGTGCCGCTCTCTTACCGCAGCTGCAAACACTTAACTTGCCTGTTCAAGACTGGCCGCTGGATCAACAGCCAACATCCGTCACACCCTAACGACTCACCAAAAAAGCAGTCTCTTGGGGGGCTGAAAGCATAGGTAAACCTGACAGTCGTCCATCCTCATCGGTACTGGCTCAATGCCAGTAAGAGACCGATTGCTCAGCTGGGATTAGCAGGACAGCGGCTGATAGACCTCATAGTTGAGCCAGTTGGTGTAAAGCAATTGGGCATGGCTGCGCCAACGCACACGGGGAGTCTGATTAGGATCGTCGTTGGGGTAATAGTTCAGCGGCAGATTGATCGGGAGGCCTTTGTCGCGATCGCGCCGATATTCGCGATCGAGCGTGTCAGCATCATATTCGGGATGGTTGAACAGATAGGTTCGATGTTGGGCAGCATCCCAGAGGAGATGCAGACCTGCTTCATCGCTTTCAGCTAACACTTGTAGCTGCGGCTGAGCCACGACTTCTTCTGTGATGACTTCTGTGTGACGACTGACCGGCACGAGGAAATCATCATCATGGCCGCGCACTAAAGGGGAACTGCGATCGCGGAGATGATGCCAAAAGACGCCAAATCGTTTGGCCGGTAAGGTGCGTTTCTCAATGCCGTGGAAGTGCTGCAGCGCCGCTTGTGCACCCCAGCAAATGAACAAGCTTGATCTCACAGCCTCGCGACTCCAATCCAGAATCGTCGTTAATTCCGACCAGTAATCTACGGCTTGCCAAGGCAGGGTTTCCACCGGCGCACCCGTCACAATCAAGCCATCGAAGCTGCGATCGCGGATTTGATCGAAGGTGCGATAGAAGTTGCGGAGATGTTCGGGATCTGTGTGAGTCGGTTGGTAGCTGGCGGTGTGAATGAGTGTCAGCTCGACTTGCAGCGGCGTGTTTGCGAGGACACGCGCAATCTGAGTCTCGGTCGTGACTTTGGTCGGCATCAGGTTGAGCACCACCACCTGCAAGGCTCGGATGTCCTGTCGCCGGGCATCAGCATCCCCCAAGGTGAAGACGTGTTCCGCGTCCAAAATCCGACGAGCCGGTAAATCCTGCGGAATGATGATCGGCATAGCAAAACACTGGGTGGGCCTGCGATCGCAAGCCCAGAACAGAACAACCTAGGCGACTTGCGAAGCCTGCAGGGCTTGGTCGAGATCGGCCAAAATGTCATCCAAATGTTCTAGCCCAACTGAGAGCCGCACAAAGTCAGGGCTCACGCCTGCGGCCGCTTGTTCCTCGGGCGAAAGCTGTTGGTGGGTTGTGGAAGCGGGATGAATGACCAAGGTTTTGGCATCCAAGACGTTGGCCAAATTGGAGGCGAGTTTGACCGCCGAGATAAAGCGCTTACCAGCCTCCAGTCCGCCTTGGACACCAAAGCCCAAGATTGCGCCCGCGCCGTTGGGGAGATAACGTTGCGCGCGATCGTAGTCGGGATGGCTGGGGAGTCCCGGATAGTTCACCCAAGTCACGAGGGGATGCTGCTCCAGCCATTCCGCCACTGCTTGCGCATTGCGAACGTGGCGCTCAGCTCGTAGGGGCAGGGTTTCGACCCCTAGCAAAACTTGCTGGGCATTGAAGGGCGAGAGGGTAGCGCCGGTGTCGCGCAGCAGTCCAGTCCGAATTTTGAGAACGTAGGCTAGGCCAGGGGCAACGGCTCCCGGATGGTTACCAAAGGCATCCCAGAAATTCACGCCGTGGTAGCTCGGGTCGGGGCCTGCAATTTCGGGAAACTTACCGTTATTCCAAGGGAAATCGCCTTTTTCGAGGACAAGACCGCCGAGGGAAGTGCCATGGCCGCCCGCCAGTTTAGTCAGGGACAGGACGACGATATCTGCTCCATGTTCTAGGGGATTAAAGAGAGGCGGCGGCGTGACGGTGTTATCGACAATGAAGGGGATACCGGCTTCATGGGCGATCGCCGCGATCGCTTCAAAGTCATCGACATTGCCTTTGGGGTTGCCGATCGACTCGGTGTAGACCAAGCGCGTGTTTTCATCGATCGCTGCCGCAACATTGCTGGCATCACTGCTATCGACAAAGCGCACCTCAATTCCGAAGCGTTTGAGGGTGTGGCGGAAGAGGTTGATTGTGCCGCCGTAGAGATTCGTCGTGCTGATGATGTTTTGACCGGCGGAGGTAATCGCCGCGATCGCATAAAAAATCGCTGCCTGACCCGAACTGGTGGCAACCGCACCCGTGCCCCCATGCAGAGCGGCCAGTCGCTGCTCCAACACATCCGTGGTGGGGTTCATTAGGCGGGTGTAGATGTTGCCAAACGCCCTGAGTGCAAACAGATTGGCAGCGTGCTCGGCGTCCTGAAAGACGTAGCTGGTGGTTTGGTAAATGGGAACCGCTCGCGAGCCGGTGGTGGGGTCAGGCTTCTGGCCTGCATGAAGCGCTAGCGTTTCCAGGTGTTGAGACATGAAATTTCCTCGAATCTAAACTCGCAGAGACAGCCAGCTCGATCGCCCTGCAACCCCCAACCGTTCTGTCTTGATTGGGTAGCATCGCAGCCCGCTGGGCAATCTCAAGGTTCCCGCGATGACAAGTCAGGCGACGTTGCCCAACTTCTGAGGGGTGGGCACTACCGCTGGCTAAGGATCGCTTGCGCTGCCCGTTCACCTGACCGAATCGCACCATCGATAAACGTCGGCCACTGACTCGCAGTTTCTGTCCCTGCCCAGTGCAAGGGCCCGACAGGATCGCGAACAGTGGATTTGAACAGGTAGGTTGCTCCCGGTGCAAGATAACCGGCGTAACAGCCCTTGGTCCAAGGCTGCATTGCCCAGTTCATCTCTTGGTAGAAGACGGGTTTGAGGATGCGATCGCCAAAGCGGCTTTGCAGGGAAGCCAGGAGTTGTTGACGGCGATCGCTAGCGGAGAGTCGCAGTACCTGTCGCGCGGTTTCAGCGTAGACAAAGCCAGTGAGGATGCCCTGTTTGGAATATTCGGGCGGGGTACTGCTATCGGCGGTTTCACCAACTAAGGAGCCGTAGTCAATCGAAGCTCCGCTGAGGCCGTCCTTGCGCCAGAACGGTTCCTCAAACACCATGCCGACTTTGATCACACAGCCTTGGGGCCAGCGTTGAGTAATTTGGGCGCGATCGGTGGGCAGGCTTGGCTCGTATTCAATGCTGCCTGCTAAAGTCGGCGGCACGGCGATGACAACAGATTTGGCGGCGATCGCTTGTTGATCGGTGAACACGGTCACGCCGCGATCGCTCCAGCGAATTTTGCGGACGGGTTGTTTGAACTGGATGCGCGAGCCGAGTCGCTCTGCCAATCGCTTCGCAACAACTTGTGCCCCGCCAATGATCCGATCCTGCTGGGCGGCGCCCTCAAAGCCATCCAGCATCGCCAAGCCCCCACAGGCGCGGATGATGAACAGTAGTTGCAGCATCGAAATTTCTTGGGGACTGGCGCAGGCGTAGGAAACGCTGGCAATCAGAAAGCGGCGCGCATTGGCATCCGGTACGTTTTGATCCAACCACTGACCAAACGTGATGCCGTCCCAGACTGCTGCTTGGGGATGCTGCCACGGTGCATTCGGGTCGATCTGATCGACCATGGCTGACAGTTGTTCGTCGGCTGCATCGATCAAGTCACTGCCAGGCACCGACTCCCAGTTGCTGCCATCTGCTTTGACGCGGTAGTAGCCACTGCTGGTCACGCCTCGGTAGAGGGTGTCGCCAAAGTTAGGGGTCGGATAGGTTTCGCAGCCCATCTCTTGAATCAGGGCGGCAAAGCGGTCTTGGGTTGCTCCCAACCACTGACCGCCTAAATCGAGCCAGCCGCCGCCTTTGAGGTCAATCGACCAAACCCGCCCCCCCACGCGATCGCGGGCTTCGAGCACCAAAACATTAAGCCCAGCCTTTTGCAGTTGCCACGCGGTCGCCAATCCTGCATAACCCGCACCCACAACAACGACATCAGCTGTTGTCGAACGCGTCTGTGCTTGGGCATGGGGCGATCGCGTCAGAACACTCGCACCAGCGGCAGCTGCTGCTCCACCCAGCAACGCACGACGAGAAACCTTCATGAATCGCGAGCCCCCGCAAGAGAATCAGGATCCATTGACCCTGTTGGGCAATCTAGCCAGTCCCTTGTTCGAGATGCGGGCTCTTAACGATCGCTTTGGTTCTCAGGTGCGGGTGTAACGGTTTCCACACAGACTTCTGCGGTGCCATCGGCCCACTGAAGGGAGAGGCAATCGCCCACCGCTAAATCCTGCGCCTGCCGAATCAGGGCACGATCGCGGCGTACCAAGGCATAACCCCGCTGCAACACGGATTCTGGATTGAGGATCGCCAACAGTTCCTGGAGATGCTCTAGGCGCTGGCGTTCCTGAGCGAGTTGCGATCGGCTGGCCTGTTGTAGCCGCTGACGCAGAGATTGCTGCTGATGTTGGGCTTGCTGTAAGCGGCGTTGGAGCAGCGGCCAACCTAAGCGGGTTTGACAGTGCTGTAGTTGGCGGTGATAGGTCTGCCACTGTTCTCGCTGTGCCTGAATCAAGCGTTGGCGCAGTTGCTGCCAGCCTTGACGCAAGTCTGTCCAAGCTGGGACGGCTCGCGTCGCTGCTGCTGTTGGGGTATGGGCAGCCCAATCCGCGACGCGATCGGCCAAGGTTTCATCCTGCTCGTGCCCCAAACCAGTGACCACGGGCATCGGACAAGTGGCGATCGCCCGCACCACCCGCTCATCGTCGAAGCAATCCAAATCTTCGCGTGCCCCACCGCCCCGCGCCAGAATGATCAACTCAGCGCGACCATCAGCCACGACCCGTGCGATCGCTGTCGCAATGGCTGCTGGCGCTTGCTCCCCTTGCACTAGCGTTGGCGAGAGTAAGACCTTAAGTCCTGGCGATCGCTGTCGCAAACTGCGTTGAATATCACCCCAAGCAGCGGCCTGAGGGGAAGTGACGACCGCGATCGTTTGGGGATAGAGCGGTAAAGGGCGCTTGCGATCGTCAGCAAATAAGCCTTCCGCTAGGAGTCGCTGTTCCAGCCGTTGGCGTTGCAGTGCTTTCAATCCATCGCCAAAGGGCAGACATTGCACAACTTGCAGTTGGTAGCTGCTGCGCTTGGGATAAAGGCGTACGGATCCCAGCAACAAAACCTGTTGCCCCACTTCGGGTCGGTGTTGCAGTTTGGCCAAGCTATTCGACCAAGCAACGCAGTCCAGCTGTTCTGAGCTCTGTGAATCCTTCAGGGTGAAGAAGAGTCCATAGGTGTGGGCTTTGCTACTGGAAACCTCGCCACAGATCCAGAGGTGCTGCAGTTGCCGCTCATCTTCAATCAGGCTTTTGAGGTAATCACTCAACCCCGCCACTGTGATCGGCGTTATGCGATCGCTGGTGGTCACTCAATCACTCCGCTCAACTGCTGGGATTCCCTGTCAGTCTGGCGCAAAGTGCTCATTCGGTTGTTCAGCGGTCAAAGCCGGTGAAGATTGAGCGATACAATCACCACCATCCTTGTTCGGCAGTCGCAGCCATGCAATCCAGTTTGCTCTCCACAGTGTTGCTGCCGCTGGCACTGTTCATCATTATGTTTGGCATGGGCCTAACGCTGACGGTACAAGACTTTCGGCGGATTTGGCAGCAACCCAAAGCGGTGGCGGTCGGACTGATTGCCCAGCTCCTGGTCTTGCCCCTTGTGGGATTTGCGATCGCTAAGTTACTGCCCCTCTCGCCTGCACTGGCTGTGGGTGTGATTATTTTGGCGGCTTGTCCGGGTGGGCCAACCTCCAATCTCTTTACGTTTTTGGCAGCTGGCGATGTGGCGCTGTCGATCACGTTGACTGCGCTCAGTAGCCTGATCACGATCGTTTCGATTCCTTGGGTGGTGAATCTCGGCCTACGGCTGTTTTTGGATCAAACCGATTCCTTTTCGCTGCCCGTTGGCCCTACAGTTTTACAAATCGCCGTGATCACGATTCTGCCCGTGACCTTGGCCATGAGCCTCCGGCATTCTGCCCCTCAACTGGCTCAGCGAGCCGATCGCAGTGTGCGGTGGGTTTCAACAGCGTTTCTGTCAGCTGTGATCGTCGGCTTCTTTGCCCAAGAACGCCAGAATATCGTGTCTTTTTTCCAAGAAGTGGGCGGAGTAGTCCTGCTTCTCAACCTCTTGTCCATGGCCTTAGGAGTGGCGTTGGCGAGCATAACCCGTTTGGGCTACGCCCGTGCTACCACGATTGGTCTTGAAGTGGGCATACAAAACGGCACCTTGGCGATCGCGATCGCAGCTTCTCCGACATTGCTCAATAACCCCACCATGGCGATTCCGGCAGCAATCTACAGCTTGGTGATGTTTGCCACCGGCGGTGCCTTTGCGTGGTGGCGCCAACGCTATCAGCCGTCGCGAGCCTCGCAGTCTGCCAGCGAAGCACCCACTGCCGTGGGCTCCCGCGCCGACTAACACAGCCCTACGACTGAAGATAGTGCTGCCGCAATTGCTGATCGTGTAACTGCTCACTTTGGCGATGGAGCAGCCAGCGATAGAGCGCGATCGCGACCATGGGGTGGCTTTGCTCTAATTCCGCCAGCGCGGTGCGGCTCAGTCCATACACCGTGCAGCGACCAACGGCGATCGCCGTTTGGGGTTGCGTTTCGCCGCGGAGAAACGCAAGCTCACCGCAGGGACTGCCGGCCAACACCTGCCGCGCTTCCCAGGCTTCGGTCGCTTGTAAATACAGCTCACCGCGCTCCAGCCAGTAGAGGGTCTCAGCCCGATCGCCCTGCTGATAGAGCACTTGGCCATCTTTCAGCTGCGATCGCTGCCATCGATGGAGGGGCACCTCGCAGTCATCAGCGAGCCTCAACAATTCGGGCAAGAGCAAGGCAAAGGGCAGACTTTTGGGGCGGCGGGCGTACCGCTCAAGGAGTTGCGCTTCTGCGGCTTGCAGAGCAGCATTCAGATCGGGAAACTGCTGATGCCCTGGCAAAACCTGCAGAAAAGGCTGGAGGGGCTTTTGATACTCGGGAGCGATCGCCGCTACCCACAGTTGCACTGACCGAGCTTGTAACTCTACGGCAAAACGGCTAAACACCTCAGCGGTTGAAGAGTCTGCCCCAGTGACTGCCTGGTAGTCCAGCAGTACGAGATGGATCTCCTCAGGACTCTGGCTCAGGCGATCTCGCACCGCTGCCACAATCCGCCGAGCCGTTCCAAAAAATAAATAGCCTTGCAGAAAGACTACCTGCAGCACCGCCCCCCGACGACGCAGAATCGCTTGCTGTGCTTCTACTCGCTCAATATTGCTATGCAGATAAGCGCCGGACACCATCGATCGAATGACCGGAGCCCGACAGTAGCTGACGATAAACGTCAAGCTACTGAACAAAATGCCTGCGGTAATCGCCTCTAGGAAACCTGCAACAATACTGATCCCCAGAATCGCGATCGTCACCCAATACTCTCGCTGGGGCAGCAGCCGAATAGAGCGAAAGACCCAGCGATCGATATAGAGCAAGCCGAGGTTGATCAGGAGCCCTGCCAAAACGGGTTTACAGAGCCACTGAGCTAGATCGCCAAGACTGACAGCGACCAACATCAGGCCAGCCGCCACCCAAGCTGCCAAGGGCGTTGAAGCCCCCGCAAGGCGATTGAGAGTACTCCGACTGCCGGATAGCAGCCCCGGCGAAAACCCACCGAACGGCACCATGATCAAGTTGGTCAGCCCAGTGCGCTGCAGCTCTTGATTGAGATCCAGCTCCCGTTTCTCAATATTTTCGAGACTGCTGAGATTCAGCGTGAGCGAAATAGCAGCTAGCAAAATCAACACTGGAATCACAGCAAACTGCGGCCAGAGCAAGGCCCAGTCAATACTTGGAATCGCAGGCCAGTTCCAGAAGAAGATTAAACGAGGGGTCAGTTTCGGTAGAAACCAGCCCGCTTGCGCTGCCTCTACGAGGGAAGCACCCAAGCCCAACCGGATCAGATGAGCGCCCACCAAGCCACTGAATAAGAGGGCTGGAGTAATCCAAACGCGGTTAAGCCTTGTTCCCAACTGCCAGAGCAGCAGACCAAACACCACTGCCACCAGCAGTTTTGCACCCGAGTCGAGGTTCCAGAGGCGATCGAGGCTCGCCGCAGAAAGCTTGAAGCCCAAGGCAACATTGAAACCGCCGGAAATCAGCAGCCAGCCCGTCGCCGCTAAAAATCCACCGACAACCGGATAGGGAATATAGCGCAGCCACTCGCCGAGCCCCAGACGCCCCATCAACCAGAGGGCAACACCGATGCTGGTAGTAGTCACAATCCAGTAGATCAGCAGAGTTGCCCCCAGCATGCCGGTATCGACCAAGGCTTCTGACTGGCTAATGGCAGCTGCCACGATCGCGAGCAAGGAGTAGATGCGTGAGTCTGGCGTGGCAATGCCATAGGCAAGCCCCTGACGATTCACACCCAAGCAATTGAGAAAGGCCGTGCTGATCAGCAACCCTGCTAGCCCCGAGGCGAGATAGGGACTGAGAACACCACCGTAAATGAGCAATCCAGCTGAAAGATTTTCACTGAGCAGGAGCGAACCTGAAACGAGTCCTGCTAACAAATTCCGCAACGGTTCTAGCTTGAGTTCAGCCCCAAGCCGTCGCCACTCCCACCCCATCGTGATTACTGGCTGAAGTCTGCTTGGCAATCCTAACCTCTGGATCGCTCAACGGCTGACTTTGGGTGAGCAAGCCTCTAAGCTCAACACGTAAGGTTGTTGGGCAGTGAGCAATGAAGTCTTCCCGTTGGATTTCTGTTGTGATCGTGGCGATCGCAGTGGGATTAGCGATCGCCTTTAACATCGACGAACTTGCTGCCCTGATTGGCGCTACCGAAACTAAAGAGGAGATTCAAACCCCAACGCCAGCTCAATAGGGACGTCCTCGGTAGAAGCGCTGAGGCTTGGGCGTTTCAGGAGCGGGAGGAGCCGGAGGCTGAGACACCGTGGGAGCAGGGGCTTCTGCCACTGCTTCGGCCTCGCTACCTGGCACGGCTGGGGTTTCGAGTAACTTTGGCAGGATTTGGATCAGTGCCTGCTGGTCTAGGATGGGCAGTCCCAAAACCTGCGTCGTTTGACCCAGCGCTGTGATCAAATCCGTGAGCAACGAGCTTGTTTGAAAAGCGGGCAACAAATCCTGAGCACCTTGGGAAATAGCCCAGCGCTGCTCAGATTCCGTAACTTGCGTTTGCGTGCTGTTGGTCAGCAAGACCTTGACGTTGGGATATTGATTGCGGCAGAAGCGGCAGAAGGCAAAGGGATTCATCCCTTCCGAGGCCATGTCAACAATGACCAAGTCCGGCAGCGTCAGTCCTGCTGCGCCCATCTGCTCCAACATGACGCCGAGATCAACGTTTGTCGCTTCTTGAATGACCGTGATCGACTGAGAGGCTAAAGCTGCAGACCAGACCTTTGCCTGAAAGGAATCGACTTGAACGAGTAATGCGGTCTTCGGGGTAGCAGCCATAGGGAAAACAACAAGATTAGATTCTTGAGAATCCGAGTATGAAGAGGAGTACATGAGGGAAGAGTGCCGAAGCAACACCGAAACAAGGAGTAACGGAGTTTTAACAAGTATTACTGAGTCAAACCGATCATGATGAACAGTTTGGCGTTTCCTACCACCGAAACCATAGGAATTTCAATGTTCTTGCGATAGAAGTTAGCCTAATCAGCCAGTTTATGTATACTTCGTTACTTTAAATTCCTTAACTGTGACGTCTTCACCCCTTCCATGGTTTTGCCTAGACTCCAAACCGTTCTAGATCACTCACTGGGATTGATCTTGTACCTAGGACAGGCACTGCTTCAATGCTGGCAATTTTAATCCTCATTTCAATAAAAACCTGACTAGTAAATGAGAACAGATGTAAACTTTCCGTGACCTTAAAGCATCCAAAGATCGGGTGATCAATTACGGTCTTCACGGACTTATCGCGAGTCAAAAATACCCTGCAGAAGCAGCTTAAGCGCGATCGATTGACCAAGATAGGCACCACTAGAACTCGCTCAATTTCAAGACTCTTGCGACAGAAAATCACCTCTTAAATGAGAGTAGACGTAAACTTTCCGTTACATTGAAGATCCTGACTGCAAAGTGGCAACTCGCTACTCTTATGAGGTCACGCGGCTAGGTACTTACCTTAGGCAAGGCGCTGCTCAAGGTACTGACCAATCATGATCTCTTCACCAGCGCGAGAAATAATGGTTTGGCGGGTTCGATAGTGTTGCCCAATCAGGCGACATTCTTCCTCAAAGCTTGAGCCACCATATTCACTGCGCAAGGTCAGGGTATCGGGGTTATTCAGCTGAAAACGGGCAATGACGGGCTTGCGGGTTGCAAAGCCGCTGTCGCGGTAGAGACGATCGCCCAACACACCAAAAACCGTTCGTCCTTCTTGAGTTTTTCCTTCGGGGCCTTGGTATTCACTCTGCCAAGTCACACAAGCACCGCAGAGCAAATCTACGTCCAACTGATGTAGAGCCGCGAGATCCAAAAGGTCGCGATCGCCTTGAGTCAACGCCGTCACGCCAATCGTGCTGATTACTTCCTGCACATCACCGCTCTTGAGGGTGTAGTAGCGGCGTTGGGAGTGCCATTGTCCATGCGATCGCTGGAAGTAGTCTTCAACAGCAGCAAGGGGTGCAGTCAGCAAGCGATCGGGCATGCGAGACTCCTGATGATGTGCCGGCATGCTAAGCGTGACCTCTGGCTAACAGATGTAGCCATTGTAACAATTTGTTAATTCCTTCGCTGGCAATCGGCAATTGCCCCTGCGTATGGGATTTCAATTACCACTGCTCAAGGTAGGTAGCTTTCTAGCTGTTTAACTCAGCCAAGAAGGCTTCCCAAGTTTGCGGCGGTGCGAGGGGTTGGTCAGGGTTATACGGGCTGCAAAAGCGCTGAATCAATTGAATCGTGGCAGAGGCTGGCAAGACCGGCACATCGGGATCGAAAGCAGTGGGCTGAGTCAGTGAACTGGAGAACCCCCGAAAGACAAGGAGTTCGATCGCTTCACCCTGATCCTCTGCCAAGACGCGCAAGACTTGGTCGCGGTGGCGCAGACTGTACTGCTCCAGTTGATGAATCGGTAGCGTCATGGTCCTTCCTCGCTTCGCATCGGCCCTAGAGTGCGCAGCGACCTTGGCGAGGCAGGCGGGTCAGCAGGAACTGCACCAAGCAGAGACCGTAGACAACCAGACCAAAGACTCCAAAGAAGCTAATCAAGCCGGGTTTATAGCCACTCAACAGCCATTCCCGCAGACCATAGGGTGGCGAAAGCCAAAAATTACAGACAGCATCTTGGACGATCACTTCGCGGGGCAGAAAGCTGCAGGGCAGCGATCGCGCACTGAGCAGCAGACCCAAGCCTGAGTAGATCGTCACGGCCCAGCGCCAAGCTGTAAAACCCAGCCGTAGGGGACGGAAGCGGGGCAGATCTTCGACTTCCTCGTTCAAATCCACCCAGAACCAGAGGCTAATCGGAATCAGTAACCGTGCGAGGAAGCCAGTCAGGAAACTCAGCGGTAGCGCTGCGACCATCATCAGCACGGTGATCGCCAACAAGCTAGCGACGCGCCAATAGATCAGCATCAGGCGCTGGATCGCCTCGAGCTTGCTAAACAGCGACCAAACCAGCAAGACAAGGGGAATAAACACCAAAATCAGAACGGCAAGGCGATAGTCCGTCCACACCAGCGATCGCAGCAGGGTTTGCGAAATCATGCGTTCCTAGCCAGCAGAACAGCGCGATCGCCCGATCGAGGCTCAATCACGCAAAAGGCTCAGGAAATACTTCCCAAGCCTGTCGATCAGCATAGCGCCAGTCGGTAAGCGCTCAGTTTGTCGATTAGTCGTCGTAGATCAGGCACTCAGCTGCGTCGGGGTTCTCATCGCAGTACTGACCAAAGAAAGGCTCAGTTTCTGATTGCTGTTGCCGTTGGTGCGAAGCCTCGGCTTGCAGTTCTTCAACGACGTCCCATGCAGCCGCTGCGTCCGGCGAGGTAGCGCCCTTCTCTTCACTGATGGCGTGAGCCTCTTGCCGGGCCTGTTCAATTTTTTCTTGGATGTCGCTCATGCGGATGACCTTCTCAGCACCGTATGGCGGAGTTCTATTCTCCGCTCAGCCACAAACACACTAGCAAACGCTGTTCCCTTTTTGTTGAGATTGCCCAGTCGTTGCAGGCTCAAGACACTCTAATTAGATCAATCATCCCCCTGGTTCTCTCCCATCCCCCAAGAGCGCACACAGAAGAGTATCGTCAGAACAGGTAGGTATGCCCTCGGTCTTTTGCGATCGCCGCGC
Source organism: Synechococcus elongatus PCC 11801 (assembly GCF_003846445.2). Taxonomy (NCBI): domain Bacteria; kingdom Bacillati; phylum Cyanobacteriota; class Cyanophyceae; order Synechococcales; family Synechococcaceae; genus Synechococcus; species Synechococcus elongatus. The sequence goes on along the minus strand of NZ_CP030139.2, from coordinate 2,302,342 downwards.
CCATGCAGTGGAGTTGTGCCCTCTCAATCCGTCCTTCCTTGGAGCTTGCGCTGCAGGAAGTGGTGACGCGGGCGCTTGCAGATCTTGGCGTTGCCCCGGACTTAGGACTGATCTTTGTTTCAGCTAGCTTTGCCAGCGATTTTCCTCGACTCTTACCGCTGCTGCAAGAACAGTTGCAGGTACCTCGCCTCTTGGGCTGTTGCGGCGGCGGAATTGTCGGCACCCAGCAGGGTGTGGGTGTGGAGTGCGAACAACAACCCGCCTTGACGCTGCTCTTGGCTAGTCTGCCCGGAGTCCGGGCGACCCCCTTTCACCTCAGCCCAGAGGATCTGCCGGATCTGGATAGTCCACCTCAGGCTTGGATTGAGGCGATCGGCGTCAATCCCGCCGACAATCCCCAGTTTCTACTGATGGTCGATCCATTCAGCGCCAAGATTGAAGACCTCTTGCAAGGACTGGACTTTGCCTATCCCGAGTCCGTGAAGGTTGGCGGGCTGTCCAGTGGGGTCGGGACAGAATCTGCAGTGACGAGTCTATTCTTTCAAGATCGGCAAGTCGATGGCGTGATTGGCCTCGCCCTCAGCGGAAACATTCAACTGCAGGCGATCGTGGCGCAGGGCTGCCGTCCTGTGGGTCCGCTCTGGCATATCGCTGCCGCTGATCGCAACATCCTGCGACAACTGCAGACCGAAGACGACGAACCGATTTCAGCCCTCCAAGCGCTCCAGTCTGTTCTTCAACAACTACCGGCAGAATCCCAGCGATCGCTCTGCGTGGGTCTGGCCTGCAACGCCTTTCAGACGGTGCTGCAGCCGGGGGACTTTTTGATCCGCAATCTGCTGGGTTTTGACCCCCGCACTGGCGCTGTTGCCATCGGCGATCGCGTCCGAGTCGGGCAACGCTTACAACTCCATGTGCGCGATGCTCAAACCGCTGCGGATGACCTAGAGCGGCAACTGGGACATTGGTGCCAGCAGTCTGCTGCTAAACCCGCTGCGGCATTGCTGTTCTCCTGCTTGGGGCGCGGTAAGCCCTTCTATCAGCAGGCCAACTTCGAGTCGCAACTGATTCAGCATTACCTCTCGGAGTTGCCGCTAGCTGGCTTTTTCTGCAATGGCGAAATCGGCCCGATCGCTGGCAGCAGCTATTTGCATGGCTACACCTCGGTGTTGGCTTTGCTGTCGCCCAAAACTCGCTAGCGAGAGCGCGACCTGGTTATCGATCTGTTGAGCACGGCTGTAGCGATGGAAATAAGCCTGCACGTGGGGCGGAGCCTCCACTAGGCTTGGGACAGTAGTATCGCCATCAGCAACACCTGCCCAGAAGTTCCGTAGTGCTGGTAGGAGGGCGATCGCCTCTGCCTCCGACAAGTTCAAAGGCTCATGGGTCAAGAGGCGGAGCAGATAGCTCTGACTGCGATCGCCCATCCAATCGTGGGAAAACCCTTGCAGGTCGGGATGGCTGGGAATTGACTGTACTCGACGAGACTGTAGTCCCAGTTGCCAATGATCAGCGGCGGGCTGCACGGTTCCTATCCGGTAGGGATGGGGATAGCTGACCAAAGAGCCGGTGGTGACTTCCCAGAGCTGACCTTGCTGGCTAGTGGCTTGGATGTGGAGATGGCCGGTGAAGATCACCGAAACGCCACCCGCCTCCAGAATCGATCGCAACTCCTCAGCGTTTTCCAAGATGTAGCGCTGGCCGAGGGGATGTTTCTGCTGGTCGGGCAGATGTTCCAGCACATTGTGGTGAATCATCACCCAACGCTGAGCTGCCGTTGATGCTGCCAATTCCTGCTGGAGCCAATCCAATTGCTCGCGATCGACGCGACCCCGATGCAACTGATGGCCGGACTCGTCAAAGGCGATCGAGTTCAACCCAAATAGGTCGAGGTCAGGAATAAGAGTCTGGCGATAGTAGGGGCGATCGCTAGTGAAGCCAAAGTCCTGATAGAGCTCAACAAACTCTGCTACGCCCGTGCGATCGCGATCGCTGGCTGCCGCCGGCATGTCATGGTTGCCCGGCACCACATAGACGGGATAGGGCAACTGGCGCAGTTGTTGCAGCAACCAATGATGATTCTCCCGTTCGCCATGTTGGGTTAAATCCCCCGGCAGCAACAGAAAGTCCAAATCCAGCTCTGCTAGTTCTGTCAGGATTTGCTCAAAGGCTGGAATGCTGCACTCAATCAAATGGAAGCGGTGGGGATGGTGCCAAATCGTCTGCGGCAGTCCGATGTGGAGATCGCTCAGCAAGGCAAATCGAAACGATCGGTTCATTGCCACCCCCTCGGCCATCGAGCCCGATTCTAGGCGAAGCTAGGTCGAGTCCGTTGTCTTCAGTTGCAAGCATTCATGGCTAGAGTTCGCGTTCGGCAGCACGTCAATCCGCTCTCTCAGAAGTTTCAAGTGGTGACCACTTGGCCGGATTGGCAGCAGGTCTATGCGGACTGCGATCGCCCACTGCATTTGGATATTGGCTGCGCTCGGGGTCGCTTTTTGCTGGCGATGGCGACGGTTCAACCTGAGTGGAATTATCTCGGGCTGGAAATTCGCGAACCGCTGGTGGACGAAGCCAATGCGATCGCCCGCGAACGTGAGTTGACGAATCTCTACTACCACTTCAGTAACGCCAATTTGGATTTGGAACCGCTGCTGCGATCGCTGCCAACAGGGATTTTGCGGCGCGTCAGCATTCAATTCCCCGATCCTTGGTTCAAAAAACGGCATCAAAAACGGCGAGTTGTCCAGCCAGAGTTGGTGCAAGCGCTTGCTAACGCCCTCCCGGCCGGGGCTGAAGTCTTTCTTCAATCCGATGTTCTCGATGTTCAAGCGGCGATGTGTGAGCAATTTGCCGCCGAGCCTCGTTTTCAACGCACTACTTCGGAGTGGCTGCCCGAAAACCCGCTGCCGGTCCCGACGGAACGGGAAATTGCTGTGCAAAACAAGCAGTTGCCGGTCTACCGAGCGCTCTTCATTCGGCAGCCAGACCATTAAGCTCTTAAAGCAAGCGTTGACGCGATCGCGATGACTGTCTGGCAAGCTCTGACCTTTGCCCACTACCAACCTCAGCAGTGGGGACGCGGTAGTTTATTGCATCGGCTGTTTGGCAGCTTGCAGTCTTGGCGAGCCTCCAGTCAGCTTTTGGGCTGGTCCGAGGCGATTGGCGGCCTGTTGCTTGCGCTGGTTTATGGCGCAGCTCCTGTTGTACCGAGTACAGCGATTGGGCTGGGACTGGCAGCGATCGCGGCCTACTGGGTGCTGCTCTCACTGACGGATAGTGACCTGCAGCAAGCGACGCCCATTCACTGGTTGGTGCTGCTCTACTGGGGCGTTGCTGCTGTGGCGACAGTGCTGTCACCCGTGCGATCGGCGGCGATTGTGGGGCTCGCTCGGCTGACGCTCTACCTGCTGACGTTTGCGCTAGCTGCTCGGATTCTCCGTAACCCGCGCCTGCGATCGCTAGTGCTGTCAGTGATTGTGATTACGTCCCTGTTTGTTAGTGCCTACGGCCTCAATCAGTGGATCTATGGCGTTGAGGCTCTGGCGACTTGGGTGGATCCCAATTCGGTGGCTGAATTCACCTCGCGGGTCTATAGCTACCTCGGTAACCCCAACTTGTTAGCGGCTTACTTGGTGCCGACAACTGCTTTTTCGGCAGCGGCGATCGGGGCATGGCGCGGTTGGCTGCCGAAGCTGCTGGCGATCGCAGCGACCGGCGCGAGCAGCTTATGCCTGATCCTCACTTACAGTCGCGGTGGCTGGCTGGGTTTTGTCGCCATGATTTTTGTTTGGACAATGTTGAGCCTCTACTGGTTTCAGCCCCGTCTGCCCGCCCCTTGGCGACGCTGGTTATTCCCAGTAGTGCTGGGTGGATTGGTCGCGATTCTGTTGATTGCTGTCGTTGGCCTTGAGCCGCTTCGCGTGCGTGCCTTGAGCATCTTTGTCGGACGTGAAGACAGCAGCAATAACTTCCGGATCAACGTCTGGCTGGCGGTTCTACAGATGATTCAAGACCGCCCTTGGCTGGGCATTGGCCCGGGTAACACGGCCTTTAATCAGGTCTATCCGCTCTATCAACAGGCTCGCTTCACAGCGCTCAGCGCCTATTCGGTGCCGTTGGAAGTGATGGTCGAAGCAGGTGTGATCGGGTTGGCCTCCTTTATTTGGCTGCTGCTGGTGACGACCGTAACGGCGGTGCGGCAATTGACTCGACTGCGGCGCGATCGCGATCCCCAAGGCTTTTGGCTGATCGCAAGTTTGGCCGGGCTAGCTGGCATGTTGGGGCATGGTCTGTTTGACACCGTGCTCTATCGCCCTGAGGTCAGCACGCTCTGGTGGCTATGCATTGGCTCGATCGCCAGCTTTTGGCAACCCCAAGCCACTGTCCTCCCTGCAGATTCAGACGAAAAAATGTAACGAGCTACACAAAGAATTACTGCGTCGGCCTCCGGCTCTCCGGCTCAACTTTGATACTGAAAGTATCCGGTGGAGATAAAAGTTATGACGAACTCAGAAAGCGATCGCATCCGTGAACTTAACCTGCGCCGCACTGAAGAGATTCGCCGCCGCGAAGAATCAATGCTGGAACGGGCTGCTGAAGATGTGGGTCTAGAAGCGGGGCCAGAAGCAACTCGCATTCAAGGCAAAGTGCAGCCAACCTTCCGCAAAGATTACGAACGCCACGGCGGTTCAGCCAGCTAGTTGCCGTGAGCAATTGCCGAAACAGTCTCGTTCAGAAGCAGTCAGTTGTCTTAGCGAGGCTCAACTGAAGAGGTTTTTTGACCTCGATGGGCTGCTCCTCTCTCAAGCTTGGGAGAGGAGCTTTGCTTTAGCGAAGATCAGGACTGTTACCAAAGCGGCGGGCGATCGCAGCTTTGATCACTCAACTAGAAGCTGTAGGCCGCGTTCAGACCCCAAACAATCAACAGGCTAATGCTGCCCAAAATCACGACAGCTGAGAGACCGATTGCCAAGGGGTTGTCAGCGCCTTGGAACTTCATGATGCCGCGGTTGAGATCGGACATGGTGCTGCCAGAACAACAACAGTGATAAGCAGTGTTTGTCACTCCCTCTAGTGTTTGCTAATCATTGGGAGATCGCAACCTTTTTGGCGGTGATCCCAGGGGATCGTTTACAAAAAGCGATCGCCTTCACTCACCGAGAATTTTTCGACTCCAGCCAGCTGCTGCAATCGGCAGGCACGATCGCGTCTTCTGCTGTGGCTGAGCGTTAATGATCGGGGGTATTCAAGGGACAAGTAAACGAGATAACGCGATCGCGGCCCGCTTGTTTACCCTGATACATCGCAGTATCGGCACGGGCGATCAGCGTATCAATCGTCTCTTCAGATTGGATGAGCGTGACGCCAATGGTGAGGGTCAAGTCAACGAGTCCAGCATCCGTTGGCACGGGCTCAGCCACTAGATGCCGCAGTTTTTCTGCGATCGCTACTGCATTCTCAAGGGACTGAACACCTCGTAGAACAACCAAGAGTTCATCACCCCCAATCCGTGCTGCAAAATCATTGCTACGAATGGCAGATTGAATGCGCTCTGCCGTCACTTTGAGGACCGCATCACCGGCGGCATGACCATAGTAATCATTGATATTTTTAAAGTGATCGAGATCGCAAAACAAGACAGCATTTGCTTCGCCGTGACGGCGATCGAGTTCACAGAGCGATTGAATTTTGGCAATCGCAGCACGACGATTGAAAAGCCCCGTGAGTTCATCTGTTTGGGCTTGTTGCGTTAGCTCCTGTTCTGCCCGTTTCTGATTGGTGATGTCGAGATTGACCCCCGACAGTCGCAAGACCTGATCTTGGGGATCGCGGGTCACATAAATCGAGCTGTAGATATGGCGAACTTGCTGATCATTGGCACGAATGATGCGAAAGTCATGCTCAAAAAAGTTGGTCGTTGTCTGCGCTTGGATGCCCGCCATCAACTGCTGCATCTGGTCGCGATCATCGGGATAAACAAACTGCCACCAGGATGGATAGATCTCCTCTAAAGCACCCGGCTCAAGACCATAGAGCTTCCACATCTGGGCATCCCACGAGCAATGCTCCGTGACCCAGTCCAGTTCCCAAAAGCCGATGCCCGCAGCCAGCGAAGCCATCCGCATTTTTTGATTGGCTCTGCTCAGCGCTTCCTCCGCTTGTTTGGACTCTGTGATGTCGATATGGGTACCAATGCTGCGCAGGGGACGATTCTCATCGTCGTAGGCCAGGACTTTGCCGCGATCGATAATCCAGCGGTAGGAGCCATCGCGATGTTGGATTCGATATTCAATGGTGTAGATCGACTGATTGCGATCGGCGCGGGCTGACTGAAGATCTTGTTCAATCCAGATGCGATCCTCTGGATGAAGCCGCTGCAACCATTCATTCAGACTCTCGGACCAATCGCCAGGTTGGTAGCCTAGCTGATTGAGGATTCCGGGCGAGTAAAAAACCTTCTGCGTTCTGTAGTCGCTTTCATAGATCGCAAGATCACCGAAATCCATGGCGAATTCCCAGCGCTGCGCCAACTGCTGATAGCGTTCCTTAGCCTCAGCCAGTTGTTGTGCAGCTTGATAGCGATCGGTGACATCGCGCCAGGTGTAGCTCAGTGATTCATCAATGCGAACAGCACGGATATCAAAGCGACGTTCTTCTAAGTAGATATCGTGCGAGTAGGCATAGTCATTGAGGATCAGCGGCTCAGGACGAGTCATCGCCTGAATGTACTGATCCAGTAATCCACTGGCCTGATGTGCCGGCAAGATTTGGAGGAGCGTTTTGCCAATCAGTTTGTCGCGGGATGTGCGGTTGTAGAGACAGGCGGCTGGGTTGGCATCGATGTAACGGAAATCAATGATGTTGCCCTGCTCATCGCGAATGGCTGTGAGCAAGACATGGGGATCGATCAACGAGTCGAGCGTGGCTCGCAGTTGCGCTCGTTCTGCCGCTAGGGCTTGTTGCGATCGCACTTGGTCTTGGATATCTCGTAGCCCTTTGACATAGCCCGAGAGACGACCAGTGGTGTCATAAACAGCCGTGATGCGAATCGCAAACCAGCGGTAGTCGCCGTCATGATGCCGCAGTCGAAAGTTTTTCTCATGCCTTGAGACTCTGTTGGCTAGATCAGCGAGCTGCGCGTAAAGCGCTTCAAGAGCTGGGGCGTCTTGGCGGTGGATAAAGACGGACAGCCGCGTTCCGATCCAGTCCTCGGGGTTCCAACCCAAGACCAGAGGGAGGGATGGAGAAGCCCAGTGAATACGATGGTCGGCTTGGGCAAACAGCACCACATCGGAGGCATTCTCAGCTAGCAATCGATAGCGCTCTTCGAGCTGAAACCGAGCTGCAGTCTCGCGCTGACGCTGGACGGCCAGATAGACCGCAATTGCAGCAATGACAGCCCCGCCAATCATCCGGACAAGATAGCCAGCCGAGAAGAGATCTCCCCAGTACAGGCCGACAGCGATCGTGAAGCTGAGGGCAACCCCAGCAAGCAGGAGCACTTGAATGGGCGTAGCAAAGAGCACGCTCAGAACCACGGGCACCCAGTAGTAAGCCAGCAGACTGATCGCGGGCGGGAGCTGAAGGTCGAGCCAGAAGACCACGACCTGACTGGCTAGCAGTCCCAGCAATCTCCGGTTTTTGAAGGGTTTGAAGCGAACATTGAGCTGTTGCCACTGTCCCCCAGCCGTCATCTTGAGCACCCCATAACAGGGATGGGACAGGCATAGGCTTGGTGTTGGATGGCCGCGCACCACTCAAAAATGGCGCTGTTACAAATCTCGTAGTAGACGTAGCCTTGACGGGATTGACGACGCAGTAAGCCCGCCTGTTCAAGGCGCTTCAGTTGTTTGGAGGCGTTGGCTTGGCGGATACCCGTGGCTGTGACGACGTCAGACACCGTGCGTGGCCCGGACTGGAGGGCGCAGAGGACTCGCAGGCGACTCGGCTCGGAAAGCAGCTTGAAAGTACTCGCGAGTTGGGCGATCGCAGCAGAGTCCATCGGCACAGCTACTTGAGGAATTTTGAGACTCTCCTCACATTCTTCCCGAGGAATATCCATAGATTTCGGCAGAGGGCACAGCTGGGCGCGATCGCGTGAATCGGCCCCATGGTCCTTAACGCTGAGTCAATGGCGATCGCTGTGTTCTCATCACTGCCTTTCTAGGCTGAGGAACGAGAAGCGTTACGGTGAAAAGCAGATTTTGCTGAGCTGCTGCCATGACTGCCGTCGCTGTTCCCTTTTCTGCTGCCGAGACTGTGGCGGCTTTGCGGGCGACGTTCAATTCCGGGGAAACGCGATCGCTCAACTTCCGTTTGGCCCGCCTGCAGGATCTGGCTCAACTACTGACCGATCACGAGGCTGAGCTTCTTCAAGCCTTGGCTGAGGATTTGCACAAACCCGCCTTGGAAGCCTACGCCAGCGAGATCTACTTTCTGCGCGATCAAATCAAGCTGACCTGCAAACAGCTCAAGCGCTGGATGCAACCCGAGAAGACTCGCATTTCTGCAGTACAGTGGCCGGCCCAAGCCTATCGCCAAGCCGAACCGCTCGGGGTTGTACTGATCATCGGGCCTTGGAACTATCCGCTCCAACTGTTGCTGCTGCCCTTAGTCGGGGCGATCGCGGCGGGCAATTGTGCGGTGCTCAAGCCTTCGGAACTGGCTCCTGCTACCTCGAGTCTGCTGAAACGCCTGCTTAGCGATCGCTTTGATCCCAACTACATCCGGGTGCTGGAAGGCGATGCCACGGTCAGCCAAGCCCTACTAGCCGAACCGTTTGACCACATCTTCTTCACCGGGGGGACGGCGATCGGGCGCAAGGTGATGGCAGCTGCCGCCGAACATCTGACCCCTGTCACCCTAGAGCTAGGCGGCAAGTCTCCCTGCATCGTCGATGCTGATATCGATCTTGCGGTGGCTGCCCGCCGCATTGCTTGGGGCAAATTTTTTAATGCCGGTCAAACCTGCATTGCCCCCGACTATTTACTCGTGCAGCGCGCGGTCGCCGAACCACTGATCCAAGCCCTGATCGACAACATCCACCAGTTCTACGGTGAGGACCCGCAACAAAGTCCTGACTATGCCCGAATCGTCAGCGATCGCCACTGGCAGCGACTCAACGGTTTGCTCGCTGATGGCACGATTCGCCACGGTGGTCAGGTGGATGGGAGCGATCGCTACATCGCACCCACCCTGATTACGGACGTGACCTGCCGTGACCCAATCCTGCAGGAAGAAATCTTTGGGCCGATTCTGCCGATTTTGATTTACGACCAATTGGAGGAGGCGATCGCCCAGATTCGCGCCCAACCCAAGCCTCTCGCGCTGTATCTGTTCAGTCGCGATCGCCATGTTCAGAGCCGTGTACTCGCGCAAACCAGTGCGGGCAGCGTCTGTCTCAACGACACGATTCTGCAGGTGGGGGTCCCCGACCTGCCCTTCGGCGGCGTGGGGCCCAGTGGCATGGGTGCCTACCATGGCAAAGCTAGCTTCGACACCTTTAGCCACTACAAGTCCGTGCTCAAGCGTCCCTTCTGGCTGGATCTGGCCCTGCGCTATCCCCCCTACGGCGACAAGATCAACTTGTTCCGCAAGCTCTAGATCCACCCTGCGATCGCGGGTTACCAGCCTGACTCATCGAATTGCAACGCTTGGCCGCGCACCGACTCGTTGAACTGACCGCGATCGTAGACAATCTGACCACCCACAATCGTCACCTGCGGCCAGCCAGTTAGGTTCCACCCTTCAAAAGGACTCCAGCCGCACTTGGTCTGCAGATCTTCGCGCCGCACCGGCTGGTAGCGATCGAGATCAACCAGCACCAAGTCAGCGTCATAGCCCGGCTCAATCTTGCCTTTATTGGCAATGCCGAAGATCTTGGCCACATTGGTCGACATCCACTGCGACACCTGTGCCACTGTGCAGCGTCCTTGCTGGGCTTGGGTCAGCATCAGCGGCAGCGAGGTTTCGACACCGGGCATTCCAGATGGGCAGTTAGGGTAGGGCTGGGCTTTTTCCTCAAGGGTGTGCGGTGCGTGGTCCGTGGCGATACAGTCAATCACGCCATCCAACAGCGCCTGCCAGAGCACTTCGTTATCCCAGCGCGTCCGCAAGGGTGGGTTCATCTGGGCCAAGCTACCGATTTCGTAATAGGCATCGCGATTGAGCAGCAGGTGTTGAGGCGTCACCTCCGTCGTCACCCAAGCGGGCTTATCTTGGCGCAGTAGCAACGCTTCATCGCCGGTCGAGAGGTGGAGAATGTGGAGCCGCCGCTGATATTTCTTGGAGAGCTTAAGCGCCAGACGGGTTGCGAGTAGTGCTGCTTCGTTGTCTTGAATTGCAGAGTGCAAATCCGGGACATGCGGGCCTGCCAGCATAAATTCTCGCCGCGCCAGAATGCGAGGTTGGTCTTCGGCATGAACCGCAATTAGCCGCCGTCCCGCTGCAAAAATCGGCTCCAGTTCCGGCTCCGTCGGCACCATCAGCGGGCTATGGGACGCGCCCATGAAAATCTTGATGCCGCAGGTGGGCGTAGCGGTATGCAGATCAGGATGGTTGTCCGGCGTGGCCCCAATGAAGAAGGCATAGTTGACCAGACTCTTTTCTGCTGCGATCGCTAACTTCTCGGTCAGGATTTCCTGCGTTGTCGTCAGTGGCTTGGTGTTGGGCATCTCCATAAAGCTGGTGACGCCACCCCGAGCACAGGCACGGCTTGCCGTGTGCAGATCTTCTTTGTGGGTCAGTCCCGGATCGCGGAAGTGCACCTGCGGGTCGATCACCCCCGGTAACAAAGCCAGTCCTTCTGCCTGAACTTCGAGCGTGTCGTCGCTGGCGGACGGCAACTGCTCGGCGATCGCGACAATCTTGCCAGCGCGAACTTCCACATCGGCCTGCTGCCACTCTCCCGACGGCAAGAGCACTCGGGCTTGACGAATCCAGAGGTCGCTCATGCAGACTGTTCCTTTCCACGTGCTATGCCGAGCCTAGGCGAGGCAGCGATCGCTTGGCAACGGGATCAAACAGCGAGGGTGGGAACTCACGGGCTAGGATGTGCATCATCTGTCCCATGCCAAGACTGACTTCTGAACTTCATGGCCAAACCAGAAACGTCGTCCACCTCTACGGCTAAATCTGAGACCCCAACCGCGAAGAAAGAAAATGTCTGGCTCGAAAATGCCAAAACACTGGGACTGAGCATCATTTTTGCTTTGGGGATTCGGCAGTTTGTCGCTGAAGCCCGCTACATTCCTTCGGGGTCAATGCTGCCGACGCTGCAGATCAACGATCGCCTGATTATCGATAAAGTCAGCTATCGCTTTAACCCGCCGCAGCGAGGCGATATCGTCGTCTTTGAGCCTCCCTTTCCGCTACGAGAACGGGGCTATGACGACGCCTTCATCAAGCGCGTGATTGGCCTGCCAGGCGATACCGTCGAAGTCCGCGATGGCCGTGTCTCGGTCAATGGCAAGGTTCTCAACGAGAATTACGTTGCCCAAGAGCCCAGTTACACCTGGGGTCCCAAAACAGTCCCCGCCAATAGCTACCTCGTACTGGGCGATAACCGCAATAACAGCTACGACAGCCATTACTGGGGCTTCGTACCGGCCAACAAAATCATTGGCAAAGCACTGGTGCGCTTCTGGCCACTCAATCGTTTGGGGGAAGTCGATCCTCCGCCTAGCCATCAGCAAACGCCCCCAACAGAGCCCTTAAGCTGACTGCCAAATACGGCCAATCATGGTCTGTCCGAGCAAATGGGTATTGCGCGCTTGCGATCGCAGACTCGTTTCACTCACAGTCCATGATTGTTGCGGGTCAAACACCGTCACGCGATCGCCCTCGCTCAGCGATCGCGGCGTTTCCCCGATACAGTGCTGCGGCCCAGTCGATAGTCGCTGCCAGAGTGTCAGCGGTGACCAGCCCGCTTCCACCACTAGCTTTTGCCAGAGTTGGGGCAGCGCCAGTTCCAACCCAATCGCTCCAGCCGGAGCTTCACCAAAGGCCACGGTCTTTTCTTCGTAGAGATAGGGACTGTGATCAACCGCGATCGCCTCAATCAGACCGTCTCGAACCGCTTGTTGCAGCACGGCCTGCTCGTCCGGCTCAGGCAGGGGTGGCGCTAAGCGTAGGTTGGGCTCATAGTCCGACAGATCCGCCGTATTACCCAGCAGGTGCAGCCATGTGACGCTTGCCGTGACCGGCAGTCCTCGTTGTTTGGCTTGGGCAATCAACTCAACACTGCGGGCAGTGGAAATGCGCATCAGATGAACCGGCGTCGGAGAGTCTGCCAGCAGTTCTAACAACAGTGCTAAAGCAGCAGTCTCCGAACTCTGAGGGTCAACCGGCAGTCCCCAGCGCAGGGCCAGACTCCCTTGGCGAGCGCGTCCTTTACCCCGCAACTGGCGATCGCAAGGCCAGATCAACAGCGGGCGATTGAGACTGCGGCTATAGAGCAGCAGTTGCCGCAGGAAAGCGGGGCTGGCCAACGGCTGACCATCACCAAACCCGATCGCGCCCTGAGTCGCTAATTCTGCTAGCTCGCTCAGCTGTTCACCTTGTCCCTGCTGCGAGTAGGCCGCCCAATAATCCAGCTGCACACTGCCCAACTGGCGCGGGCGAGCAGTCAAGGCTTCGGCCTGATCGAGCCAAGGCTCGCCCTCCGGTAGCAACAACACGCGGCCAAAACCACCTGCCGCTGCTGCTGCAGCAAGACTCTGCCAAGTCTCCCGCGGTTCTGCACCAGGTTCGCCCGATCGGCTATAGAGATCCGTGAGGGCAGGCCCTAGGACCCAATCAGGATGGCTATGAACTTGATCCTCAGGCTGGGTATCTAAGCTGTCTGCGATCGCGATCAATCGCCCACCTTGGATGCGCACATCGCGACGGCGATCGCTTCCTGTCGCCGGATCGAGGACACGAATTTGGCGAAACAGATCGGCCATGACTGGCTAGAGCGCTCCTGCAGCCGTACGGTCGAGAACCGCGCCGTCTAAATGCAGGGTCAGGTTCATCGCCTGCAGGACTGGTCGCGACTCGAGCCGCTTCGGATAGTCAACAACCGTGACTGCGCCGTTGCCCTGCTTGATTGACCAAATATCCGCCGGGGCAAGACCGAGGACATGGCAAAGGATGACTTTGTTGACCGCATCGTGGGCCACCACCAGCCCCGTGCTCCCTTCCGGCGCGTTGGCCACGATCGCTTCCCACGCGGCCACCGAGCGATCCCAGACATCCTGTAGGTTTTCACCCTCCGGCATTTGCACTTGCTCGGGATGATCCTTCCACAGCTGCAATAGCTCACCAAACTCAGCAGCAATTTCTTCTTCGAGCTTGCCTTCCCAAAGGCCGTGGCCAATTTCCTGTAAGCGATCGTCCACTGACAGTTCGCAGTGGGGATGGCGTTCGAGAATGAGCTCTGCCGTTTCCTTGGGCCGCGCCATCGGGCTGCTGACGGCGAAATCAATCTGAATTGGCGCGAGGAATTCCGCTGCCGATCGTGCTTGGACCCGACCGTTGTCATTGAGTGGAATATCGATTTGACCTTGGAAGCGTTTCTGACGGTTCCAGTCAGTTTCACCGTGGCGTACCAACAGCAGGCGCACGCCGCTACTAGCCCCGCGATCGGGCAGGGCATCGCCCAAGGGTGCCGTCAGATTCAGGCACTCAAGTTGCGCCGGTTGCTTCGTGCCATCTGCAAAGTTGAGAACACTGATGCCGCAGTTCGACTGGCGAATCACTTGGTAAGCCGAGGGGGCAACACCGAGGGCCGTAGCAAGCAGCGATCGCAAAATGCCGTTGTGGGCAACCAGCAGGATAGTTTGGTCGCGATGGCGATCGAGCAGTTCTGCCCAGAATTGGCGGGCTTGCTCAAACAGCGCCAGAACCGGTGCATGTTCCCGACTACCGCCTTGTCCATCGGGCACCGTCAACACCAGCTCATGCGGCTGTTCGTGCCATTGACGATAGAGGTCGGCATACTGCGATCGCACGGTGTCGCGATGCAACCCTTCCCAAATCGGCAGATCGACTTCTAATAGGCCGTCGCTGACTGCTAGAGCAGGTGGATTCTCAATTCGCTCAATGATGATTTCAGCCGTGCGCTTCGCCCGTTGCAGAGGACTGCAGTAAGCCGCTGTAAAAGGAATGCCATTCAGAGCGGCGGCTACTTTGGCCGCATCCGCTGCACCACGATCGGTCAGCTGAGAATCATCGCAGCGTCCTTGGATACGCCCCGCGGCGTTATAGCTGCTTTGTCCGTGGCGGACGAGGACAACACGCGTAGCCAAGGTTTTCTCCGCTGAGTTGGTGCAAAGGTCAGGCCAAAAGCCCGAATCATTTTACGCTGAGCCGACCGCCTCAAGGCCAATGGGATAATGCCGGGGACGAATGCGACAGCGAGAGCCCATGGGCATACGGCGGTTACTAGTCTGGAGTCTGTCTCTGTTGGCATGCCTGTTGATGGGCAATGTTTTGCTGGCAAGTTGGCAGCAACCCCAGGTGCAAAGTCAGCTGGAATTGCGGCAAAGCGAGTTATCACTGCAAGTCCTGCAACTCCAGGATCAATGGGCCAGCGCTGACACCGATCGCCAAAATACTCTTGCCGCCGCCGAAAGCAGTTTTCGCCAACGCGTTGAACAACTCCAAGACAACAGCGCAACCGAACTGCTCGTACAAAGCGACCGGCTCAGCCAAGCACTTGTGGAGCTGGGATTACTGGAAGCTGTAGGGGGCAAACCCCAAGCTGCGATCGCCACCTGGCAAAATGCGATCGCCGCCACCCTTCCCAACTCACCCACCCAGCAGGTGGCTGCTGTGCTGACAGGGCTCTGGCAAGATCCACCACGCCTGTTGCCCGATGCTGAACCTCAGCTGCGATCGCAGCTACGGGGTTGGTTCCAGACCCAAGCCTTAGAGCAGCTCTACAGCCTGCAACAGCGATCCGAAGCCCTCGCCAGTCTTGCGCAGCGTCAAAATCGAGCCGCTTGGCAAGCCCTGATCGCACTTTTGTTGCTCAATGGCCTGCCATTGATCGGATCACTGCTGGGCCTAGTCCTCTTGGGGTACTTGGGTTGGCGGCGCTGGCGCAAGCAACCGTTTCCGCCTTTACAGGGCTGGACGGTGCCCTGGGACTCGACGGTGGTCGCTTGGGTAATGCTGCCCGGCTTCATTTTGATTGGCCAGATTGGCCTCAACCAGCTGTTGCTCCCAACACTCTTGGCTGCTGTTGGCTTCGATAGCAGTCGGATGGATGTCAGTGGCCAAGCATTTTCTATCTTGGTTCGCTACGGCTTGATGGCCGTTCTGGTATTGGGGCTACTTGCTTGGACATTGCAGCGCTATCGGCCCCTGCCACCCGATTGGTTTGTTCTCCGCTGGCGATCGCGCTGGGCGCTGTGGGGAATTGGCGGCTATTGGGTTGCCCTACCAATTGTGATTGGCACCTCTTTACTGAATCAGCTGATCTGGCAGGGACGCGGCGGTAGCAATCCGCTGCTGGAGTTGGTTCTGGATACAGGTAGCCGTAGCGCCCTGTTCTGGTTCTGGGTGACCGCCGCGATCGCCGCACCACTGTTTGAAGAAGTGCTCTTTCGGGGCTTTCTGATGGCCTCGCTAACGCGGTGGCTGCCGGTGCGGGGAGCGATCGCCCTCAGTGGTCTTCTCTTCGCCCTCGCCCACCTCAGCCTGTCGGAAGTCTTGCCGCTGTTTGCCCTTGGCTGTTTGCTGGGCGATGTCTATGCCCGCAGCCGCAACCTGTTGGCGCCGATGCTGCTACACGGCCTTTGGAATAGCGGTACGCTGATCAGCCTGCTGTTGTTGAGTCAGCCCTGAGCTATTCGCCGCGATCGCAGCCCCGTTTTGGTGAGCAAGCGCTATCTTTAAGCGGAAACGTAGCCGGCAATACACATCGGGTTTCTCCGTTCCAGAGATTCTTAACAGAATCTTTAAAAGCAACGACAAGTCTTTTCGAGACGACTCGCCCACGGCATACTCAGCCGTGTTTTCCCTTCATCCCTCTGCCCCTGAACCACCATGGTCGCCGTTCCTGCCCGCTCGATTCCCCAGCCTCGATCGCTGACGGTGGTTACCCCCACGACAACGCCGCGGAGCCGATCGCGATCGGCAACGAAGACGCGCAGTTTGCCTTGGTTAGGGGCCTGCCAAAAAATTGGATTGGGACTGGGTGCCAGTCTGGGTGCGGGTGTGCTGGGCGTCTATTGCTTCAATGTCTATCTTGATTCGCGCTGGAGTCGTGATTTTCGCCAGCTAGATCACCTGCGTCAACAAGAGTTAAAACTGACTGCAACCACAGCTCTGTTGCGCGATGAGGTTTTGGAACAGGGGCAGCAAACCGGACAGGGTTGGGTGTCGGCAAAACCCTCCGATTTAATCTTTTTACAACCCGCTCCACCCCGACCGGCGGAACCAGCACCTGAGTCCCAACCCCAAGCTCCAGCCATCTCTGTGGGGTACTAGCGATGGCGGTACTGCCGCAAGCGCGAGGAGGCCGGCGACCCCGGCGATCGTCACGTCGTTCAGTACCGACTCAGGTCATTGAGCCCCGGCGTCTACTGACCATTTGGCTATTACTCGTCCTGGGAGCTGCCTGTCTGGGGTGGCGGCTCTTCACCGTCCAAGTTCTGGAAGGACCAACGCTGCGGCAGAAGGCGGCAGAACAGCAGCAGGTTACCCTTTCGCCCTTTTTGCCACGGCGACCAATCATTGACCAGCAGGGCAATTTGCTTGCGCTGGATCAAGAAATTTACACGCTTTACGTCCATCCGCGTCTATTTAAGGAACCCATTCCGGCCGTTGCGGAAAAGCTCGCGCCAATTTTGGGCATGGACAAGGCAGCTCTCCAGCAGCGCTTTCAAGCACAAGAGAGTGGGATTCGCCTGCGATCGGACCTCTCACGGGATACCGTCAGTACCCTGCGCGGTCTCTATCTCGATGGCCTAGAGTTTGAGCAGCGGGCGCAGCGACTCTATCCCTTTAAAGACCTCTATGCCAATATCGTTGGCTTCCTCAACGACGAACGAAAGGGCCAAGCCGGTCTTGAGTTCAGCCAGCAAAATCTCCTACAACGCCCAGTACTCAAAGCCTCCGTAGAGCGATCGGGCGATGGCAGTCTGCTACCCGATGGCGTGCCGGCTGGTTTTCTACACCAAGACGATATGCGGTTGCAGCTGACACTCGATGGTCGACTGCAACGCACCACACAAACCGTTCTGCGGCAGCAGCTAAAGCGCTATTCCGCCAAGCGGGGGGCCGCGATCGTGATGGATGTCCGCGATGGTTCACTCCTGGCGCTAGTCAGCGAGCCCACCTACGATGCCAATCGCTACTACGAGGCCGATCCCAAGCTATTCAACGATTGGGCAGTTCACGATCTCTATGAGCCAGGTTCTACCTTTAAGCCAATCAACATTGCGATCGCCCTGGAAGAAAAAGTTCTCGACATCAACGACGTCATTTATGACGAAGGCCGCATCCAAGTCGGGGGCTGGCCCATCAACAACCATGACTACAGCACCTCTGGGGGTAGAGGACCGCTCTCCCTCGAAAAGGTCATGCAGTATTCCAGCAATGTGGCCATGGTGCACATCATGGACCGGCTCCGACCCCAGCGTTATTTTGAGTGGCTCCAAAAGCTGCAGATCGATAAAGCGGTCGGCACGGATCTACCCTTTGCCACGGCGGGGCAAATCAAGGCGCGGAATGAATTTGTGAATCACGTGATTGAGCCTGCAACCGCTTCTTTTGGCCAAGGGTTTTCATTAACACCACTCAAGCTTTTGCAACTACATGCCGCGATCGCCAATGGCGGCAAACTCGTCACCCCCCACGTGATTGCTGGACTAGTGGACAGTCAAGGGCAGCTCTACTGGCAACCGCCGCGTCCTGAAGCCCCGCAGCTCTTCTCGGCCGAGACATCAAAGCAAGTCATGAGCTTGATGGAGAGTGTTGTGGTGGATGGCAGTGGTAAACCCGCTCAAATCAAGGGTTACCGACTGGGAGGAAAAACGGGTACAGCCCAAAAAGCAGAGAACGGCATGTACGTCGCCGGTGCCCGGATTACCAGCTTTGTTGGGGTCTTGCCTGCGGATAATCCACGCTACGCCATTCTTGTAGTGGTCGACGAGCCAAGGGGTGATGATGCCTACGGCTCAACCGTTGCTGCACCGGTGGTTAAGCAAATGGCCGAAGCCCTCGTCGCGATCGAGGGCTTGGCCCCCACCTAATTGCCCCGCACTAGATTCCGAATTTTTGCCTTAAGACGCTTGAGCTTCGATGGGGTTGTGACAGGCTCTTCTAGCTGCGTTGCCGTTGGTAGGGTAGTTGATCTGGCAGCAGCAGACAAAGCATCCATCTCCCGCATCAATAGCCGCAGGTGATAATGACCCAACGGCCAAGTTGTCAAATTGGGAATTGCGACATAATCCCAAAAAAACTGTTCCTTTGAAGCCTCAATAAAATCTTCTCGAGAAAGAAGAATTCCAAAAACTGAAAAAATATTGTAACCAAGAACCGACAAGAAGTCATAGACGTCTTTAGACTCGTAGGGATAATTGGAAAGCGACAAATCTCCTAGTTCAAAAGAAATTACTGGATGATACTTTTTAATAACATCTTGGGCTCCTTTTAAGATCATAAGTTCAGCCCCTTCTGCATCTATTTTGATGTAGCGCAGACCTTGAAACTGATCAACAAAGGAATCCAATCGACGCACATCAACAGTTATTATCTCCCTTTCAATTGAGTTGTCATGATAAATCCTTTCACGAAAACCGCTATACTCTGGAAAATTTTGCACATAAACGAATTGAGTTGTTTCTTCTTTATCTCCTAAAGCGCAATTGTAGGCACAAAAACTTTTAGACTGGGCTTGAAAAGCTGGGTGATTTAAGATTTCAGCTTTCAGCTTTTGATATTCAGCTTGTAAAGGCTCGAAGGCATAAATCTTTCCTGTTTCACCTACAGCGTCTAGCATTGGCAAGGTATGGAGCCCAGTGTGAGCACCAATATCGATGGCTGTATCACCAGGCCGCAAGAGACATCGGTAGATTTGTTCAAGCATTTTTTCATAAATGGCCATTTTGGCTACCTCAATATTTTGAATTTTGATTTTATGGCTGTAGTTTAAGCCATTTATCAAAATCCCTGAACTCCTCGATCGCGATCGCTCATTGAGAGGGTGTCAAATTCGTGGTCCAGGTTTTAGCGTCACCAACTTCCACTTTGAGGAAGCCTTTGGAATAGGCAGGGTCCGGGCAGCGATCGCGGTTGGCATTGGGGTAGTCAAAGGCTTCCTCTTGGATACAGAAGGGGAAATCTCCAGACCAGAGCGTTTGATCGGACTCGGCGAAGACGTAGACTTCATCAACGCGATTAAGCAAGTTGGGAAAGAACTGACAGTCCTCTTTGTCTAGGTTCCACCAGCCTTCACTGCGATAGCTATCGGCTGATGTATCGAAATAGGCGATCGCAACAGAAAGCTTCTCACCCGATTGATTACAGACTTCGTAACCCGCATCACTACGCTCGGGATTTTCGACCTGCTCAACTTGGGATTCTTCAGGCTCACTGAACTGGTCAAGCGCGATCGCTTGATTTTGCGCATTTTCTTTCACATACCGCTCGGCAATGCGCGGTTCGATCGCAAAGCCAATTCCTTCGGACTGCGCTGGATCGAGCTTGGATACAACCACACCGACGACACAACCCCGCTTGTCGAGCACTGGCCCGCCGGAGTTACCAGGGTTGATGGCGATATCAGTTTGGATTAAGCCTTGATCCGTGACAAAACGGCTGATAATTCCCTGCGAAATAGACCATTCCTGACCCAAGGGCGAACCGATCGCATAGACCGTACTTGCCGTTTCAATCTCATCATCCAGCTTCAAGGGAGTGCCAATTTCGACATCGGTTTTAATCAACGCCAAATCGGAGGAATCAGCTTCGCCTTCACCCACAGCCAGCAGTTGAGCCTCGACCGTATTGCCCCGCACATCTTTGACCGTCAGTTGACCACCGTTGCCTTTAACAACGTGAGCGTTAGTCAGAATGATTGAGCCATTATCGTTTTTGACAACGAAACCAGATCCCAAGCCTGTTGCAGTCTCAATTTTGACGACACTGCCCTTACTGCGTTTAAAGATGTCACTAGCTTCCAACTGGCGCGATCCGCACAGGTCACCATCAGGATTGAACGCTTGTCGCGATCGCCCGCAACTTTGAACGAGCAGTGAGATCAATGCAAGACCCAGCAGGGGTCGCCACATCCGAGCAACAGTAGGCATAGGGACCTGCGATCGCAAAGAAGCCTTCGTTTTGCAGTGTAGGGGTTGGAATTGATCCTGCAACTGTGACGACGGACGCTAGGCAACGGTGGCCGTGGGAGCCAGAGGAATCAAACAGGTCACTGTTGTGCCCAAGCCCTCACCGGGACTGAACAGTTCCACCATGCCCCCCATGCTCTCCAATAGGCGGCGACAGATCACCAGACCCAAGCCGCTGCCCCCAAACTGTCGCGTCAACGAGCTATCCGCTTGGCTAAACGGCTGAAACAAACTGTCTTGTCGTTCCGGTGCTACCCCAATCCCGCTGTCTTCAATCTCTAATTTGAGATAGCCCGGCAAATCGAAGCCATTGGCACAGAGCGGTTGCCACACCGCCATGGCTCGCACTTCAACGTAGCCATTGAGTGTGAACTTAATCGCATTTCCGACCAGATTGAACAACACCTGCAAGAGACGCTGGCGATCGCCCCACAAGTCGACCAACTCTGTGCCAGCGGCTATCTGACAGCGATAGACCAATCCTTTCGACTGGGCTTGGCTGCGAAGACAGGTTTCTACTTCCGCCAGCAAGCTCCTCAGAGAGACAGTTTCAGACTGCAGTTGCAGCCGTCCAGCTTCGATGCGGGCAATGTCAAGGATATCGTTGATGATGCCCAGCAAATGCAGTGCCGAGTGATAAGCCCCCTCAACAAACTCCTGCCGCTCTTCGGGGGTATCCGCAAGATCGTCTTGCAGCAATTGCAGATAGCCAATCATGCCGGTCAGCGGCGTGCGCAGCTCGTGGGATGTATTCGCTAAAAAGTCAGTTTTCAGCTGGGAGAGGGCTTCCGACTGGCGATGCGCTTCGATCAAAGCCTGCTGCTGTTCCAACAAAGTTTGGTTGGCCCGCTGCAATTCCAGCGCCAAAGCCTGACTTTGGGCATAGAGGCGGGCATGGGCGAGGGCGGTCCCGACTTGATCTGCCAGCTCCCAAACCAGATCGCGATCGCCCACACTTAATTCCTCCGCCGATCGCAGCAGCAAGACGCCGTTGGGATGCTCCTGATAGCCGGTCGGGACAATCCATATTGGTTCTGCAGGCGATCGCTCAAAGTCAACGACGGCTTGGGTGGGTCGCAAACTGAGGAGTGCATCCGCGAGGGCAGGATTGGCGGCGATCGCTAGCTGTTCGCCCAAAACCACGGGCAGATTGGCCTGCCGATATTCCGCCACAATCGCGATCGCTGTCGATCCCAGTTCATAGGGGCAGAGTAGGCAGCGCTGAAGACCGAGTGCCTGTCCCAACCCTTGAACAGTGTGTTGCCAAATCGTTTCAGGGTCGAGGGTGCGGCGAATATCCCAAGCAATTTGGGCAAACAACTTGGCATGGTGCGGCGGCGCGATCGCGATCGGAGGTTCTGGCAGAACTTCAGGTAGCGGCTCCTGCTGCCGCCCAATCACCAACAGCAATGAGCTGGCCTGCTGCGGTTGCAGAATCGGGCTGAGGGTCAGGTCAAAAACGTAAACCTGTCCCTGAAAACGAAAGCCAGTGCGAAATTGCTCAGCGCGGCCTCGATGCATGGCCCGTCGCATCCGCGCCAGATAGAGGTTGAGATCAACCGGCGTAAACTGCTCGCTGAGATAACTACCGACGACTTGATCACTATTCAACCCAAGCCGTTGTCCACTGCGCCAAGCGAAGGACAGATAGCGTCCTAGCAGATCTTGGACAAAGTACAAATCCGCCGTGGAGGCCAGTTGTGCCGCCGACGGCGTAATCCAAGCGAGTTCTAGGGGATTCGCAGCAGTCGAGCGCGATCGGGAAGCAGTCATGGCGCGATCGACCTTCGACAGTCCGGCCTTAGCGTAGCAATCGCGTTGAGAAATGGCTGTTGAGCTGTCACCCACCCAAGAGAGCTTTAGACGGCCTTTAGAATGGGAAAGCTGCCTTGGCTGCTGCGCTTTTCCTACGGGTTCCGGCTGTATGACCGACGTTTCGGTTTCAAAAATTCGTAACTTTTGCATCATTGCCCACATCGACCACGGCAAATCGACCCTGGCCGATCGCTTGCTGCAAGAAACGGGAACGGTGCAAGCCCGCGAAATGAAGGAACAGTTCCTCGACAACATGGAACTGGAGCGCGAGCGCGGCATCACGATTAAGCTGCAGGCGGCGCGGATGAACTACCGCGCTCAGGACGGCGAGCAGTATGTGCTCAACCTGATCGACACGCCGGGCCACGTCGACTTTTCCTATGAAGTGTCGCGATCGCTGCAAGCCTGCGAAGGGGCGCTGCTGGTGGT
The DNA here is from genome assembly GCF_003846445.2 of Synechococcus elongatus PCC 11801. Taxonomy (NCBI): domain Bacteria; kingdom Bacillati; phylum Cyanobacteriota; class Cyanophyceae; order Synechococcales; family Synechococcaceae; genus Synechococcus; species Synechococcus elongatus. Next base: position 2,279,756 of record NZ_CP030139.2, on the reverse strand, counting down.
CGATGCTTCGCAGGGTGTAGAAGCGCAGACCTTGGCCAACGTCTATCTGGCCTTGGAAAACGACCTCGAAATCATCCCTGTCCTCAACAAAATCGACTTGCCCGGTGCGGATCCCGAGCGGGTCAAACGCGAGATCGAAGAAGTGATTGGGCTGGATTGTAGCGGTGCAATCGAAGCCTCGGCTAAGTCTGGCATCGGCATCGATGAAATTTTAGAGAGCATCGTTCACCTCGTGCCGCCGCCCAGCGATACGACTCAGGAACCGCTGCGGGCGCTGATTTTCGACAGCTACTACGATCCCTATCGCGGTGTGATCGTCTACTTCCGCGTCATTGACGGCACCGTGCGCAAAGGCGATCGCATTCGACTGATGGCCTCGGGCAAGGAATACGAGATCGATGAGCTGGGTGTGCTTTCGCCCAACCAAGTCCAAGTCGAAGAATTGCATGCGGGCGAAGTGGGCTACATTGCCGCTTCCATCAAGGCCGTGGCTGATGCACGGGTCGGCGACACGATCACCTTGGCACGGGCGCGAGCGGCAGAACCGCTACCCGGCTACGTCGAAGCCAAGCCGATGGTCTTCTGCGGGCTCTTCCCCACAGATTCCGATCGTTATCCCGACCTGCGCGATGCGCTCGAAAAGCTGCAACTGAGCGACGCTGCCCTTCAGTACGAACCGGAAACTTCCAGTGCTATGGGCTTTGGCTTCCGCTGTGGCTTTCTCGGTCTGCTGCACATGGAAATTGTGCAAGAACGGCTGGAGCGGGAATACAATCTCGACCTGATTACCACGGCGCCTTCGGTGGTCTATCAAGTCACCACGCTTGATGGCGAAGTGCTGCGGGTGGATAACCCCTCCAAACTGCCACCACCTCAGCAGCGCGAAAAGATCGAAGAGCCCTACGTCAAGGTTGAAATCATCACGCCCGAAGGGTACGTCGGGGCGCTGATGGACCTCTGCCAAACGCGGCGCGGCATCTTCATTGACATGAAGTATCTGACCCAGGAGCGGACAACGCTGATCTACGAAATGCCCTTGGCGGAAGTGGTCACGGACTTCTTTGACCAGATGAAGTCACGCACCAAAGGCTACGCCAGCATGGAGTATTCGCTGATTGGCTACCGCGAAGGCGAGCTGGTGCGGATGGACATTCTGATTAACAGCGAGCCGGTTGATCCCCTTGCGACGATCGTGCACCGCGATAAGGCCTACTACGTTGGTAAGGCGCTGGTTGAGAAACTGAAGGAACTGATTCCCCGTCACCAGTTCAAGATCCCACTGCAAGCTGCGATCGGCTCCCGCGTTATTGCCAGCGAAAGCATTCCAGCGTTGCGCAAAGACGTCTTGGCCAAGTGCTACGGCGGTGATATCAGCCGGAAGAAGAAACTGCTGCAGAAACAGGCCAAGGGTAAAAAGCGGATGAAGGCGATCGGCACCGTCGATGTGCCCCAAGAAGCTTTCATGGCTGTCCTTAAGCTCGATCGCGAGGGCTGATGACGATCCCTGATTCAGTCACCCCGTGGTGGCAGCAGCTCTGGCAAAGTCAAAAGGATAATCTACGGCTGCTGTTACTAGCGGCGGTACTGGCCTTATTAATCCGGGGATGGATCGCAGAACCACGCTTCATCCCCTCAGATTCGATGCTGCCGACCCTACACGTGGGCGATCGCCTGATTGTGGAAAAGGTCAGCTATCAGATGCATCCGCCACGACCCGGCGATATCGTTGTCTTCCAGCCGCCACCCGTCCTGCAACAGGTGGGCTACCGCGCAGATCAGGCGTTTATCAAGCGCGTGATTGCCCAGCCCGGCCAAACAGTTCAAGTCCATCAAGGACAAGTCCTCGTAGATGGAAACCCGTTGACGGAACCCTACCTCGCGGAACCGCCTGCCTACGAGTGGGGACCCTATTTAGTGCCAGAGGGCGGCTTATTCGTGATGGGGGACAACCGCAACAACAGCAACGACTCCCATATCTGGGGCTTTTTACCTGAAGGTAATGTGATTGGTCGGGCCTGGCTGCGCTTTTGGCCGCTCGATCGTTGGGGGCGGGTCAATACGGCGATCGCCACTCCCCTCGAGTCGACAACTCCCCTCAGTTAGAGTGAGAACAGACAGATTGCTTGGACGGTGATGATGAGTTCTTCGCTTGGTCTGCTGCTCAACACGCTTTCGATCACCCTCAACATCTACTTCGTGTTGTTGATCATTCGTGTGCTCCTGAGCTGGTTTCCGAATTTTCAGGGCAGTCAGTTCATGCTGATCTTGGGTCAACTCACCGATCCCTATCTCGATTTATTCCGGCGATTCATTCCGCCGTTGGGTGGGATGGACTTCTCGCCAATTCTGGCTTTTTTCATCCTGCAAGCCGTCACCCAAGCAGTTCAGCAACTGGCTATCCAGACTTCAGGAAGCTTCTCGGCTTTCTACTAAGCTCCATCAGCCCGCGGGTGCAATCAAACAGCTTCTAGCGGGGCCATGGTCAAGCCTTCGCGCCGCAGTTGCTCGTGATAGAGCTCTGCTTGCTCTTGGGGGCCGCTCCACACGGTGGCGGCTCCTTCAAAATGAACTTGATTGGTGAGATCCCAAGCGCGATCGCCCGTCATGCCCGGAATGTACTTCAGCAGGCAGTCTGCGACGTGCTGAAACGTATTGACGTCGTCGTCAAGCACAATCACACGAAAGTGCGGATAGGGCTGGCGAACGCGAGTTGTCGTTGTACCAGGGGCAGTCGCTGGTGCAGCGATCGCTTGCAGTGAACAGGTCAGCACGGTCAAAACAGAAGCGGCATCTCTCGATCGTTTTTTAACACAAGGGCGAGGGACGCCTAGAATACTAAGAACGCTCTCATCAGGTTGGGGACTCATGGAACTGTTGACCTTTGGTTGGGCCGCTTTGCTGGCTGTCTTCACGTTCTCGCTGGCAATGGTGGTCTGGGGTCGGAATGGCGACGGCAGCATTGGCTTCTAGGTCAGCGCGATCGCTATGACTGAATTTTTACCGTCCATCTTGGCAGTGGTCGCCCTCAGTTTGATGGTGGCTGTTACTGCTGGTGTTATCTATCTCACTGCCGTCGATTGGCGGGATAAGCGGCGTCGGGCTCGCGAAGGGAGCTCCCGCTAGCGATCGCGCCCATCCCTCGGCACTGTAATGACAAAAAACCGCCACAGCGTTCTGCCATGGCGGTTTTTTGCTGGGCAATTAATGCCGGTGTTGGTTAGACAGACGCTGCTTCCAAACTGGGATAGTCGGTGTAGCCCCGTTCATCACCGCCGTAGAAGGTGTTGCGATCGTAGGCATTGAGGGGCGCATCCTGAGCGAAGCGCTCCACCAAGTCGGGGTTGGAAATGTAGATCCGACCAAAGGCCACCAGATCGGCAGCACCCGAGACGATCGCCGCTTCGGCAGTGGCACGGCTGTAACCACCCGCTGCAATTACCGTGCCGTTGTAAAGCGCTCGGAACACCGGCGTCGCTAGCTGATTGAACTCTGGGCTTTCTTCAGCTTTGTCCCAACGCGGTTCAATCCAGTGCAGGTAGGCCAAGTTGTAGGGGTTCAGCATCTGAGCGACATAGCTGAACAGACCGACGGGATCGGAGTCGTGCATGTCGTTGAACTGCCCCCAAGGGGAGAGGCGCAGGCCGACGCGATCGCTTCCCCAAACACTGATCACCGCTTCGAGGACCTCGCGCAGGAAACGGCTGCGATTCTCAAACGAGCCGCCGTAGCGATCGCTGCGCTGATTAGTGCCATCCTGCAAAAACTGATCGATCAGATAGCCGTTGGCCCCGTGGACTTCGACGCCATCAAAGCCCGCCGCCAAAGCATTTTCAGCCGCACGGCGATAGTCCTCGACAATGCCCGCGATCTCCTCGGTTTCCAAAGCGCGCGGCGTCACAAAAGGCTGTTCCCCTTGGAAGGTTGCAGCCATGCCTGCCGGTTGAATTGCACTCGGGGCAAGGGGCAGCGCGCCGTCGGGCTGCAAGGAGGGATGGGAAATCCGACCCACATGCCAGAGCTGCAAGAAGATGCAACCGCCGCGATCGTGGACTGCCTGCACGATTGGTTTCCAGCCTTCCACCTGTTCCGCAGAATGGATGCCCGGTGTCAGAGGATAGCCCTGTCCCTGCGGTGAGATCTGACTGGCTTCCGTGATGATCAGCCCCGCTGAAGCGCGTTGCTGGTAGTAGCGCACGTTCAACTCATTTGGGACGTTATCGGGGCCGGTAGCCCGATTGCGGGTGAGCGGTGCCATAACAACACGGTTGCGCAATTGGTAGCGACCAACTTGCACCGGAGTGAGTAATTTGAGCGATTCGGACATAGGTCACAGCAGTTCATCAAGATCGCCATCCTACGGAATTTGGCAGGGCGATCACTGTCTTCAGGGTTTCAGATCATCACTGCGGTGGCTCGGACGGCTCATCAAGCGATTCGATCAGCAGATCCAACTCGGCTTGCTTGTCACGCAGGAAGCGATCGCATTGCTGTAGGCGTTGGCTGGCCTGCTGAAATTGCTCCAGCACTTCTGCTAAGGGCAGTTCGCCACTCTCTAGTTGCTGGACAACTTGTTCCACTTCCGCGATCGCGGTTTCGTAGCTCCAAGCAGGTTTGGCTTTGGCCATTGAGTCATCTAGCAGCACTGATTTGAACGGTAGCAAAGAAGGCTGGTGCTGGCAGACAAGAGCGCCTTAGCCTGCTTACCCAGCCCATTTTTCACTCTTGAGTTACCGGCAAAACCTAGCGAGTCTCAATCAGTTCAGCTGCCGGATAGCGAACCTTCACTAGACCTGCATAGGGATCCGCTGCCGAGCGGTAGCCAGCCACAGCGGCCACGACCGTCTGATACCCTGTGCCCTTGAGGTTGAGCAGCTCATCGTAAGCAGACGGAATGATGCCTTCCAAAGCGCAGGTATCGATACCCAGCAAAGCTGCCGCTGTCAGGAAATTGCCCAGCGCAATGTAGGCCTGATTAGCTGCCCAGTAATTGATGATGGCGCTGCGGGGGCCTTGGACAAGATCGCCAACCATCATGTTGCGATAGCCCGCCAGCTTGTCAGCTGGGACATTGCGCGTACTAGAAGTCAGCTCAATCAAGCGATCGACATCGCTTTCGCTCAGTGCTGTGCGGGCTGCAAAAACAATCAGGTGGGACGCATCCACCACTTGTTTTTGGTTGTAGGAGTTCGGCAGCAGTTGCGATCGCAGTTCGGGGGACTCCACTTGAATCACTTTCCAAGGCTGCAGGCCGTAGGAAGAGGGAGTCAGCACGAGGGATTGTTGAAGTGCCTCCCAAGTGTCTGCCGGGATTTTGCGATCGGGGTCGAAGGCTTTGGTGGCATACCGCCAATTCAAGGCTTCGAGCAAGGTGTCAGCAACGATGGACATGAACGCGCACAGCTAACAGAACAGCCCTTACCCTAGCGAACGACTTCACTACAATCTGGCAACCTGCGATACGGCTCAGTTGCTACTATCCTCTGGTGTAAATCGGAATCTACCCCTTCACACCACTAGCGGCAGCCGAAGGCACGATGTAGCGTTGCAGCGCCAAGAAGACTCCAAAGACCGGCAGAATCGACAACACTGAACCCGCTGCTACTAAGCGCCAGTCCAGCGAGAAGCCACTGGCGAGGGTCGCGATTCCTAAGGGCAAGGTGTAGCGATCAGGCTCATCCAAAATAATCAGCGGCCAGAGGAAGTCACTCCAAGAGCCGATGAAGACAAAGATCGCCAAGGTGATCAGCGCGGGCCGCGCCGAAGGAATCATCACATTCCACCAAACGCCCAAATCGTTGCAACCATCAATGCGGGCAGCTTCCTCCAAGTCTTTGGGAATTGATTGGAAGGCTTGGCGCAAGAGAAAGATGCCAAAGGCTGACGCTAGGTAGGGGAACACCAGTCCGAGGTAAGTATTGCGCAGTCCCAGATTGATGATCAGGACGTAGAGCGGAATCATCACCACCTGAAACGGAATCAGGATGGTGGCCACAATCAGCAGAAAGATCGTCTGCCGCCCTTTGAACTCCAAGCGCGCTAGAGGGTAAGCAGCCAAGGAACAGAACAGTAAATTGAGCCCCACCGTCAACAAGGCCACCAATGTGCTGTTAAAGAAGTACTGGGCCAGTGGGTTCTCAGCCCAGACCCGGCGGAAGTTATCCAGCGTCGGTTGCGACGGGAGAAACTGCGGCGGAAACTGAAAAATGTCCTCACCTGCTGACTTAAAGGCCGTACTGACCAGCCAGAGCAGCGGGATCAACATCACGATCGCGATCGCCCCCAGCAGGAGGTAGAGCAAGAGCGATCGCAAGTGACTGGAGAGCGGCACGGCACCATTTCCTGACGCGAATCGCTCTCAGCCTAGGCGAAGATGCTGGCAGCGGGAAGTCTTCTAGCGTTATCTTGAGGAGCAGCCAGCGTTGTTTGGTGACAACGACTCTCTTAGACACGCTGCTCGAAAGCCTCAATCTACAGACCCGAAAAGTCCTTCAAAACTCGCTGCCGACTCCGCGTTAACCAAGACTGCAGAGATTCAGCCGTCTCCGGTTGCTCCAAGCTGGGAGGTGTCCACCCCAAGGGCACCGTCTGTTTCACCAAGCGATAGCAGCCACCATACTGCTCAATTGACGGCACTTCACAAGTCGCTGTTTCCCACAGATGAGCGGGGCGTTGTCGCTGTAGCCGCACATGGTGGCGCTGGCCATCGATCGCCGTCGGGGGTAGTAACATCGCGCCCTGCTGTTGCCGCCAACGCCGATAGACCGGATTAAGTTGAGTCGCTTGGCTAGCAAAAGCTTGCAGAGAGTGGGTGAGCGCCGCTGCTTGCGCTGCAATCTCTTTCGCAAGTCCATCAAGCTGGGCTAACTCCTGCTGCATCTGCGCAGTCAAGTCGGCGGGTAGGGCTTGAACTTCTGCTTCTAACTGAGCGATCGCGGCATCCAACTCGGCCAATGCCTTGGGGGTTGCGGGGTGGGGTGCCGGTTCGCGCGATTCAGTCTGCATGGGCCAGCTCTCACATTGCCGACAGCGTAGCGCGCGCTTTTCAACTCTGGGGATTGATTTCAACCCGTCTGATAGATCAACTAACCCAGCCCCACTCTGCTCAGAAAGCTCATGATTCTTTACAGTTTTTTCAGGAACCGTGCCAAGCTTCACTCAGGTTTGGTAAGCGCCAATACAATTTGCTGGGATCAGGCGATCGCTCCTCCGAGCAGGGTTTAGGGCGATCGCTGTTTCAAGCTCCCACGATCTTGTCCAGCTGTTTAGGTTAGTGAATCTTGAGAATTGCGGTGAATTGGCAGCGCTAAATCCCTTTAATTTCTCAGATTATTATCCTTCAGACTGTTCTTAAATCCGTCGAATCCTATCAGTTAGAAGAGCAGCATCGACGGGCTGGGGCAGGACTTGCAGTCTGATCATCCGTCTTACTGGGCTTCTTTAGGTTTTATTTAGAAGTGCAAAGTCCTGCTGCTATGATTGGCTTACGCTGGTGGCCTTGAGATCCTTCCAAGATCCACTCAGTTACTGCTAACGGAGTTTAACGGTTAGCTATGTTGGATGCTTCCATTTCGCCTGTTGTCCTCGTCATCCTTGACGGCTGGGGATATCGCAACGCTACGGAAGGCAACGCGATTCGTACGGCAGAGACGCCGATTATGGATGCGCTCTGGGAGGCTTACCCCAGTACTCTGATTCGCACTTCTGGCAAGGACGTCGGACTGCCCGATGGTCAGATGGGGAATTCCGAGGTGGGACATCTCAACCTTGGTGCTGGGCGCATTGTGCCGCAGGAATTGGTTCGCATCACCGATGCCGTTGAAGATGGCAGTATTCTTGAAAACCCTGCCCTAGTTCATGCTTGCAAGGCTGTCCGGCAGCATGGGAGCAAGCTACACTTGCTGGGCCTTTGTTCAGATGGTGGGGTGCATGCCCACCTCGATCACTTGGGGGGCCTGCTGAAGTTAGCAGCGGCTCAGGGCATTCAAGAGGTCTGTATCCATGCCATCACCGATGGTCGTGATACCAACCCCACGGAAGGGGTGAACTGTATCGCCAAAATTGAGCGACTGATTGAAGCCACAGGCGTGGGTCAGTTGACTACTCTTTGCGGTCGCTACTTTGCCATGGATCGCGATCGCCGCTGGGATCGGGTGCGCAAGGCCTACGAATTGCTCACGATTGATGGTGAAGGTTGCGGCCAAACAGCCACTGAAGTGTTGAAAGAAACCTACGCCAAAGGGGTTTCCGATGAATTTGTCGAACCGACGCGGCTTGCTCCGGGGGCGATCGCACCCGGAGATGGAGTGATCTTTTTCAACTTCCGTCCCGATCGCGCCCGCCAGCTAACCTACGCCTTTGTGGAGCCAGAGTTTGAGGGCTTTGAGCGGGATCTGATTCAGCCGCTGGCCTTTGTCACCTTCACCCAATACGACGCCAACCTGAATGTGCCGGTGGCTTTTGAGCCACAAAACCTGACCAACATTCTGGGTGAGGTGATTGCCAACCACGGCCTGCGGCAATTCCGCACCGCAGAAACTGAAAAATATCCACACGTCACCTACTTCTTCAACGGCGGTATTGAGGAGCCCTTCCCAGGTGAAGATCGGGAGCTGATCCCTAGCCCGATGGTCGCCACCTACGATCGCGCACCCAAAATGTCGGCGGCTGCAGTGACGGATGCGGCGATCGCAGCGATCAACAAGGGCATTTATTCCCTGATTGTGATCAACTACGCGAACCCCGACATGGTGGGTCACACCGGCAAAATGGGGGCCACCGTGGAGGCGATTGAAGCAGTCGATCGATGTTTAGGCCGATTGGTCAGTGCCATCAACATGGCTGGCGGAACCGCTTTGATCACCGCTGACCATGGCAACGCGGAATACATGTGGGACGAAAACGGTGAGCCTTGGACGGCCCACACCACCAATCAGGTGCCTTTCATTTTGGTCGAGGGTGAGCAGCGCAAGTTACCGGGCTACGGCACAGATGTTCCCCTGCGGAAAGATGGTCGTCTGTCGGATATCGCGCCGACGATCCTGCAACTGCTCGGATTGCCGCAACCGCCAGAAATGACAGGGCGTTCGATGATTGAAGCGGCTGCTTATGAGGTCAAGCAGGGGCGGACGCCAGTTAAAGTAGGAGTCTAGTGACTTCTGTTTTGAACCCATGCTGCAAAATATCCTGCAATACGTCTGGATGGGCTCGGCGGCTGGCCTCGTAGTGCTGGTGCTGCTCCATAGCCCCAAGGGCGATGGCTTGGGCGGCATTGGTGGCCAAGGACAACTGTTTACCAGTGCCAAAAGCGCTGAGAGTACGCTCAATCGCGTGACTTGGACGCTGTTCACCCTCTTCCTGTCACTGACGATTGTGCTCAGTGCAGGCTGGCTCAATCGCGCCGCTGGCTAGTCCTGTGCGTAGGCGGCGATCGCAGATTTGGCGACTCGGCTGGATTGCATCAGTGTTGCTGGCGATCGCTGCAACTATCCTGCCACTCGCGAGTCACTCGGCTCCGCCAAGCAATCGCTGTCAAATTGATCGCAGTCGACAACTCTTGTCGAGCAGTACGGAAGTACCGATCGCCCAGCAGGTGCACCCCCTACCTGCAAGCTGGGCTGATTTACCGCAGACTGGCAATCATTACCTAGAGGCGATCGCGCCGAGTCGCTACGGCTATTTAGTGTGGGCCGTGTCGCCACTCTGCGTCTATGTTGAACCCGCTAGTTTGGGCAGTACGGCTGAGGAACAACGGCAACAACAATGGCAGCAAGCAGTCAATCAAGCCTTGGCAGACTGGCAACCCTACTTTGACCTGCAACTGGTCAGCGATCCAGCCAAAGCTGATATCAGTATTTGGCGACGGAGCCCACCTCTACGCCGGAATGCAGAAGGGCAACTCGATCGCGCCCGCACAGCAGAAACGACGCTGCTGTTCTATCGCGAAGGCGATCGTGCCTTGCCGCGCTACCGAATTGACCTTGGCCTCACACAGGGCTTTGCAGGACTCGTTTCCACCGCTCGCCACGAATTGGGCCATGCTTTTGGCCTCTGGGGGCACAGTGATCAGCCTGAAGATGTAATGTATGTGGCTCAATCGAGCCGCAATATCCAGCTGACAGAGCGTGATCTAGAAACGCTGCGGCGCCTCTACCAACAACCGACCCAGTTGGGCTGGCCGCTGCCGCGATCGGAGAATCGGCGGCCAGAGTAAGGTTTTCAAAATCAAGAACAGCGATCGCCGTTCACCCGGACTTTCCCAGCGACGATACTCAGTTGCATGACAGTAGATGGCTTCAATCAGCCGGTTTTGATCAGCAGTCTGAGGGGTGAGCCACAGCCAAGTCCCTTGGGCATCGCGATCGCAGCGCTGAATCGGAACGGAGAACATCTGATTCCCCAAGCGAGTCAAGGTTAGAGATCCTTCGGGTAGAACCAGCTTGCTCTCAAGGCGAATGACTGCCTCACTTTGTGCTTGACTGCGCACCGTCAGCACCTCCCCTGAATCGGTTTGCAGATCCAAAGTTAGAGGGTGAGTAATCATCGCTTCGCGACCATCGCGTGGAGCATCCCAAAGGGCTAGCAGAGCAACGGCCAGCAAAACCAAGTTGTAGCCCGCCCACCAGAGACCGAGCCCCAAGCCCCGCATCTGGGCGCCATCAGCCTGCTGACTCAGCAGCCAAAATTGCCGCAAATTCAGCCCTACACTGACCCAAGTAGCCGCGAACAGAATTAGCAAGGGCCAAGCTAAAGCCCAATTAAAGAAGAAACGATCCTGACGCAATCCCTTAGGTGTCACAGAAAACTGACACCGAAAAGGCTGGATGAGCGCCTGCAAGCTAGTGACTGCCAGTGGTACCGCTAAGACGAGGGAATAAATTTCAGAGAGTAGAGCCGATCGCGATCGCCGGTTCAACCAGTTGAAGACCGTCAGATGTCCGAGATAGATGGGGAGTAAAAAGTAGAGCAGTTCCGGCCCCGTGGCCTTCACCGGCATGATCCCAATGCCATACCCCAGCGGCATTACCAGAAACAGGATGCGCGGCAGGCTGGAGAACCAATGCAGAAGTCCTTCTAAATGCCCGAGCCGCTGGAGCGGGTTCAAACCAGCAATGGTCAGCGGGTTGGCTTGGATGAAAAATGCCTGCAGAGTGCCGCGCGCCCAACGCAGGCGCTGTTTGGCGTAGGCCGCTAAGCTTTCGGGAGCCAGACCCTGACTGAGCTTTTCATTGAGATAAATCAGCTGGTAGCCCGATGCTGCGATACGGATACCGGTGAAATAGTCTTCCGAGAGGGACTCAGTGACAAAGCCACCGATTGCTTCGAGGGCTTGTCTCCGCACCACAAAAGATGTCCCAACGCAGACGACACTGCCGACACCATCCCGCATTGGCTGAACATGCCGATAAAAGATTTCATCTTCAGGCGGAATCTCTGCTGCCAAATCGAGGTTGTAGGCGATCGGGTCAGGGTTATAAAAACTTTGAGGTGTTTGCACCAACCCAACGCGTGGGTCTTGAAAGAATCCGACAGTTCTCACCAGAAAAGTCTTTTGGGGAATGAAGTCCGAATCAAACACTGCGATCAGTTCGCCTTGGCAATTCGGTAAGGCAGCGTTGAGATTGCCGGCTTTCGCACCCTCGCGATCGCAGCGCGTCTGATAGCGACAGCCTAATTGCCGCGCAAGAGCCGCTACTTCGGGCCGATCGCCATCGTCTAGTACATAGACTGTCTTGGCTGGGTAATTCAGCGCCAAACAACCCACGAGGGTCCGCCGCAGCAAGCTAACCGGCTCGTTGTAGGTGGGCACCAAGATATCGACATGGGGTTGATAGTGCCCTTGCTGAACCACTACTGCATACTGATCGGCTTGCGCTTGGCGATCGCGGGCAGCCACACTAAGCAGCAGCTGGATGAGACCAGTAACCAGCAACAGCAGTTCCATGCCGTAGAGCATTAAGCTCAAACTGCCATTCAAGGGCGTCGAGACGTTGAGCGTCGACAGCGATCGCCACAGCAGGTAGCGCACCGTCAGTAGCGCCAGAATACCGACCACAACGAGCCGGGGCCAAAAACTCGGCCGCTTCCAAAGGCGGGTAATGACCCAGAGGAGAACTAAGAGTAAACAGGGCCAACTCCAAGCCCAGAGCCCTTCCATTGGCGTTTGCAACCAAGCAGGAGGACGCTGCTGCCAGCGATCGAGAGTTTGAAAAAACTGATTGATCCGTGGTTCACCCAGTACCCAAGCGACTTGTAGGGTGAGCAGCGACAGCAGTACCCCAAGCGCAAAGAAGGTAGGGATCTGTCGGTTTTGGAGAAGCCAGTGCCAAAGAGCGGCCAGCGGGGGCAGGGACGGTTGCCTGCTGATTGGCCTTGTCATTTTCTCTTAATCTTTCGGCGTTAATGTGCCCACATTAACGTGATGGGACGGTTATTATCCGCTCCATGGGATGCTCTGGGCATTAACTCATGAAATTTTTAGATTGGTGGGCGATACTCCACCCTGCGATCGCTGTCGTTGTGATTTATCCGATTCTGGGGGTGGTGTTGCGGCAGGCCTGGCTGACACGTCAGCGCCGACTCAGCCCATCGGATGCGAAATCGAAAATTCCTGTCAGCGTTGGGCAAGAGCATAGTCAAGCAGGTCGCTGGCTGACAACAGGCGTCGTTATTGTCTCGCTCCTTGGCATTGGCTATCCAATTTTTTCGAAGTTTGTAGAAGTCGGTGCTGCCGAATTTACAGGTGGCACAGCGCGACTGGTGGCACTGATTCTCGCTTGGGTCGGCTCTTTGGTGGCGATCGCGACCCTCTTTTTGATCCGCCCCAAAACACCGCGCGATCTTCGTCTCCCCCGCGCTTTATTTGCCATCCTCACCGGTTTTGGGGTCGTCGCTTTAGGGCAACAACCTGAAGTCTTCAAACGGGACTATGAAGCGTTGGTTTCGCACTACTACTACGGCATCATTCTGGTGCTGTTGATGATCTTTGCTCTCGCAACCTTGCCTGAAATTCAACGCTTTCCTCGCTGGCGGATTTTGCATATCGTGCTGAATATTGCCGCTGCTGCCCTGTTTTTGGGTCAAGGAGTCACTGGCGCACGGGATCTGCTGGAAATTCCTCTGAGCTGGCAGAAACCCACGATCTATCAATGTGACTTCCAAAACCTCGTCTGCCCGGGTCAACCGCCAACTTGAGTATGGCATTGGGGCATGTCACCGCAGGGTCAGACTGAGCAGCGTGGCGGGGATCAAGGGCGGTGGTAAAGTTGGGTCTTGGCAGCCCAACACAATTTCGGAGATCAACACGCACTATGGCGGGAAAAGGGTTCGGCTTCAGCCTCGGAAAAATGAAAGAGCTTGCTGATGCCTTCAAAAAAGCGCAGCAAGTGCAAGAAGGGGCCAAACAAGTTCAAGAAGACCTCAACAACATGGAAATCGAAGGCCAAGCCCAAGGTGGATTGGTCAAGGTTTGGGTCAGCGGCAACCAAGAACCGCTGCGGGCTGAAATTGCTCCTGAGGCTCTGAATGAAGGCGCGGAAGTGCTTTCTGAGCTGGTGGCAACGGCGATGAAAGACGCCTACCAAAAATCCACTGCCGCCATGAAAGAAAAGATGGAAGAGTTGACGGCTGGTTTGGGCATCCCCGGCCTCTAGTCCCTGACTGGAGTGAAGGATGGCGGGGCGATCGCAAGGTCTCCCCGCTTTTGCTGTTTAGGTTGGTCGCGATCGCAGAGAGAGTTTGCAATGACTGTCAAAGTGCTGTTCGTTTGCTTGGGCAACATCTGCCGATCGCCGTCGGCAGAAAACATCATGAATCACTTGCTGACCGAAGCAGGACTCGATCGCGTCGTGCGCTGCGACTCTGCTGGCACTGCCAGTTATCACGTCGGCAATCCGCCCGATCGCCGTATGACGGCTGCTGCTCGGGAGCAAGGCATCGCGATGCAGGGCAAAGCCCGCCAGTTTCATCGCACGGATTTTGAGCAGTTTGACCTGATTTTGGCGATGGATGACGAGAACTACGAAGATATTTTGGCCCTCGATCGCGCGGGTGAGTATCGCCACAAAGTGCGGCGCATGTGCGAGTTCTGCCGCGAATTTAGCGATCGTGAGGTTCCTGATCCCTACTACGGTGGACCTGAAGGATTTCGTTATGTAATTAATCTGCTGCTCGATGCCTGCAGCGGACTGCTCGACCACTTACAACAGGAGGGACTGATTCAAGCCCGCCGCTGATGATCACTGCTGACGCTGCACAAGCACTCCTCGATTTTTGGTTCGGCCAGCCCACCGATTCAGACTATGGGCAACCACGATCGCCGTGGTTCCAGAAGTCCGAGGCCTTTGATGCCGAGATGCGCGATCGCTTCTTGGGGCTATACGAGCAAGTCCTCGCAGAGGGAATTGATTTAGAGGCGATCGCCACACCGCAACAGGCACTGGCATTGCTGCTCTTATTTGATCAAGTGCCACGCAACTGTTTCCGCGATCGCCCTGAAGCCTTTGCCACTGATGAATTAGCACTAGCGATCGCCAACCACTGTCTAGCCAAAGGCTGGGATCAGCAACTGATACCAGTACAGCGTTGGTTTGTCTACTTGCCGCTAGAACACAGCGAAAATCTCGCTGATCAAGATCGGGCAGTTGCTTTGTTTGAAGCACTGGGCGATGACCCAATCCATACAGGTGCGATCGACTATGCCCATCAACACCGCGAGATTATTGTGCGGTTCGGCCGTTTTCCGCATCGCAACGCAATCCTAGACCGCCCTTCTACTCCAGAAGAGCTGGCTTTTCTGCAACAGCCGGGTTCACGCTTTTAATTGCGATCGCGTGAGGATAGACCACTCACCCTCCCGTCATCCCAAATAGCCGATCCGGACTCTGCGACTCTGCCTAGAACTACTTCTGAATCCTGACCCTTGTGGCGATCGGACAGCAGTAACTCAACGACGGCCACGCATCTCGACAACAGTGCGCAGACGCGATCGCTTTGCTACAGGAGTACGGCGACCTGCTGTGATGTTCCCGCCAGCACTTCGGGCGATAGTAGTAGTGGTCTCTGCTGAGAACTGAACGGATGAAATCACGCGCTGCGATTGCTTGGGCTGCGGGTCAACCGCTGACGATTGAAGAGGTTGATGTCCAGGCACCGCAAGCTGGCGAAGTCATGGTCAAGTTAGTGGCAACAGGCGTTTGCCACACCGATGCCTTTACGCTGAGCGGCGCGGATCCTGAAGGAATTTTTCCCTGCATCCTCGGTCATGAAGGCGCAGGAGTGGTCGTTGAAGTCGGTGAGGGCGTCACTTCCGTCGCCGTGGGTGATCACGTCATTCCGCTCTACACGCCGGAATGTGGCGAGTGCAAATTCTGCAAATCGGGCAAAACCAATCTTTGCCAAGCAATTCGTGCAACCCAAGGCAAAGGCTTAATGCCAGACGGCAGCAGCCGGTTTAGCCTCAATGGCCAGCCGATTTATCACTTCATGGGCACGTCGACTTTCTCGGAGTACACGGTGCTGCCCGAGATCGCGATCGCAAAAATCAATCCGGCAGCCCCCCTCGACAAAGTCTGCTTACTGGGCTGCGGCATCACCACTGGCCTCGGCGCGGTTCTGAACACCGCTAAAGTCGAGCCAGGATCGACCGTCGCTGTCTTTGGGCTGGGTGGTGTCGGCCTCAGCGTCATCCAGGGGGCAGTGCTGGCCAAAGCAAGTCGGATTCTGGCGATCGATATCAACCCTGACAAAGCGGAGTTTGCCAAGCAGTTGGGTGCGACTGACTTCATTAATCCCAAAGACTACGATCGACCGATTCAAGAGGTGATTGTTGAGCTGACGGATGGCGGCGTCGACTACAGCTTCGAGGCGATCGGCAACGTCAACACGATGCGCGCTGCGTTGGAAAGCTGCCACAAAGGCTGGGGCGAATCAACGATCATCGGGGTGGCCGGTGCAGGTCAAGAAATTTCGACGCGTCCCTTCCAACTGGTGACTGGACGGGTGTGGCGCGGCAGTGCCTTCGGCGGCGTCAAAGGTCGCAGCCAACTACCGGGTTATGTCGATCAGTACCTCAACGGTCAAATCAAGGTCGATGAGTTCGTCACCGAAACGCGCCCCCTCGAGGAAATCAACGAAGCCTTCGAGGATATGCACGCTGGCAAAGTGATCCGCACCGTCATCACCTTTTAGACGCCATGGAACTGCTTTCTTCGCACCGTAGCTTTGGCGGCTGGCAGCAGCGCTACCGTGTTCAATCAACGGCGCTCAACAGTGAGACGACATTCTCGGTCTACCTGCCACCGCAGGCTGAGCAGGGTTCAGTGCCGGTACTCTACTGGCTTTCGGGCTTGACCTGCACGGATGAAAACTTCGTTACCAAAGCAGGATCACAGCGCGGTGCGGCGGAACTAGGATTAGCGATCGTGGCACCGGATACCAGTCCACGGGGATCGGATGTGGCTGATGATGCAGGCTGGGATCTTGGTCAAGGCGCGGGCTTTTATGTCGATGCGACCCAAGATCCTTGGCGATCGCACTACCAAATGGCGACCTACGTTCGTGATGAGTTGCCCGCTTTGATCGCTGCTGAGTTTCCCGCGATTAATGGCGATCGCGCAGGTATTTTTGGTCATTCAATGGGCGGTCACGGTGCGTTAACTCTGGCGCTGAACAATCCCGATCGCTATCGATCGGTGTCAGCGTTTGCGCCGATCGCTGTACCCAGCCAATGTCCTTGGGGTGAAAAAGCCCTGACGACCTATTTGGGGAGCGATCGCAGAACATGGCTGACCTACGATGCCTGCGAATGCCTGAAAACCAGTGCTTGGGATCGACCCATCCTCGTCGACCAGGGCGAAGCTGATGAGTTTCTGGCAGGTCAACTATTGCCGCAGAACCTAGAGCAAGCTGCTCAAGCAGCAGGTAAAGCACTCACCCTGCGCTACCAACCGGGCTATAACCACAGCTACTTTTTCATCGCCAGCTTCATCGACGATCACCTCCACTTCCACGCAGAGCAGTTGTAGGGCTAGCGCGATTGGATGGAAGGCCGCTCACGGTAGTCCAATCGCCAAAACACTGAGACTGCTAAAGCCGAGTCCCAGCCCGATCGCGATCGCAATGGCCAAGCGTTGCCCCACCCCTGCCCACTTCGGGTAGAACAACCCCAAGCTCCGGACTAAGCTGCGGAGACCATGACTGAGGTGCAGTGCCAAAAAAGTTGCGCCCAAACCGTAAGCAATCGCGAGCATCGGCTTGTGCAACGTCTGGATGACAAGTGCAGCAGTATCGCCTGGATCATGGGGTGTCCAGCGAAAGTGGCGGAGATGAAGCATCAGAAAGAGCGCCAACCCTGACCCACTAAAAACCGTAGAGGTGGCAGCCCACTGCAGCCAGCTAGTTTGCTTACTCTGCCATTGCGCATAGGCTTGAGTGCCGCGCGCTTGCCGATTGCGCCAAGCCAGCATCAGCACGGTCAAAAAATGAACGGCGATCGCCCCCAGCACAATGACTTCAGCTACAGGGAGCCAGAGCTGGTTGTGGAGTGCGATCGCCGCGCGATCGAGGGCATCGGCTCCCCGCCACAGCAAGAGGTTGGTGGCTAAGTGAAAGCCCACAAACAAAATCAGCACAAGACCACTCAGTGCTGCTGCCAACTTTAAAACCATGTTGGAGAACATCTGGAGGTGGCCCTGTGCCTTGCTGAAGTTGGAGTGTTAATCAGCGCTAAATATTGAGGCGCTGATAGACATCATCCAAGTGGCGGAGATGATGTTGAGCTGCGAAGCAGTCTTCAATCTCGGCAGCGCTGAGGTGAGCCTGAACGGTCGGATCTGCTTCAATCAGGGCGCGGAAATCGCCACCTTCCCGATTCCAAGCGCTGTGGGCGTTGCTTTGGACAATCCGATAGGCTTCTTCGCGGCTCAGCCCTTTATCTACCAAAGCCAACAACACGCGCTGGCTGAAGACCACCCCGCCATAGCGATTGAGGTTGCGGGTCATGTTTTCGGGATAGACCTGCAGGGTTTTCACCAGCTCGGTCATTTCCACCAGCATGAAATGGAGGGTAGCCGAGCAGTCAGGCAGCATCATCCGCTCCACAGAACTGTGGGAGATATCCCGCTCGTGCCAGAGTGCCACGTTTTCCAGCGCGGCCACGGCATAGCCGCGAACCACCCGCGCCAAACCGCTGACCCGCTCTGAACGAATCGGGTTGCGCTTGTGGGGCATTGCCGAGGAGCCTTTCTGACCCTTGGCGAAAAATTCTTCAACCTCCAGTACGTCCGATCGCTGTAGGTTGCGGATCTCGACGGAGAAGCGCTCAAGAGACGCTGCAACTAGGGCAAGGACTTGGACATATTCCGCATGGCGATCGCGGCTGATCACCTGAGTCGAGGCTGTATCCGGTTCCAGACCCAGCTTTTGGCAGGTCAGGGCTTCGACGCGCGGCTCGATGTTGGCATAGGTGCCGACAGCACCCGAAATTTTGCCCACTGCCACGGACTGGCGGGCTTGCACCAAGCGATCGCGGTTACGCAGCATTTCTGCCAGCCAACCCGCCAGCTTGAAGCCGAAGGTGATCGGCTCAGCGTGAATGCCGTGGGAGCGGCCAATCATCACGGTTTCGCGATGCTGCTGGGCTTGCCAGCGAATTGCTTGAATTAAATTCTCGGTTTCTGCCAAGAGCAGATCGACACTGGCCACCATTTGCAGGGCTAGGCCTGTATCCAGCACATCCGAGCTGGTCATGCCGAGGTGGATGTAGCGACCTGCATCACCAACGTATTCATTAACGTTGGTCAGGAAAGCAATAACGTCGTGACGGACTTCCTTCTCGATCTCGAGCACTCGGGCCGGATCGAAGTTGGCCTTCGCCTTGATCGTTTCAACTGCATCGGCTGGAATGTAGCCAAGCTCTGCTTGGGCTTCACAGACGGCAATCTCAACCTGCAGCCAGGTTTTGAGCTTGTAGGTGTCAGTCCAAAGGCTGCCCATGGCAGGCAGCGTATAACGCTCGATCAAGGCTGGTGTCGACGGATACAGCTTTCCTATCTTACGGCTTTGCCCGATCGCCTTGCGCTAATCCAAACCGATGATCTGCGATCGCTGAATCCCGAGATTAATGGTTCTGCCCCAGGCTTGCTGTCGCACCCAGCAGCGATCGCCATGGCAGTATTCCAAGACAAAGTCGGGCATGTCTTCAGGCTGATCTTTGAGGCGAACCAGTTGGCGCCCAAAGATTTCGTAGCAGTTACCGAACGCTTGCTCCATGGGATCCTCCTCACTGAAGCTAGGACCGGGACAGCGCCAGAGCTGGTTTTTATTCTCTGGCCACAAGAAACTTGCTTCGTATTTTGCCAGCGAGAGCATGGATGGCTACTCTCCCGCAGAATTTCCTAAGCTTGTCCCTTGCATTTCGTAATCCTCTCACTGTTGAACGTTGCTGGGCGAGAGCGATCGCGGTAGAGATTTCCGGACCCAAATGCTCCCTGCTCCCAATCGGTCCATTAGCGACTTTAAATTAAGTGCACAGCAACCCCTTTGAGAAGTGGCCTGATGTCAACTGCCTTGGTTTTGGCTCTCTTACTCCCCACCTTGTCTAGTTCGCCCGCCATGCTGCTTACCCGAGCTAATTGCACACCACTCCCAGTCGTGGGCGGCAGCGGTACATCAGTCACTAAAACAGTCACACCTGGCGGAGTAGGTCCTTTCTTTCGGGACAACTGGGATACAGACTTTGCCGTGCCCACGGATGCCAACTTCCGCCGCTACGTTGCAACGATTCGATCCCTCAGTGGCAATACGACCTATCAAGCCAGCCTCAATCTCAAGTACAGCAACGGCACGTTTGATCAGACCTTCAATGGCAGCTTCTATCTCCCGAGAAATGGTTCTAAGGAATTAGTTGGGCTGCCCAGACGCGATAGCCAGCCGTTTCAAATCAACGTCAATCTCGGAGGGCTGAGGGCCGTCGGCTCCACCTATAGCTTGACCGTCGCAGGCTGTTTCTGAGTTCCCGGCACTGAGGGAAAGCAGCGCTACCAACTTCGTTAGACACTTTCCCTCAGCCTGGCGATCGCGGTAGCGGTTTTCAGACTGATCCACGGCCTTACCCACTAGGTGGACTAGCCTTCTAAATTAGGGGTCAAGGCTCCCTGTGTGAGGAATAGCTCCATGTCGACCGCCCTGCTTCTGGCTTTGTTATTCCCCAGTACGCTCCCTAGTTCGCCTGCACTATTAGCTCAAGCCAACTGCACACCCCTCCAGGTCGTGGGTGGCAGCGGCACATCGGTGACGAAAACAGTAACGCCGGGAGGCGCAGGTCCTTTCTTTCGGGATAACTGGAATACAGACTTTGCCGTTCCAGCCGATGCAACTTTTCGACGTTACGTTGCAAGAGTGCAGTCCACCAGCGGCAACACCACCTATCAGGCAGGCCTCAATCTCAAGTACAGCAACGGTACCGTTGACCAAAGTTTTAGCGGCAGCCTGTATTTACCCAGCAATCTTTCCAAGGAGCTGACCGGTCTTCCCCGACGCGACAGCCAGCCCTTTCAAGTCAACGTCAATTTGGGTGGCATCGATGCCGTGGGCTCCAGCTACATCCTCACAGTATTGGGCTGTTACTAAATCAGTTCTTTGGTTGGAGGGAGACAGCTCCGATAATTGGGGCATGTACTCCCTCCGAAATTTGTGGCCAAGCACCGTTTAGATGCCCTACTCGTCGATCGCGGCCTCTGTCCTTCACGCCAGCAGGCCCAGCGGCTGATTCGGGCTGGCGAAGTGCGCGTTGCCCAAACTGTTGTCGATAAGCCCGGTAGCTTGGTTGCTGAAGATGCCGTGATTGAAGTTGCGGCAAAGCCACCTTTCGTCTCTCGGGGGGGAGAGAAGCTAGCAAAGGCTCTAGCCACGTTCCCGATCGCTCTCAGCGATCGCATCTGCCTGGACGCAGGTATTTCCACCGGTGGCTTCACTGATTGCCTGCTGCAAGCTGGTGCCAGCAAGGTCTACGGCGTCGATGTTGGTTATGGGCAAGTGGATTGGAAAATTCGCACCGATCCGCGAGTTGTGCTGAGGGAACGCACCAATATTCGCAATCTCCAGCCAACAGACTTATACGCTGCTGAAGATACCTGGCCGGATCTTGCGGTAGCTGACCTCTCATTCATTTCTTTGACCAAGGTTCTGCCCACAATCGCGCAGCTATTGCGATCGCCCCGCGAACTAATCCTGCTGGTGAAGCCTCAGTTTGAAGTCGGGCGCGAGAAAGTCGGCAAGGGTGGTGTGGTGCGCGATCGCAAAGACCATGTGACGGCGATCGCTCAAGTCTTGGAGTCGGCTCAGGAGTTGGGCTGGCAAGGTCAGGGACTGACGTGGTCACCGCTATTGGGACCAGCGGGCAATATCGAATATTTGCTCTGGCTGAGTGAAACTGAAACCAGCTGGGTGGGCGATCATTCCGCGATTGATACCCTCACGACTGAGGCGATCGCCGCACTGCGTGCCGGATAATCCTCGACAGTAGGCAATTTAGGGCAAGCTGTGGCAGCAACTGGGGCAACCATTCTGGTAACGGGCGGTGCAGGCTACATCGGCTCCCACACAGTGCGGGCACTACAAGCTCAGGGCTACCAGCCGATCGTGCTCGACAACCTCAGCAATGGGCATCGGGCGATCGCTGCAGATGTGCTGCAAGTGCCCCTGATCGTGGGGGATACGCGCGATTGCGCTTTACTTGATCGCCTCTTTGCTGAGCATCCGATTGAGGCAGTCATCCACTTTGCCGCCTCGATCGAAGTGGGGGAATCAGTACGCGATCCCGGTAATTTCTATGCCAACAATGTCAGCGGCAGCCTGACCCTGCTGCAAGCGATGGTGGCGGCAGGCTGTCAGCAGCTTGTCTTTTCCTCAACCTGCGCCACCTACGGACTCCCGCAAGTGATTCCGATTCCCGAAGATCATCCCCAAGCGCCAATCAACCCCTACGGTCGCAGCAAGTGGATGGTGGAGCAGTTTCTGCAGGATTTTCAGGCTGCCTATGGGCTGCGATCAGTGATCTTTCGCTACTTCAATGCCGCCGGTGCTGACCCACAGGGGGACTTAGGTGAGGCTCATGATCCTGAGACCCATTTGATTCCTTTAGTTCTTCAAGCGGCCGCAGGCCAACGCCCCAGTATTCAGGTCTACGGCACGGATTACCCAACGCCGGACGGCACCTGCATTCGTGACTACATCCACGTCTGCGACTTGGCGGATGCCCATGTGCGTGGCCTGACTTACTTGGCAGACGGTGGCGCAACGACTGCTTTCAACTTGGGCAATGGCAATGGCTTCTCAGTCAAGGAAGTGATTGCCACCGCTGAGCGGGTTACCCAGCGATTGATTCCGGTGCAATTTGGCGATCGCCGCCCCGGTGATGCGATCGCTCTTGTCGGTAGCGGAGAGAAAGCTCGCCAGATCCTTAGCTGGGAGCCACAATTCCCGAGTCTAGAAACGATGATTCAACATGCTTGGCAGTGGCAACAGCGTAGCGATCGCCCCTAACAAGAAGCCCGGAATAACAAAAGAGCCCAGTTGTCGCGTGTCAGCTTGGCTGACCTCAAAGCAACTGAACTCTTTTGTCTAGGTCTTGCGATCGCGGGTCGAGGGTGACTCTCGCGACAAACCTGTTGTCGTAAACGCTGATTAGATTGCGTCGGCGTTTTTCTCGCCAGTCCGAATCCGGATGGTTTGGTCGACAGGCGAGACAAAAATCTTGCCGTCACCAATCTCACCCGTGCGGGCCGATGCAACGATTTTGTCGATTACGGTATCGACTTGGGCATCTTCCACCACGATCTCTAGCTTCAGCTTCTGCAAAAACTCAACCGTGTATTCCGAACCCCGATAGCGCTCCGTTTGGCCTTTTTGGCGACCAAAACCGCGCACTTCTGAAACCGTCATCCCGACAATGCCAGCATTGACGAGCGCAATCTTGACTTCGTCCAGTTTGAACGGACGAATAATCGCCTCAATCTTCTTCAAGGGAACTCTCCTTAAGCCAGGGCAATTGAGAGGGGCAAACGGCCCCGGTCAGCGACTCTTTGGTAACACCGCTGACTAGACCACAGTTGTAGTTACTGCTACAGCGGCCGAAAATTCGCTGTCTACATTTTAATTCAGCCGCGATCGCAGAATTGGGTCAAAGCCAGTCCAGACCAGCAACCTGTTACGAAACGTCAGGCGATCGCGGATTCTGTCGAGTGCTGACTTTGAGCATCCAGCTGAGCAAGTACTTCCAGCATCTCTTGTTCAAAGGCAACCAGAGCGCGATTGCTGCGACCACCGATATATAGTTGACCGTCCTGTTGTAAGGCCCAGACTTGGGCGTGGGAGATGTAGCTACAAACCACGCCCACCATCACGAACAGGAAGCCAGCGTAGACCCAAGGGATACCCGGATCGGACTTGATTTGCAGACCCGTACTACCAACCAGATCCACCAAGCTGAGCCGGACACCATCTACCTCCACTGCCATGCCTTTCCGCAGGGTTGCCAGGGGTTCGCCGTCATTGCCGTAGACTACAGCCGTTCCTTGGAGATCCTTGGCAATGAGTGAAACGCCACTGCTAAGGTCTGGCTTGGTCGGAACAAAGGTGCCCCAAATCCGCCCTGTTGCCGGAAGACGAGCCATGGGGAGTTGGAGGACGGGACTGTTATTGAGTCGTACTTGGGCAGCGGCGATCGCCCAGTCAGCCTGATAGAAGGTCAGTCCCCCGTAGCGCAGCGGTTGGTTAACGTGGATTGTCTGTCGGTCTTGCTCTTGCCCGTCCCGATCAACCACCGAGAGATCGGAGTAAAACTGATCGATACGGCCGTCAGGCGCATAGTCAATCCAAAAGCGGTTGACCTTCACAGACCAGTCTTGAGGAATGCGACTACTGCTCCACGGCCCCGCATCAATCACATTCCGTACTTGAAACGTCTCACCGCTGGGAACCATCTCTTGGGCAAAGAAGCCCCCAAGTGAGCCCCAAATTGCACCACCCAAGACCACGAGCATTCCTGCATGCACCAAAATCGGTCCAACTCGACCGGCTAACCCCCGCCGTGCGTAGAGGGCGTCGTCGGCTCGGAAGAGACGATAGCGGCGCTGACGCAACAGTGGTTCCAAGGTTTCAAGTTTGCCCTGAGGCAGACTGGCACTGAGGGCTAATTTGCTGAATTGCCGAGGTTCTTGATAAAACTGCCAGCGCTGAGCCGCCTGCAGGGCAGGCCATTGCCGGCGAAAGGTGCAGGCAGTCAGGCTGGCACCAAACAAAATCAGCAGACCCAAGAACCAACCCGCCCGGTAGACATGGTCTAAGCCAAGCGTCAGGATCCAGCGCCACGAGAGGAAGCCAAACAAGGCCGGATCAGTAGGGTAGTTTTCCTGATAAAAAGCAAGACTCTGTCCTTGCTCGATCACGGTACCACTGGCACTAGCGATCGCAATTCCCAACAACAGCACGATCGCCAGTCGCAGGTCAGCCAGCCAAGTCCAAAAAATTTGCTGCCCCCTCCGCAGGCGATCGGAAAGTGACGGCGAGACAAGAGAATCAGAGGTCATGCGTGGATGGGCAGACGAAGGAGCAGAGTGATCAGACCAAAACCAACCAAAACAATGCCGCTGGTCGGCGTCAGCCAAGCTGACCACTGACGCAGCGCCAAGAGTTGGCGAAGCGAGGCCGCGAGTAGTCCCGCGAGGAGAAGGGGCAACACAGATCCAAGGGCATAGATTCCTAGCAGGGCAGCCCCAAGCCGTACTTGTCCACTGGCCGCAACCCAAGCCAGCAGCGTCGCTAAGACAGGCGTACTACAGGGCGAAGCCACCAGGCCAAAAGTCAGACCCAAGAGATAGGCGCGCAGGTCAACCGGCCATTCTTCTTGGAGCCAGCTGGTGGTGTTGAGTCCGGGCAGTCGCAGTGGCAGGAGTCCTAACAGGTTGAGTCCCATGACGATCGCAATCAGGCCCGAAGCCAAGGTCAGCCCCCAGCCAATCTGACCATAGATGCGACCCAGCACCGCAGCGCTCAAACCCAATGCCATCAACGTGGTCGCTAAGCCCAGACAAAAGAGT
Source organism: Synechococcus elongatus PCC 11801 (assembly GCF_003846445.2). NCBI lineage: Bacteria > Bacillati > Cyanobacteriota > Cyanophyceae > Synechococcales > Synechococcaceae > Synechococcus > Synechococcus elongatus. The sequence goes on along the minus strand of NZ_CP030139.2, from coordinate 2,254,662 downwards.
CCTGATTGACGCAAGCTTTGAGCGCGATCGCCTTCGCTATAGCCACCGAGATAGGCGAAGGTGACGGGCAGCATCGAAAGCGTGCAGGGGGTCAAGCTGGTGGCTAGCCCTGCAACCCAGACAATTACAAAGGTCAGGACTCCCGGATGCTGGAGCTGACCATTGACAAGGGTGTCAGCCCAGAGGCTGAGCTGGAACAGCAGTGTCTCCAGCGCTTCGAACCATCTGGCAAAAGTGTCGAACATGCCTCGATTTTATCGAGGTCTAGGCCGGCGATCGCCGCCGCACCGTTTTGAGGGAGGCGATGGGCACAGGATTCTCAGGAGCCTCATCGTCCATTTCCAGCGCCACACGAATTAAAAGGCCGGCAATAAACAGACTGGACAGCAGCGCATTACCGCCGTAGCTAACAAACGGCAGCGGTAGTCCCGTCGTCGGCAGCGCACCGGAGGCCACCCCAATATTGAGCAGCGATTGCAGCACCAGCAAAGTTGTGCAACCCGTCGCCACCAGCTGGTTCAAGGTTCGCCGCGATCGCAGCGCAACCCAAAAACCCACGCTGCCAAAGCAGCAGAGAAAGAGCAGAAAGAGCAGACTGCCCACCAGTCCAAACTCTTCGGCATAGACCGAAAAGATGAAGTCGGTGTTCTGAATGGGGAGATAGGAGAGCTTTTGCACCGAGAGACCATAGCCTGTTCCCCAGGTACCTCCTGAGCCGATCGCCAGCAAACTCTGAACCAACTGATAGCTCTTATCGAGGGGATCGTGCCACGGATCAAGGAAAGCTAGAATCCGCTCCTGCTGATAAGGATTACGCAAAATACTGAGCCCCGCGACCAGTCCTCCTGCCATCACCGTTAGTAGGAGCTGAGACAGCGGTAAGCCCGCCGCGAGGGCAATGATCCACAGCAAACTGCCGCACAGGGTTGCCGTACTCAAGTTGGGCTGCTTGAGGATAATTCCAAGAATCAGCAGAAAGATCACCAGCCAGAATCCCCGCTGTGACCAACGCAGACGCGACCAGCTACCAAACACGACAGCACTCTGCAAAATCAAGAACGGCTTCATCAGCTCTGAAGGCTGAATTTGTAGCGGTCCCACAATCAACCAGCGGCTAGCCCCATTGATGGTGGTCCCTGCGACGAGTGTCAGCATCAGACCAAGCAGGCAAAGTCCTAAGCCAATGGGAGCCCACTGACCAAAGCGCTGAATCGGGGTCGCGATCGCCCATCGAAACCCCACAAGTCCCAAAATTAGCCAGACCCCCTGGCGAATCAGATAGGCAAAACCATTGCCCGATTCATTGAGGGCAAGATCATAGGAGGCCGAAAGCAAAATCAACAGGCCACAGACCAGCCAAAAAAACACCAGCCAGTGCAAAAGCCGTGCCGTGCGATTCCAAGTCGCCGTCGGGGCTAGGTTTAGCCACTGAGGTATCGCAAAGCTCATCGGGCGATCGCCATAAAAAAACTCTCGGCACACTCACTATACGAGTCAGACCGAGAGTCGGTTCGATTGCAATAATCTTTGAGACCTAGAGCAGTCCAGTATTGGTATTTGGACGGCCAGTCGCCAATTCAACTTTGATGATCTTGCCACCCAGCTTTTGGATGCGCTGCTGCTCTCTAAACCAAGCATCGTAAGGAACGAGCTTCGTGAAGAAGGTGTTTTGCAGCTCGCGCTGAGTCCGGATTTTGCTGGGGCTGGGCAAGCAAGCGGTGATTCGGAACATCCGCATTGTTGTTTCTCCCGGGTTCCCTTAATCGTTCTAGAGAAGGCTGCAGCTTTTAGGAGGCAAACAACCTTCTCTAGACTTAGCAGCTGGATGCTTAGCTCAAGCCAGAGCTGATGTAGTCGAGGTAGACACCCATTTCACGACCAGCGTCGGGGCCCACCAAGCTAGCGGTGACTTCTTTGATCGCTTGGATGGCTTGCACGGTTGCACCGATGGGCACGCCCAGGCTGTTGTAGGTCTCTTTCAGACCATTCAGCACGCGCTCATCCAAGATCGAGGTGTCACCAGCCAACATGGCGTAGGTGGCGTAGCGGAGGTAGTACTCCAAGTCGCGGATGCAAGCAGCATAGCGACGGGTGGTGTACATGTTGCCACCGGGACGGGTGATGTCCGAGTAGAGCAGCGATTTAGCAACCGCTTCTTTGACGATCAGAGCCGAGTTAGCGCTGATGGTGGCAGCTGCGCGGACGCGCAGTTCGCCACTTTGGAAGTAGCTCTTGAGGCGATCGAGAGCGGAGCTATCCAGGTATTTACCTTGGACGTCCGAGGCGTTGATGACAGCGGTAATTGCGTCTTGCATCTTCCTAAAATCCTTGAAAAAGTCGCGTTCGAGTCAAAGGAACTTAAAAGACCGAATTAGCTCAGAGCGCCAATCACGTAGTCAAAGTAAGCGCCTGCTTCGTCTGCGTCTTCACCAGTCAAGAGGGCGGTTGCAGCCGACTTCAGCTCACGGACGCCTTCAGCGACGGCATCCAGGGGAGTGCCGAGCGACTTGTACATTTCGCGAACACCGACGATACCGATTTCTTCGATCGGGGTGATGTCACCGGAGACCACACCGTAGGTCACAAGACGCAGGTAGTAGTCGAGGTCGCGCAGACAGGTGGCCGTCATATCTTCGCCGTAGGCATTGCCACCGGGCGAAACGACGTCAGGACGCTTTTGGAAGAGCTGGTTGCCAGCTTGCTTGACGATCCGCTCGCGGGACTCGGCAATGGTCTGCGCAATCCGCAGACGACGATCGCCACCGACAACGAAGGTTTTGATGCGTTCCAGTTCGCCAGGGCTTAGGTAACGCGCCTCGGCGTCAGCGTTGACGATGGACTTCGAGACGATACTCATTAATGGATTCCTCCAAGCATTTTGAAACCAGACTGGCCTCCACCGACCCTGGCCCTCAATGAGGAAACCGTGAAGTCAGGCAAACCGTTCACGTTCGGACCGTCAAGGCGATCGTGAACCCGAGGCGGTCAGAATTCCTGAAGCCTGACCGGGAGGAGAGACACCTCTCGGGGGCGAGCGTAGGTAGCCGGCAACAGCGTCCGAATTACCTTTCGGAATCATTTTGCGCCATTGCTGAAACCCTACAGAAATCGACGTAACAGTTTGTAATAAAGGAATTCAGTTTTCTTTAAATGCCCAAAAAGCTGTGAGCGTCTAGGTTTTGCCTAAACGCTCACAGCTGAAATCTGAGGAGAGGCGATCGCCTAACGACGGTTTACTTCAGGACGGCGTTCAAGCGTCCCAAAAGCCGGTCGGAGGGAGGCTTTGACCTTCTCAGAAGCCTCTAGACCGCGCACAGACCGCAGTGCCAAGCCTTTGGGGGTGATATAGCGCTCGTAGGGCACGGTATCTTCCCCGAAGGCCGCAATGTACTCAGGACTATCAAGAATGGCATCTACCAGTGCGTAGAAGCCTTTCTTGGCTGAGATATCGAAGTAGGCATTGATTTCGGCACGGCCCGTCGTCGGTCGACCGAGCAAGCGGCGGTGGATATACTCCACGGCTTTGACGACGTAGAGGTTATTCCAGTAGAGCTTGCGGAATGTCTCCGATTTGGCGATTTGACGCACAAACTCGCGCACGGTAATTTCACCGTTTTCGAGCTTGATCTCCGGCACGCTCAGACGCTGACCTTCGTAGAGATCGCGCCCAAACACCTGCCGGTAAGCCGCCCGAATCACGGCTTGGGTGGTGCTTTCGGTTTGGCGCACACTGGGATTGCCGACGGACTTGCCTCGCACCGAGCTGCTGCCAGTAGCAACTTGGGTGAGCTTGAAGATCTTGGTCGGGGTAGTGCCGCTCTGCTGGAAGGCAGCGCTGCCCACCTGGTTGTTGACGCCGCCTTTGGAAACCAGCAAGCGACGGGTATCTTTGCCGAAGGGGGCTGGATTGGTGCGGTTGTTGACCGTGCGAGAGGGGAAGATGGCCCCGAACTGGATTTCCAGTGGATCGTTGCCCGCACCGTAGGGGTGTTGATCCAAGAGCGGCTGTTTGTACTCCCCAAACAGAGTGACAAACTGCGGCACTTTGACAAAGGGAGCGCTGTATTTGAAAAGCTCTTGCTGGACTCCCCAGTTGCGGCATTCCTGGGCTTCTTGCCCCAGACCACGCAGGTAGGGCACGGTCTCTTCGCCAAAGTAGTCAGCGTACTCTTGCGAATCAACCAACGTGTCGATCAGCGCGGCAAAGCCTTTGGCACTGAGCAGATCGAAGTAGCGAGTGAACTCTTCAGCAGAGCTGATGCCGCGACCCAAGAAGTGGCGGAAAGCCAGCTCGATCACGCGGCTGTTGACGAAGCGATCGTGGAATTGCTTACGGTAGAGCGGCGATTTACCTAAGCGACGAATAAATTCCTTGGTGGAGATTTCGCCGTTTTTGACCTTGGATTCCAGATCGGAAACGCTCAGACTATAGGCACGGCTAATGTCGCGTTCAAAGACTTGGCGATAGGCCGCTTTAATCGCTTCGTTTTTCTCAACGGTCGACAGGGTCGACTTGATCACGAATTTGGTGCGCCGTTCAGCCGCATTGGCATAGCTTTGGGGCAGAGCCAGACCCTGTTGGTCATCGGCAAAGCGTTGGCGCTGCTTCAGCGACGGGGTCGGTGCTTCAAACTCCCGAATCAGCACGTCGAAGTAGTCTTTGACCAGTTGCTGCGCTTCTGGGTCATTGCGGAAGTAGCCCGCACTGGTGGCACGCATGTCCTGAAGGGCAACCAGTGTCGCAGGCGTGGAGCAGGCTTTCTCAATGATTTCGCGCAGGCCACGAACGTTGACGACCAAGATGTTGGGATCGCCAGCCACGATCGCATAGGTGATGTAGCGCAGAAACCAGCTCATGTCGCGCAGAGATTTCTGCATATTACGCGGGCCATAGCGCGCCACGTTGATGGGGCGGAAGCCCGGCGGAATCCGCACGGCACCAGCACCGCCCAGTGCTGCCGTCAAGCCACTGAAGAAGCCGCCGCCACCACTGCTTTCAACAAAAGTGACGGTTCCCAGTTTTGCTTCTCTGACGCGCTGTTCCTCAGCACTCCGTAGGTCGCGGGGATCAACCTTAGGGCGTTCGATGTAAGCGAGAGGTGAACCCCCAACAAAAATACGGTTGGCAGCGCGCGAGACAATCGTGTCGGCATTGCGGGTGATTGTTTCTGCGATCGCCAGCCGCTTGAGGCCGGACTGGAAGTAGCTCGAAAGCTCGCGCAGCTCACCCTGTTGCGGGAAGCGGTCTTGTTGTTCTGCCTGAACAATCGTCGAGCCAGGAACCGTTTGGTAGAGTTGCGGGCGTGCAAGTGAGCTGCCGCCACTGGCCGTAACTGTCATTTGCCTTAAAGCTCCCTAGGTTCTTATGAAGGATGAACCCGTCGAGCGATGCGAATGGCGATGGATTGCTCCAAAAACGCCCCGACCCGACGAGATTAAACCGGGATTGAGAAGGGTTTGTTTTAGATTAGAGCGTGCCGTGGCGGCACCCCTTTTTTGTTAACAAATGTGTCGTCAGCCTTGTCGAGACGCGAGCTGACAGGCGATGAAGCTGATGGATTCGACCCGACTGGGGCGATCGCTTTTCTCAGTTTTTTGCCACCATGCCCGACTCCGTCACCCAAGCCGTTTCAGCGCTCTACGACGCCTATCCGTTTCCGCCTGAACCGATGCAGGACGGACCACCACCGGGCTACAACTGGCGCTGGCACTACCCTTCAGCCTACGCCTTTTGCACGAGACAAGCACCCAAGCTGGGACGACCCCGCATCCTAGATGCGGGCTGTGGCACCGGTGTCAGCACCGACTATCTGGCGCACCTCAATCCCAGCGCAGAAATTACAGCGATCGACATCAGTGCTGGAACTTTGGCCGTGGCGCAGGAGCGCTGCCGCCGATCGGGCGTGGCTGATCGCATTCACTTCCAGCAGCTCAGTATTTACGACGTTGATCAATTGCCGGGCGAATTTGATCACATCAACTGCGTGGGGGTTTTACATCACCTTGAAGACCCCGATCGCGGGTTGGCCGCTTTGGCGAGCAAACTCGCGCCGGGTGGAATCCTCCATATCTTTGTCTATGCCGAGATTGGACGTGCTGAGATTCGGCAGATGCAGGAGGCGATCGCACTTGTGCAGGGCGATCGTCGGGGGGACTACCGCGATGGCGTGGCGATCGGGCGGGAAATCTTCAGTCAACTGCCGGCGAACAATCGGTTGCGACGACGGGAAGAAGAGCGCTGGGCACTGGAAAACCAGCGTGACGAATGCTTCGCGGATATGTATGTCCATCCCCAGGAGATTGACTACAACACGCTGACGCTGCGTCGCTGGATTGAAGGCAGTGGCCTTACCTTTCTCGGCTTTTCCGATCGCGATCGCTGGAGTCCCGATCGGCTGTTCGGCACCTCAGAAACGCTGCGCGATCGCTTCCAGTCACTCTCGGAATGGCAGCGCTACCGGCTGATTGAATTGCTCGACCCCGAAATCACCCACTTCGAATTTTTCCTCGGGCGATCGCCCCTACCACGCTGGGATTGGTCGAACGACGACCAGCTCCTACAGGCGAAACCGGTTCGTAACGAATGTCTCTACGGCTGGCCCAGTCGCGACATCTTCGATCCGGACTATCGACCGCGCACGCTTAGCGAAGCGGAATATGTCTTCCTAGAACAGTGTGATCAGCCACTGGAATCAGCTCCGACTGTCGCGACCCTCTTACAAACCAGCAGCCTCAGCCTGGCAGATGTACGGCTCTTGGTTGAGCAACAACTAGTCTTGCTGGTGCCCGCACAAACGTAAGTAAGACAGTGCAACGCTGCGTGATAGGATTACCCCTGGCTTGCGCCATATTTTGCCAACAGAACCGCTCGGTTCTGTCCGACCTGTGAGTTCCTCTGAAAGTTCTGTCCAGGACCCTGCGATCGAGGCGATTGCTTCTGCCGCAGCCGAACCCAAAACAGAAACGGCCACTGAACCTCAGTCGGATTCGATGGCAGAGTACTACGCGCTGCAGCGTCAACTGTTGCAGATCACGTTAATTTGCACAGTCGTTATTTTCGGGGCGGTCTGGTGGGCTTATAGCCTTAACACTGCTGCTAGCTACTTGCTGGGAGCGATGGGTGGGCTTCTTTACCTCCGGATGCTTGGGAAAGCGGTTGAGCGGATTGGTGAGCGCCGTCGCCAGTTTGGGAAGTCACGTCTAGCGCTATTTGTGGTGCTCATTGTTGTAGCAGCACGATGGCATTATCTGGAACTGATGCCTGTCTTTTTAGGTTTTTTGACTTATAAAGCGGCCCTGATCTGGTACACCCTGCGCACTGTATTCCCAGCTGCTGAAAACAGTTGAAGTGCAGTCGCGATCGCGGATGTAAATGGGCTCCGCATCCCTTCCTTCCGACCTCATGTCCATGCCGACTCTACTCGAACTCTCGTCAGTTTTGCCTCTCGCCGAGCTCGAGGTCGGCCAGCACTTTTACTGGCAGATCGGCAACTATCGGCTTCACGGCCAGGTCTTTTTGACCTCTTGGTTCGTGATCGCGGCCTTGGTGGTGTTGTCCCTTCTGGCGAATCGCAATCTTCAGCGCATTCCCAGCGGCCTCCAGAACTTCATGGAGTACGTTCTGGACTTCATCCGTAACCTAGCCCGCACCCAGATCGGCGAAAAGGAATATCGTCCTTGGGTTCCGTTTATTGGTACCCTGTTCCTGTTTATCTTCCTGTCCAACTGGTCCGGCGCCCTGATCCCCTGGAAGCTGATCAAGCTCCCTTCGGGTGAATTGGCTGCCCCAACCAGTGACATCAACACCACCGTAGCGCTCGCGCTATTAACCTCACTGGCGTATTTCTACGCCGGTTTCAGCCGCAAAGGGCTGGGATACTTTGGCAACTATGTCCATCCCACGCCGGTGATGCTGCCCTTCAAAATCTTGGAGGACTTCACCAAGCCCTTGTCCCTCAGCTTCCGTCTGTTTGGAAACATCTTGGCAGACGAGTTGGTTGTGGCGGTTCTCGTGCTGTTGGTGCCTCTCTTCGTGCCGCTGCCAGCAATGATTCTGGGCTTGTTTACCAGTGCGATTCAAGCGTTGATCTTTGCAACTTTGGCTGCGTCATACATCGGCGAAGCCGTCGAAGAGCATGGTGAGGAACACGCAGAGTAGTGCAGTGCGATCGCTGCCTATTTCGCGGTTAATCCCTGAGTCTGCTTGACTCTTTGCTCCCGGTCGTTGTTCAGTCTTTGAGGGACTGATCGCCCGGATCTTCCTGTCCCCCAACGTCTTAACGGTCAAGGATTTTCACGTCATGGATTCTCTTACCTCTGCTGCTTCCGTTTTGGCTGCTGCTCTGGCAGTGGGTCTCGCGGCGATTGGCCCTGGTATCGGTCAAGGTAGCGCAGCAGGTCAAGCTGTCGAAGGGATTGCTCGTCAGCCGGAAGCTGAAGGCAAAATCCGCGGCACCCTCCTGCTTTCCCTCGCTTTCATGGAAGCACTGACCATCTACGGCTTGGTCGTGGCGCTGGTTCTGCTGTTTGCTAACCCCTTCGCATAAGCTCAGCAATTTTCGGGGCGGTCTCACGGGTTGAGCCGCCCTCTCTTCTGCGCCCAATTGCCTTGCGGATCCTTCCTGTGGAACTGATGGTTGTTGGGCAGTTTTAACCGCTGTTCTCCGACCTTCCGGCGGAGCCCGTACTCATGAACGCTTGGATGATTCTTGCGGCTGAGGCCGTTCAAGAAGCTGAAGGGGGCCTATTTGACCTCGATGCCACGCTGCCTTTGATGGCAGTGCAAATCTTGGTCCTGGTCTTCTTACTCAATGCTGTTTTCTACAAACCTTTTGGCAAAGTCTTAGACGATCGCGATCAGTTTGTTCGCGGCGGTCGTCAAGACGCCAAGGCTCGTTTGGCAGAAGTCAAAGCCTTGACGGCACAGTATGAGCAGGAGCTTGCTGCCACTCGGAAGCAGTCTCAGGCTTTGATTGCTGAGGCCCAAGCTGAGGCGAGCCGGATTGCTGCACAGCAATTGGCTGAAGCTCAGCGTGAAGCTCAAGCCCAGCGTGAGCAGGCACAACAGGAAATTGACCAGCAGAAAGCGGTTGCCCTGCAAGCGCTCGATCAGCAGGTTGACGCCCTGAGCCACCAAATTCTCGATAAGCTCTTGGCCCGAGCCTAGGACTTTCTGTCCGAGTTCGGCATTGTTTTGGGTAGTGGATAGTATGTCCTCTTGGATTTTGCTCGCGCATGCTGAGACCTCTGGGTTCGGTCTCAATCTCGATCTCTTTGAAACGAACCTGATTAACCTTGCGATCATCATTGGTCTCTTGGTCTATGCAGGTCGGGGTTTCCTCGGCAATTTGCTCAGCAACCGTCGCGCTGCGATCGAAGCAGAAATCCGTGAGGTTGAAGAAAAGCTGGCGTCTTCTGCCCAAGCGCTGAGTGAAGCTCAGAAACAGCTGAAAGAAGCTGAATCCGAAGCTGCTCGTCTGCTTGCTGAGGCTAAAACCCGAGCTGCAGCGGTGCGCCAAGAGATTTTGGACAAAGCGGCTGTCGATGTTGAGCGTTTGAAAGCGACCGCTGCTCAAGACGTCAGCACCGAGCAACAGCGCGTCTTGGATGAACTGCGTCGCTATGCGGTTGCCCAAGCCTTGAGCCGAGTTGAGACACAACTGTCTCAGCAGTTGGACGAGGCTGCTCAACAGCGCCTGATCGATCGCAGCTTGGCTACGCTCTAGGACTTTGTGATGACGAGCACTTCTCAACTGTTTGATCCCTACGCAGAAGCCTTGATGGCGATCGCTCGCGAACAAGGCCTAGAGGATCGCTTTGGCGAGGATGCAGCCCTGTTCCGAACCACTTTGGCTGCTTCTGCTGATCTGCGCCAGATATTGGAAAACCCAACCTTGTTTTCCAGTCAGAAAAAAGCGGTTCTGAACCAAATTTTTGGAAGTTCAGTGCACCCTGTGGTCTTGAATTTCCTCAATCTGTTAGTCGATCGCAATCGCATCGCTTTCTTGGATGGCATTGCCGATCGCTATCAGTCTCTACTACGTCAACTTCGCAACGTGGTACGAGCAGACGTGACCTCAGCGGTTCCGTTGACTGAGTCCCAAGTGCAAGTGATCACTGACAAAGTGAAGCAACTCACTGGCGCAGCGGGTGTTGAAATTGAGAGTCAAGTCGATGCTGACCTTTTGGGCGGCGTCATTATCAAAGTTGGCTCTCAAGTCCTCGACGCGAGTCTGCGGGGCCAGCTGAAACGGATTTCGATCAGTTTGGCCGCCTAGGCTTTTTCGTTCTCTCGCAGTCTTCCCCCACCGGAATTACCCAGCCATGGTTAGCATCAGACCCGACGAAATTAGCAGCATCATTCGTCAGCAGATTGAGCAGTACAGCCAAGACGTCAAAGTTGAAAACGTCGGTACCGTTCTGCAGGTGGGTGACGGCATTGCCCGCATCTATGGTCTGCAGCAGGTGATGTCTGGCGAGTTGGTGGAGTTTGAAGACGGTACCACCGGCATCGCGCTCAACCTTGAAGAAGACAACGTTGGTGCGGTGTTGATGGGCGAAGGCCGCAACATCCAAGAGGGCAGCACGGTCAAAGCAACCGGCAAAATTGCTCAGATTCCCGTCGGTGACGCACTGGTTGGCCGTGTGGTCAGCCCCTTGGGTGCACCGTTGGATGGCAAAGGTGACATCGCTGCGAGCGAAAGCCGCCTGATCGAATCCCCGGCACCTGGCATCATTGCGCGTCGGTCGGTCCATGAGCCGATGCAAACCGGTATTACCGCGATCGACGCGATGATTCCGATCGGTCGTGGCCAGCGCGAGCTGATCATCGGTGACCGTCAGACCGGTAAAACTGCGATCGCGATCGACACCATCCTGAACCAAAAAGGCGAGGACGTAATTTGCGTCTACGTCGCCATCGGTCAGAAAGCCTCCTCGGTGGCCAACATCATCGAAGTCCTGCGGGAACGGGGTGCACTGGATTACACCGTGGTCGTGGCGGCAAACGCCTCTGAACCGGCAACCCTGCAGTATCTGGCTCCCTACGCCGGTGCCGCGATCGCCGAGTACTTCATGTACAAAGGCAAAGCCACCTTGGTCATCTACGATGACTTGACCAAGCAAGCGCAGGCGTACCGTCAGATGTCGCTGTTGCTGCGTCGTCCGCCCGGTCGCGAAGCTTACCCTGGCGACGTCTTCTACCTCCACAGCCGTTTGCTGGAGCGTGCTGCCAAACTGTCGGATGCTCTCGGTGGCGGCAGCATGACCGCACTGCCGGTGATCGAAACCCAAGCGGGTGACGTCTCGGCCTACATCCCGACCAACGTGATTTCGATTACAGACGGTCAAATCTTCCTGTCTTCTGACTTGTTCAACTCGGGTCTGCGTCCGGCAATTAACGTCGGTATCTCGGTCAGCCGGGTGGGCTCAGCAGCTCAGACCAAAGCAATCAAGAAGATTGCTGGCACGCTGAAGCTGGAGCTGGCTCAGTTCGATGAACTGGCGGCCTTCGCTCAGTTTGCTTCCGACTTGGACAAAGCCACACAAAACCAACTGGCTCGCGGCCAGCGTCTGCGCGAACTGCTGAAACAGCCTCAGTTCTCGCCGCTGATCTTGGCAGAACAAGTGGCAGTGGTCTACGCCGGTGTGAAAGGTCTGATCGACGAGATTCCGGTCAACCAAGTCACGACTTTTGTGGCTGAACTGCGCTCCTACCTGAAGACCAGCAAGCCTGAGTTCATCGAGAAAGTTCAAAGCTCGAAGCAACTCGATGACGCTTCCGAAGCATTGCTGAAAGAAGCGATCGCGGAAGTGAAGAAAAACATCTTGGCTGCTGTCTAGTCGTTCACACACTGGTTGGCGCTGCCTGATTTGCTGGGCAGCGCCGCTTTTTGGAGAAGCTCATGGCAAACCTCAAGGCGATTCGCGATCGCATCAAGTCGGTTCGCAACACCCGAAAAATTACCGAAGCCATGCGTCTGGTGGCAGCCGCCAAGGTGCGCCGGGCTCAAGAACAGGTTCTCAGTACCCGTCCTTTTGCCGATCGCCTCGCTCAAGTGCTGGCCGGTCTGCAACAGCGACTGCAATTTGAAAATGCTGACCTGCCTCTGCTACAGCGTCGTGAAGTCAAAACTGTCGCGCTGCTAGTTGTGTCGGGCGATCGCGGTCTCTGCGGTGGCTACAACGCCAGCGTCATTCGTCGGGCAGAGCAACGGTCGCGTGAACTGGCTGCCCAAGGTCTGGACTACCGCTTTGTGATCGTCGGTCGTAAAGCATCTCAGTACTTCCAACGCCGCGACCAACCGATCGAAGCCACCTACAGCGGTTTGGAACAAATCCCGACCGCCAAGGAAGCCAACGACATTGCCGATGAACTGCTGTCGCTGTTCCTGTCGGGCACGGTCGATCGGGTGGAATTGGTCTACACCAAGTTCCTTTCCTTGGTCGCTTCCAATCCTGTCGTTCAAACGCTCTTGCCCTTAGATCCCCAAGGTTTGGCCAGCAGCGACGATGAAATCTTCCGCCTCACCACCCGTGGTGGTAGCTTCACCGTCGAGCGGGAAAAACTGACCTCGGAAGTAGCACCGCTACCCCGCGACATGATCTTCGAGCAAGATCCTGTTCAAATCCTCAGTGCATTGCTGCCGCTCTACCTGAGCAATCAGCTGTTGCGGGCCCTGCAGGAAGCGGCTGCCAGCGAGTTGGCGGCACGGATGACGGCCATGAACAGCGCCAGCGACAACGCCAACGCCTTGGTGGGTCAGCTGACACTCGTCTACAACAAAGCCCGTCAGGCTGCTATTACCCAGGAACTGCTGGAAGTTGTGGCTGGAGCCGAAGCTCTAAACGGCTAGGGTTTTGCCGAGATTGAGGCCGCGCTTGAGTGAATTCGGGCGCGGTTTCTTGTTGCTGAACCGGCAGACTAGATCTTGTTGCGATCGCATCCTTTTTTCTGAAGCGCCATGGCTACTTACCAAGTTGAAGTCATTTATCAGGGTCAGTCCCAAACCTTTAGTGCCGACTCTGAACAGACGATTCTGGAATCGGCTCAGGCGGCAGGAATTGAGCTGCCTTCCTCCTGCCTGTCCGGCGTTTGTACTACCTGCGCTGGTCGAGTGCTCAGTGGTGAAATCGAGCAGCCAGATGCCATGGGTGTTGGGCCGGAACCGGCTAAGCAAGGGTTCACGCTGCTCTGTGTGGCATATCCCCGCTCTGATCTGAAAATTGAAACCCACCAAGAAGACGCGCTTTACGACCTGCAATTCGGCCAGCCGCGCTGATGACCACGCAGTTTTTGAGTGTGCTCTTGCCTTGGCAGTCAGATTTGCAGCAGTTGATTGCAGCAATTGAGACAACCCTGAGTCAGCATGGCCAGCCATTGCGCTGGGCGATCGCGGCTCGGGAAGGAGCGATGGTGCGTGTAGAAGCGGTGGTGACCTCATGCTTGGGCGATCGCTAACTACTGTCCTGATTGTTCCGACCGGCATTGGCTGTGCGGTAGGCGGCTATGCCGGTGATGCCCTGCCCTTGGCGCGGGCGATCGCCTCGGTCAGCGATCGCTTGATCACCCATCCCAATGTGATGAATGGGGCGAGTCTCTACTGGCCGCTGTCCAACGTCGCCTACGTGGAAGGCTATGCCCTCGATCGCTTTGCAGCGGGCGATTGGCAACTGCAACCTGTCCATCGCAACCGCATTGGTCTACTCCTCGATGCGGCAATCGAGCCAGAGTTACGGATTCGCCACCAGCAGGTCGCAGAAGCAGCCCAAGCCACGCTGGGGTTGGCGGTGACAGCAGCAGTGATCACGGATGCTCCTTTGGGCGTGACCCTGCGCCAGGCGGACTCTGGATCAACCTGGGGCACAATCGATCGCCCCGATAGTCTGCTGCGGGCGGCAGAGCAGCTCTTGAAAGCAGGGTGTGAGGCGATCGCTGTCATCGCCCGTTTTCCCGATGATCCGGGGGCGATCGCCCTGCAGGAATATCGTCAAGGCCAAGGCGTCGATCCACTGGCGGGGGCCGAAGCCGTGATCAGTCATCTGATCGTGCGAGAGTTTCAAGTGCCCTGCGCCCATGCACCAGCGCTGCAGCCCTTACCGCTAGACACCAGCATTTCACCGCGCTCGGCAGCAGAAGAATTGGGGCATACCTTCCTGCCTTGTGTTTTGGCGGGGCTGAGTCGGGCGCCCCGCTATTGTTCGGCAAGCGAGACAATCACCGATGCTCTGCGACCGGAGTCTGTGGATGTCGTCGTTGCCCCTGAGAGTGCGATCGGTGGTCCCGGCATTCTCCACTGGGCAGCACGGGGAATTCCGATTCTGGCCGTAGCGGAGAATCAATCTACGTTGGACCTACGACCGGCAGATCTGGGAGTTTCTGTTCAGCGGGTCCAGACTCATTTGGAAGCAGTAGGCTGGCTAGCAGCTTATCGAGCAGGTCTTGATCCTGGGGCTCTCTCGCCGGGCGATCGCCGCTTGTCATACTTGAACCATGCTGTCCAGCAGGCCATGAGCGGATGACGAGCCCCGCCCCCGAAGACGTGTTGAGCCGTCAGCAGATTTTGCTGGCTGTTGCCTGTACGGCGATCGCATTACTGATTGGTGCCAAGCTCTGGCAGCGAGTTGGTGCGATTCCCCAGCTACCCTGGCGCTGGCAACCGGAACTGGCGATCGCAGGGTTGGGTGTGGCGATCGGGGTGCTGCTCTTGAGTCGGCTCTGCTATCAACTCTGGCCCGGCTATCGTCAAAGCAGTGACTTCTACCTCGCGATCGTTCTCAAACCCCTCACTTGGGCAGACCTACTCTGGATTGGCTTGCTGCCGGGGCTGAGTGAAGAACTCCTGTTTCGGGGCGTGGCGCTGCCGGCGATCGGTCTCAACTGGCAAGGAGTCCTGATCAGCAGCTTGCTGTTTGGCAGCCTCCATCTCGGGGGGCGCAGCCAATGGCCCTATGCCCTGATGGCCACGGGCGTGGGCTTTGTCTTGGGCTGGACTGCTGTGGAAACAGGGAATCTACTGCTGCCGATTACGGCTCACATCTGTATCAACTGGGGCTCGGCCCTGTGGTGGAAACTTGACCATGACCGCGATCGCCCCTGACTGGGAAGCCCTTCTCCAATCCGATGCAGCCGTCTTGGCTGAGCAACTGTTAACTGCAGAGCGATCGGCACGATCGCAGCGACCACAAGTCTCCGCTGAAGCACTAGAAGGGGTGTGGCAACTGCAAGCAGTGCTCAACAAAACAGGGCGTCTGCAGCGGTGGCCCTCATTCCTGCCTGCGACTTTGGAATATCGCTGGACCGAAGCTGAAAGTGGTCAAATTACCAATCAAGTTTGCCTAGCTGCGCTGCGTTTCTGTTTTCAAGGGCCTTGCCAGTTCGAAACAGGACGGAATCTGCTCTGGTTTGACTTCGAACAATGGCAACTCGCTTGGGGCGATCGCCTTCTGATCCAAGGAAGATTGAGACGGTCAGCTCCTGCTGCGCTGCGCGATCGCCTACAGCAGCGTCCCCGTCCGAAGCTGCCATTTTTTCATTATTTCTCCGTCACACCAGCTGCGATCGCTGCACGGGGTCGCGGGGGTGGTGTGGCCTTGTGGTTGCGGTCCTCTCGCTAGACGACTGGGCTGTCGAGACTGGACAAAAGTGGTTTACGTCACAATTGACACGAACAGTCTCTTGCTAAGACTGAGGCAAATCTCTTCTGTCTGCCAGCGAACTGGCCAAGGTTATGCTCTATCCACGTCAACGCTACCGCGGTGAGCCTTGGACTCCTCAAGCAGCAGCTTTCCACAACAACTTAGAAGAATTCGCAGAGCAAGTAGGACTGATTGTTGGGCTGCAATCCAATGGCAAACTCAGCCAAGATCAAGCCTATGCCCGCATTAAAAGCCTGTGGGACAAGCTGCAAACCAGTCATGAACACTTGCTCAAGTCTCCCGATTCGCCAGCATCTTGATGCCAGTCGCTTCACCGCTGCGGGATAGGATAGGAAAAATTCCTGACTCTTTCTGGAGCGCCTATGACTCGCCCTCTTGCACGCCTGTTTGCGATCGTGCTCGTTGCCGTCATTGGCTTAACGGCTTGTACCGGTGGTGGTGACTCGGCAATCAGTGGCAACTATCGTCAGGACACCCTGGCCGTTGTGACGAGTCTGCGCAATGCAATCACGCTGCCAGATGATGCTCCTGAGAAAAGTACGGCTCAAGCTGAAGCCCGCAAACTGATCAATGATTTTGCCTCACGCTACCGCCGCGACAGTCGTGTTTCAGGGCTGTCCTCCTTCACGACCATGCAAACCGCTTTGAATAGCTTGGCTGGTCACTACAGCTCCTATCCCAATAGACCGGTGCCCGAGAAGCTGAAGAAGCGTCTCGAGAAAGAGTTCCGCATGGTAGAGCTGGCGCTGAACCGCGAAGCCTAAGCTACATCTGACAACCACAACCTAAAAGGCGGACGGCTCAAGATTTCGGGTCGTCCGCTTTTGCTTGGGCGATCGCACGTTACGGGTTGCTAGCCTTGCGGTTTTTCTAAGACTTGGAGAAGCTTGCTGAGCAGCAGAGCGAGCTGATTGTCGTTCTGGGTCTCTGAGCCTTGCAGCGTGGCAAAAATACCGCCCAGCGCCTGCTGGAGCTGGTTATCGCTGTTGACAGCAACCCAACTGCCACCGCGAGGTTCGCGTAGCTCAAAGTGCAGGTGTGGTCCTGTGGCTGTGCCCGTCATGCCAACTCGGCCAATGACCTCGCCCTGTTTGACGCGATCGCCGGGACGGACAAAGATTTCTGAGAGGTGAGCGTAGAGGGTTTCCCGCAGCGGGTCTTGATGGTTCAAGACAACCGTCAGGCCGTAGCCACCCAGAAAGTCTGCGATCGCCACGGTCCCAGAGAAAGCAGCGACGACTGGCGTTCCCATCGGAGCAGCGATGTCGGTGCCCGTGTGCATGCGATAGTCGCCAAACACCGGATGCACGCGCCAGCCAAAGGTGGAGCTAATGGCAGCGCGGACACTCAGGGGAAAAAGAAGCTGGCGATCGCCATTGTTCTGAATGCCATCGGGTCGCGCCGTGCGGTTCAAGTATTGCGCCACATTCAACGTGTTGCCGAGCTGGCGACCGAGGTAGGAAACCGCTACAGACAGCGGATTCGTCGAAGGCGGCTGGAGGCGACCCAAGTTCGGTACTGCCTCGCCCGTAATCGGGTCGATTTGCAGCTCCCCGCCAGTGGTGATTGCCGTATTACTGTTCTGCTCCGCTTGCTGACATTCTCGCGGTGAGAGCGCGCCGGCAAACTCTGGGTTACCACAGGCTGATCGCAGCCGCGCTCGCAAATCTACCTGCGGGAAGGCTTCAGGATTGTCGCGCCGTAACCGCACTTCTCCGAGATCATTCCCCGGCTGAGGTGAGGGGCGTAGCCGCAAATCATCGGGTAGACTCGGGAGCGCTTCGGGGGTCGTTGGAGTGGGGACTGACTGTGCCTGACCCGAGGGGGCTGAAACTCCGATCAGCACGGTTGTAGCACTGAGCAGGGCAGCCAATGTAGAGGAGAACGGGCGATTCACAGGGGCCTCGACAAAATGCAGCACTTGCCTCTGAGAATTGAGTCCCAAAATTAGCAAGCTTTCCCAGTGTAAAAACTCGATCCCGTTATTGGCGTATTGATGGCTCAGTTTCAGCATGACGGAGCAGATGCCAGAGACTAAGCTCACCGGGCTGAACACAATAGTCACGATCGCACCCGCGCAGTCGCAGCCCGCCACTGGGATCAATACCAATCAAGGTCATGGTCTGCTGTTCCCACTCAAAGCGATCGCCGCGCCGATAGAGCCATTGATCGTATTGGGGTAGTAATGTTTCCCACTCAGCGACTAACCACCGATCCAAACCTGCTTGTAGTCCTTGAAGCACTGCGATCGCTAGATTTGGCAAGTCTGCCCAAGCAGTCGTCACGCGACTGAGGGCAATACCCGTCTCAGGAACTGGATTATTCCAATTCAAGCCCAGACCAATCACTGCCTCTCGCAAGCGATCGCCCTGCAGACGAGTTTCAACCAGGATTCCTCCAAGTTTGCGATCGCACAGCACCAGATCGTTCGGCCATTTCAACTGAACCGGAACCTGCGATCGCAGCGCTTGCGCAACGCCCCAAGCAGATCCAAACATCAAGCGCGCCGATTCTGTTGCGGGTAAATCGACACTGAGTCCCAAGGAGAGATAGAGGCCACCCAAGGGCGACAACCAACTCCGTCCCTGCTGTCCTCGTCCGGCTCGCTGTTGCGCAGCAATCAGCACCTGATCATGGCGATCAACCTGCTGCCACAGCTGCGCATTGGTGGAATCTGTGACGGCGATTGTCCGGATGTTATAGCGCAGTCCGGCTTGCTGAGCTTGCTGTTGGAGATTCAAACAAACCATTCGCTAGGCTGGACAACAGGACTCTGACGGCTCAAGTTCATTGCCATGATTGCAGACGTTGACCATTGGTTTTGGCAAGACACCTCAGCAGGAACTTATCTTCGCTGCCAATTGTTGGCTGACTTTGAGCATGGCTTTTTTACCCGTACCTTTGCACCAGCCGAACCCCATCAGCTTCAACCGTTCCTGAATCCACAAGCCTCTGTCCATCGCGTCAAACAAGTTCACGGCAACACGGTCTTACCAGCCACGATCGCACCACATACCGCGTCACCGCTCTCCGAAGCCGATGGCCTTTACAGCGAAGCAGCTGGCCAATCGCTTTGGGTCTGCTCTGCCGATTGCACCCCTGCTTTAGTCGCTGATGTTCAGCAGGGTCAAGTTGCCGCCGTTCATGCCGGCTGGCGGGGAACTGCTGCTGGTGTTTTGCGTATTGCAGTGCAACAGCTTCTTGCGCAAGGTAGTCAACCGGAGGATCTGCGCGTTGCCCTCGGCCCTGCGATCGCCGGTGAAGTCTATCAAGTCGAGCAGCAGGTGGCCCTGCAAACGCTGCAATCGCTAGAACCGACGCTCACGGATCCCCAACCGTTCTTGGCGGGATCCTCGCCTGCCGTCTTGCCGGATCCCGATCGCGATCGCCTGCGACTGGATGTTCGTCAGGTCAACCGCCAGCAGCTATTGCAGTTGGGATTGAAGGACGATCAAATCGCGATCGCGCCGCACTGCACCTTCCAAGATGAAACCCGCTTCTTCTCCTATCGCCGCAGTAATCAGCGGCAAGTACAGTGGTCAGGCATCGTTAGTCGCTCTTAAGTTTCTACGGAATCAACACATGGACAAGGATGATAAGATAGTCATTCTGCGTTCGTGTGGGCATGGCTGGGCGATCGCCACGATCTAAGCCCCTTGCCCCTGTCGGTTTTGTTAGACAGTCCGCACCGTTCTTTCGCGAGAGGTCACCATGGCGAAGCGCCGCAACCTGAAAAAAGAAAAAGCTCTCCGTAACGAAGCCTATGCTCGTAAGTTCCGGAAACGGAACCTGCGCAGCCGGGGTCGTCGCCCATCTCCGTTTGCCAATAGCCAAAGTAACGAAGAAAAAGGCACGGAAACCACGGAAGCAGCCTAGATTCAGCTGCGATCACTCGCTTGAATCACTGCTACTCATTAGTGCCTTAAGTGTTAAAGTCCCCAGTCAGCGATTGGGGACTTTTGCTTTAGGTGATGAGTGCAGGCTCAACCAATGGGCAAAACGGGCATCGTTCCCATCGGTCGATGAAGTCGGCAATGATGGGGCTAACGCCTGCTTTAGTCTTCGTCGGCTGTCACCGCAGCAGGAGCAGCCCCAACCGTATTGGCTGAGACTTGGGCACCGAGAGCTAATTTTTCACGCACTTGCTGCTCGACCGTTGCTCGGAAGTCGGGATGTTCGTCGAGGTAAGTAATCGTGTTGTCGCGACCTTGGCCGATATTGTCGCCGTTGTAGCTGTACCAAGCGCCCTTACGCAGGATCACGCCAGTTTCTTCGGCCAAATCGACCAAACAACCGAGGGTAGAAATGCCTTTGCCGAAGAGAATGTCAAATTCGGCAATGCGGAAGGGTGGTGCCACCTTGTTTTTGACAACCTTGACCTTGGCGCGGGTACCGTATTCTTCCGTTCCTTTTTTTAGGGTTTGAATCCGACGAATATCCAGACGGACAGACGCGTAGAACTTCAGGGCTTGGCCACCGGTCGTCGTCTCAGGGCTACCGTAGGTGACGCCGATCTTTTGGCGCAACTGGTTCAGGAAGATGACCGTACAGCCTGATTTGCCAATGTTGCCAGTGATTTTCCGCATCGCTTGGCTCATCAAGCGAGCCTGCAGACCCACTTGGGTATCACCCATTTCCCCTTCAATTTCAGCGCGGGGAACGAGGGCTGCAACTGAGTCGATCACCACAATGTCGACTGCTGCCGAGCGCACCAGTTGATCAACAATTTCCAGTGCCATCTCGCCAGTGTCGGGCTGAGAGATCAGCAAGTTATCGATGTCGACCCCTAAGGCTGTGGCATAGACCGGATCAAGGGCGTGTTCAGCATCCACAAAAGCAGCAATGCCTCCCTGCTTTTGAACTTCGGCGATCGCATGCAAGGTGAGTGTGGTTTTACCCGAGCTTTCGGGGCCATAAACTTCGATAATCCGACCCTTGGGCAAACCACCTCCCAGCGCCAGATCAAGGGTCAGCGCCCCCGTGGGAATCGTTTCGACCCGCAGCCGCGCCGCGTCGCCAAGGCGCATGATGGCACCCTTACCAAAGTTGCGCTCAATCTGGCTGAGCACAAGATTTAGGGCTTTTTCCTTCTCTGGAGCGATCGCGTCCGATTTGCTAGCCATAGGGGTCTCGGGGAGTGGCCTCTATGTTATTACACGCCTCTCCGATCGCCGTGTGCGATCCCACGCCAGTTCGTGGGTCATAGAGATGACGTAGCCAAGGTCTCCCAGAGGGGTCAGATGTTGCCTAGCGGTTGGCGCCTTGGGACAGAATGCGCAGAAGCCAGAGACTGACAAATAGTGAGAGCACGTGCCCTGTCAGCACTTGGGTATTAGAGAGCATGGAAAACATTTCCAGCGACGTAATCGCGTTGTTCCCCATCTGGTTATTGAGACCGGTAAAGCCAGGCTGCTGCATCGAGGCTTGGAAGGTCAGGCTACCGGCAAGGGCTTGATAGCCCAAGACTGCAATCAGCAAACCTGCCGCATTCACCCAAATGCCACGCACTACAAAATTTCGGGTTTCAGCGCGGCTCGGTCGCCGGAGCGGATCGCCATTCAAGCGCTGACCCAATTGGACGTAGCGAAAGGCGTGGTAGGTGGTGTAAGCCAAGGCCACCAAGGCCAGTGAGGTCATCGAGAGACCAGGCCCTAAGCCAACAATGCGATCGCGGGTCAGGGCACGGCCTAGGTTGTTGAACATCAACACCCCAAAAGCGACGACGGCAAGGGTGATTTGCGTCCAAAAAATCCCCCAGCCCAAAAGTCGGAACTGGGTCGCAATTCGCTGGAGAGTGACTTTATCCACAGAAGATGCCTAGCTTTTGCGTGCATTGACCAAACTCTCCGTCGAGTTGGGAGAGGCGGAGGTGTAGACAGGCTGCCCACGACCACGATCGTACGTGCAGCTCTGCGACCTGTCGAAGGTAACGGGTTACTTTTTCAATCCCTTAGCCTGCGGGCTGAGCTTGGGTTCCACTTGAGATCGACCATTGCTCTTCACTGAACGCAGGTATCTGTCGCGACCCCACCTAAAATATGGGCAATCTTTGCAGCCAAGTTAATGTCGAGCTGTCATGATGCTGAGCCGCTAATCGAGCTTCGCAATGTCCGCAAAGCCTTTGGCAACCAAGTTGTCCTAGATGGGGTCGATCTCAGTATTTATCCCGGAGAGGCGATCGGCATTCTCGGTCCCTCGGGAACGGGTAAGTCCACCATCCTCAGGATTATTAGCGGCTTGATTTTGCCGGACTCCGGCGAGGTCTGGGTGGCAGGGCAACAGCGAACCGCTCCGATTACTGAACAACCCAATCCCTTCCCCATCAACTTGGTCTTTCAGCAGGCAGCCCTGTTCGACTCGCTGACAGTGGGCGAGAACGTTGGCTTCTACCTCTATCAGCACACAAACCTGACCCCAGCAGAAATTGAGCGCTATGTTGCCCATAGTCTCGACAGTGTGGGACTTCCGAATATCGCCCACCTAATGCCCTCGGAGCTGTCGGGTGGGATGCGCAAGCGGGTGAGTTTTGCCCGAGCCATTATCAGCACCTTCTTGGAAGAGACCGGCGGGCGATCGCTGATTTTGTATGATGAGCCGACTGCTGGGCTAGACCCAATTGCCTCAACGGTGGTCGAAGACCTGATGCGGAGCTTGAAAGAACAACAGCCCCAAGCGGCCTACGTGGTTGTCACACACCAAGAAAGCACAACCCGCCGCACAGCCGATCGCCTAATCTTGCTCTACCGAGGACGAGTCTGTTGGCAGGGGTCTGCCGCAGCGCTAGACGAGACTGATAACATCTACGTGCGTCAATTCCTGAGTGGTCGTATCGACGGTCCCATTCAAGTCGCGACCTAGCGTCGATCAACCGGAGGAACAACAGCGATGCGATCGCGAATTGTCCGAGAAGGCAGCGTTGGCCTCATGCTCATTGCCGGGGTCGGCGCCCTAGCCGGCTTAATTTTTTGGCTGCGCGGCGTCAGTCTCAATCAAAATCGCTACTCAGTGACCGTGAAGTTTAAGGACACTGCTGGGCTAACAGTAGGCACCCCCGTGATCTATCGCGGGGTTCAAGTGGGACAGGTCACTGATATTCAAGCAGAGAGCAATAGCGTTAAAGTCCGCATTCAAATTGAGCCTGCCACTCTGGTCATCCCCCGCGATTCCGTCATCTCAGCCCAAATCTCGTCACTCTTGGGCAATCCCAACCTGACCATTGAACCGAAGCGTAGCATTTCCCCTGAGGTGCTCGCCAAAACCAGTCCGCGATCGCCGACCTGCGATCCCAACTTGATCCTGTGTAATGGCAGTGAAGTGGAAGGGGTGCAGTCGGCAAATCTCGCCAGCATTGTCACTTCGATCGCCACGCTCATGGCGCAGATTGAGCAGGCCAACTTAGTCGAGACACTCAATCAGACAGGACAGGACGCAGGGGAAGCCGCCCGCAGTATTCGTCAGCTCAGCACCTCTCTTCAGCAAGAAATTTCACCGCTACGCGAGACACTGGCCGCTGCTCAAGGTGCTGCTAGCGAAGTGGAAGCCGCGATCGCAGAAAATCGGCAATCCGTGCGCAACACGCTGACGAGCCTTGAAAGCTCCAGCCAAGACCTGCAGCAGATTCTGACGAATCTTGAGCCAGCCATTGATAAGGTCAACAGCGGCAAGCTGGTCGACAACCTCAATGAACTATCGGCCAATTTAGCGGTAGCTTCGCGCAATCTCCGCGATGTTTCGACGGCGCTGAACTCACCAGAGAATCTGCTGACTTTGCAGCAGACGCTCGATTCTGCCCGCATCACCTTCCAGAACGCCCAGAAAATCACTACAGATCTCAATCGCCTCACCGGCGATCCAGCCGTGATCGAGAACATTCGGCGGCTGATCAACAGCTTGGGACAGCTGCTGTCCTCCACGGGAGAACTGCAAGAGCAAGTCGCAGAACTCAAATCACTTCCTCCGCTGCCTGTAAGTGATGCTGCCCCAGCCGCCACCGTAGTCCGGCGTCCTGATCAGCCCTGATCAGTTGCAGGTATAAAAGTCAGCGCGACACCGTTGTTGCAAAAGCGTTTACCGGTCGGAGCTGGTCCATCGTTAAAGACATGTCCCTGATGCCCACCGCAACGACTGCAGTGGTATTCCGTCCGTGGCACGACTAGTTTGTAATCGGTCTGGAAGCCCAGACTGCCCGCGATCGCCTCTGTAAAACTCGGCCAGCCCGTACCGCTGTCATATTTGGCACTGGACTCAAACAACGGTTGTTCGCAGCCTGCACAGCAGTATTGTCCGATCCGTTTTTCACCAAGCAGTGCACTGCTAAAGGGACGTTCAGTTGCAGCTTGCCGCAGCACCGCATAGGCTGCAGGCGCAAGTCGCTGCTGCCATTCCGCCTCACTGAGCTGCAAAGGATTGTCCACCTCATCAATGGGCGATCGCGATTGGCGCCAGAGCAAGAACAACCCCGCGCTGCCCGCAGCCCCGAACAGGCCGAGCAACAGGCGACGACGGGAGCGATTCGGAGCAGCAGCAGTCATGACAGGCCCTGAACAATAGCGATCGCTCTCTATTGTCGCGATTCTTACCCTGACCCTCCGCCTAATCGCTTGACGATCGACTGAGATTCGCTCAGGCTCAAACCAGCATCAGCATCTGCGGAGCGTCATGGCGGATCAACTCACCAATCTTTTCCCGTTTTGGCTGCTTTTGATTGGCGCGATCGCGCTGCGCTGGCCACAAATTTTTATTGGGTTGAATCAAGGCAATCTGCCGGTCTTGATCTTGACCCTGATCATGCTGGGCATGGGTCTGACCCTGAGTCTCGATGATTTTCGGCGGGTCGGACGCTTGCCAAGGGCGGTGTTGACTGGCTTTTGCGCCCAGTACCTAATCATGCCGTTCTTGGGTTGGGCGATCGCCGCAGCATTGCGCTTACCTCCCGCACTAGCTGTTGGTTTGATCTTGGTCGGCACCTGTCCAGGGGGTACTGCTTCTAACCTGATCACCTACATTGCGCGGGCAGATGTGGCGCTGTCGGTGGTGATGACGCTGACTTCGACCTTGGCGGCGGTGATTCTGACGCCGTTGCTGACGCAGTTTTTGGCGGGTTCCTATGTGCCGGTCAATGGCTGGATCTTGTTTGCCCAAACCTTGCAAGTGGTGATTCTACCGATCGCGATCGGGGTTGCCTTAAATCGTTGGGCACCGCGCTTAGTCCGTCAGGTTTTGCCGATCGCGCCTTTACTATCAGTGGTAGGCGTTTGCCTGATTTGTGCCGCGACGTTTTCAGCGAATGCGGAAGCAATTTTGCAGCAGGGTGGGCAGATGTTGCTGGGTGTTTTTCTGCTGCATAGTTTGGGTTTTGCGCTGGGGTTAGGGTTTGCCAAACTTTGCGGCTATTCAGAAGCGATCGCCCGCACGATCGCGATCGAAGTGGGAATGCAGAATTCCGGTTTAGCGATTATTTTGGCGCGACAAACTTTTCCGGCTTTACCCCTCGCTTCAGCCGTCGGCGCTATTTCAGGCATTATGCATTCGCTAATCGGCAGCGTTCTTGCTGTGACCTGGCGATCGCAAGCCCAACGCCAACTAAAACCGGCACCACCTCATAACAGCCTAACGATGTAACTAGGTGGTGAAAGCTTCGACCTTCACTGGTGCAAAGCTAATAAAGACCTTAGACTTTTGAGTTTGATTAATGAAAACCTTGTGTAAAAATCAACTAAACTAGGAACGTCGCTAGAAAAGCCGAGTGATGGTCACCGGAAAAATTTTGTGGTTCGGGGGAAAAAACAATAAAACTGGCAGAATTAATGACTTTGGCTATATTACTGTTGATAGTCAAGAAAAAGATGTAAAGTTCTTTAGAAAAGACATCCCTCTCGAATTATAAAATTTCCTTGAAACGGATAAAAAAAATGGGAAGGGATACTTAGTTGAGTTTGATATTCATGATCTTCAAGAGGGAAAAACTCCAAAAAGAAAAGCATCTAATATTAGACTAACTACAAAGCTGGGTTTTGTTACAGCCCTAAGAAAGCTCATTTCAAATGACAATATCACTTTTGAAATTAATACAATCGATCCGTCTCTCAAAGGAAAGATCGTTGAATTTTATATCAAAAATAATCATGCTGCAGATTTAAAATTAGTTGATGTTGGTCAAGTTCCAAAAGGTACTGTTAGGTTTTTCTGTGATATTTGCGACTATCAAGTTTCAATAAATTTGATGTGTCATTACCTATCGATAGTTGATGACAGTGAGGCAGTTCAGTATATCCTTGCTAAGATTAAACATCTAGATACCCAAGACGCCATTGATTTACTTTCATTAATTTATGAAGGCTGTCAATACTTATTTCTCATATCTGATGAGCTTCGTGCTCGATTCAAAGAGATAAGTTTTAGACAATATATTCAATTTATTGAAAGTAATCTATTGGCTGTTGATGAAGATACAAAAGGCAAGTTGTGGTCAGAGATAAGTGATACGATTTGCTCTTCTCATGACTTTGACGTCATCTCTCAGCTTCTCAAACTCTACTTAATTTATGTAAATACACAAGATGCTATTAAGTTTATCTTAGATAAGATCAAGATTCTAGAAGCAGGTCAAGCTAAAACTTTGCTCGATAGAGCACTTGAATATCATCCAAGTGCTTTTCTAGAGAGCTGTAAGTTACATAGCTGCTTGAGAGATTATAACTTTAATCAATACATGAATGTAGTCCAAAAGATTCTAGATAATTCGGAAAACTTAAAGCTATCTAAAACCTTGATTAATGACTTAACTACCTTTCTAGATCACTGCTCGGATGAAGAGAGATCTAATATTTGGTATAAGGTTGCTTATCTAAAAAATAACTTACAGTATCGTGGATCCTTTTGGGATGTTTCACCTCTAGAGTACAAACAGCAATTGATCACAAAAAGATACTCTGACTTTTTTGAACTAGTAGAAAGATTTAAAAGCTCTAGCTATCCTTATAGTCAATATATTAGTAACAATTATAGAAATCTCTACGATTTTGATTCTAATGACAAAGAACTAGCAGACCTATGGGGGAATAGAACAAGGATTGATTTTGAGAAGGCAAAAATGCTCTCAGCAAGAGGAGCAGAAAAACTTGTTCAATATTTTTATCGAAATTTAGGATCCAATGTAGAAGACTTAGCTATTCATCAGATAAATAATAAGAGCATAGAATGGAAAAAAGCTGATATTTGTATTAGCCAAAATAATCTATCAAAATTAATTGATATCAAAAACTCTCGTCAGACAATAAATTCAGATATCTATTCAGAATTTTGTATCCCTGAATTCAAAAAAAATCGAGGTAAGGATGTAGTTATTGCTGCAGTTCTGTCTCCTTATCTTAAATTAGAATTTATGAATAGTGATGGTGCTCCATTTAAGATACAAGATCCTCAATATTTGGGAGAATTAAGTAACTCTCAATTGCAAAGCCTCAATCAAGATTTCAGAAATGATATTATTAGGCTAGATATGACAAGAACTGACCCGAAAACTTATCTACCCCCTTGGTTATTCGACTACTGTTCCACATTTTATCAAGAGCAAATCAATATTGCCACTCAATTTCTTGATCTGCATGAAGATGAGATTCCATCCTATGATGATTTATTAATTTTGAATAAAAACCAGATTGATTACTACATCCCTATCTTTATTTATGCAAACCGTTCCATTCCTGCATCTTGGCAGGATAATGTTCCATCCTGGAAGCAGACTTTTATTCAGCTACTATATCGATCAAATAAAGAAAGTTTAAAATTACCCCATATCTTTATAGCTATACTTAGGCATTTCTTGATTATGTTATCAACCAATAATAACAGTTATCATCCAAATCAATTGCTGTATTTTCTAAACTTAAATAAAGCTGTCTCTGGTAATGATATTAATCCTTTAAAAATTTATTACCCATTAAATATTGTTAGTGAATTTTGTCAAACCTTAAGTACCGTTTGGAATAATAAGAACAGATTAAAATTGACTGGATTTAAAATCTTTAAATTTGATGGAAAAGGTCTTTTGACTGGAAAATTTTCAGAAAAAGATTATCATCCAACTACAATTCTTGCTTTTTGTGGTGGAACGATTCAAGGTAAAGGTAAGTGTGGTTACTCGCCCCTAATAATTGGCAAAGATGTTAATTGTCATTATTGTGGTAAATTAATTTGTCCCAAGAATGATTGTGGCTATTGTAGCTACAACTGTATTGGACATAAAGAGCGTAATCAAAGAAAGCCAGAAAACTCAAGATAAATAAAATCATAGGACAATAATTTTCTACTGTTACCTGTTAATTTCAAGCCATTAATATGTGAACCAGATACCAAGGTTAGATAGTCAGCATACCTTGACAACAGTCAAGCGATGTAATTTAAGTTGTGAACTCTTCACTTTTTAATGCATCAGTTGATTGAAAAATTACGTTCAATGCGATCGCTTGGGCTTGCGTTGTCTGTCCAAAGGAAAAGATGGCAGGTAACTCGGTTGAAAGCCGCGATCGCCACTGCCGCCAAATGTAAGGGCTGCCGTAGATAACGAGCCCTAGCAACTGGTCCTGGTCGAGAAGCTGTTGCAAGAGCGTTTCTACCACTTGTTTAGCACCCGCACTGCCCCGAAATGGATTGCCGCGAATGAACCACTGCACCAGCGTTGGCTGAGTCAGGATTGGAGTGGTGCCCGTCTCGGTATCCCAAATCTGTACTTGGAGGCTGTGGTCACTGGGCAGCTGTCGCGCTGGAGCTGCTCCACTCAAATAAGGGGCTTGCCAAAGGCGATCGCCCACAATCAAATTGATACCCGATTGCAGAGCGAGGGGCTGACCTTGGTGCTCCTGCGATGCTGTTAGGATTTCTGCTGCTATCGCCCAATATTTTAGTTGGGAAACTGCTTCGAGGTCGATCGCGATCGCAGGTTCCTGTTCCCAAGCATGAGGTAAGAATGAAGCAGGCCGCGCACCGCAGACTTTCTGCTTCGCTCGCCAAATCCGTGCTAGCGACTCCTCAAGGCGATCGTAGCGAATCTGACCTTCGCAAATAGCTTCCGCGATCTCTTGAATCGCTGCTTCTGGATCAGCCGGCATTAGCAAAATATCCGCACCAGCTTCAAAAGCAAGGCGAGCGGCTTCTCCTGGTCCGTAATGCGCTGCGATCGCCTGCATCACCAATGCATCAGTGACAATCAAGCCTTCAAAACCTAGATCGCGCCGTAGCAATCCTTGTAAAACAGCGGGCGACAGTGTGGCTGGATAGTCTGGATCGAGCGCTGGAATCGACAAATGCGCCGTCATCACCGCATCCACGCCAGCCGCGATCGCCTGCCGGAATGGCTGCAATTCCACCGCATCTAGCCGCGACCGATCGTGGGGAATGATTGGTAATTCCAGATGTGAATCCGTCGCCGTATCGCCATGTCCGGGGAAATGCTTCGCTGTCGTTAATACGGGAAACTGCTGCGCCCCAGCAATAAATGCAGTCGTCAGTTGACTAACCGTTTCCGGATCTTCACCAAAGGCACGGACATTGATAACGGGATTGGCGGGATTGTTGTTGATGTCAACAATCGGCGCAAGAATCCAGTTCAAGCCGATCGCAATCGCTTCCGCTGCTGTAATTTCACCAAACGATCGAGCCAACTGTTGAGCGCGATCGGGATCTTGAGATGCGATCGCAGACAGAGCCAGGGGAGGCGGAAACTGCACCGCACCCGCAAAGCGCTGACCGACTCCTTCCTCAATATCTGCCGCTATCAGCAGTGGTATGGTTGCCCACTCTTGCAGTTGCTGACAGCGCAGCGCCACTTCAGCGGCATTTCCACCCAGCAGGATGACACCACCAACAACCAGCTCGCTAATCCAATGCTGGAGCCGATCGCGGGGGGCTTCGTACTGCGGATAGGCAATCTGGCTATCGAAATAAGCGCCTGATGTGCGCACTACCAACAACTGCGCAATTTGCTGCTCTAGGCTGAGCCGCTGCCAATCCGGTAGGAAGCGATCGCTCAAGCGTCTTCAGCCGAGTCCACAACAGCAGCGGCGGCTTGAGCTGCTTCGCGGGCTTCGCGCTCGCGACTGAGTTGCTCCAAGAGCGAAATCACTTGGGTACCGCGCTCCAGACCTTTGTCTTCCACAAAGATCACTTCCGGCGTGCGGCGCAACCGAACCCGCTGCCCCAACTCACTACGAACATAGGTAGCAGCCGATCGCAGCCCTTCCATCGTTTCGGCTTTCGCTTCGGGCGTGCCGTAAATGCTGACGAAAATTTTGGTGTGTTGCAGGTCGCCCGACACCACCACATCGGTGACGCTGACCATGCCCGCCCCAACGCGATCGTCCTTGATGCCACTCATCAACATTTGGCTGACTTCGCGCTTAATCAGTGACGCGACTCGTTCTACCCGACGATTGGTTGCCATCGTCTTTCGCCCTCTTTGCCTGCTTTGCGGTGATTGCTTCTCTGTCCCAGCCTAACCGCCCAAACTGCTGGGGGTCGCGATCGCCTGACCCAACATCGCTTTTAGGGTCAAGCTAACGAAGGCCAAGGTCGAAACGCCGAAGCCTAGCAATGCCAATGCCGCTACACGATTCCGCACCATGGGACGCACCCACTGGTAGATCGAGTAGAAAATGCCCAGCAAAAAGGTGATGAAATAGCGCGGGTAGCGGAGGACATTGACGAAAAAGTCTTTCATTTGGCAAGCTCCGAGAAACCCAGCACCTCAGCTGTTGCAGCACCCTGACGAACAGGCGTCTGTCTCTGTCTAGTCTGCCTTAGGTCGTTCAGAACCGCAAAATTGCAGCGGTTCAGCACCATTGCTAATCCGTCTTACATTTACTGATTCACAGCCATGACCTGCTAGGCTGGCTGTTCCATTGAGCCACGAGCTGAGTCCCGAGCTGCCACTCGACTTGGATTGCCTGAACCCAGTCCCAGCCGCCGCTTGAGGTCATGCAAAGCTGGAGGGCTGTGCTGTGAGCTGTGATCGCGCAGTTCGGCAGTCCTGCTGAATCTGTTGTGTCAGAGCAGTCAACGTGTCAAATTTCTGCTCGTGTCGTAAGAAGGATTGCAGATCAATTTGCAGAAGCTGACCATAGCAATCGCCCTGCCAGTCCAGCAGATGCACCTCAACGCTAATCGTGCGATCGCCATTCAGGGTAGGTCTCTGACCAATATTCAGCACGGCTGGTAAATCTCTGAACCCTTGCTCGGGCAGATGGGCACGACCAGCATAGACTCCCCAACGTGGCAGCAATTTATCTGCAGGAATCTGGAGGTTAGCCGTTGGCGTCCCGATCTGCCGACCGAGTTGCTGCCCAGGAACTACACACCCCGCCAAGCGATAGGGACGCCCCAACCAAGCTGCTGCTAAGTCTGGCTGGCCTTGGTCAAGTGCTTTGCGAATCGCAGAACTACTGATCCGGAGGTCGCGGTGCTTCAACAGCGGCACGATCGTCGTGGGAATGCCCTGACGCTGGGCGATCGCCTGCAAATCTTGGGCAGAACCGCTACGGCCGCGGCCAAACCGAAAATCCTGACCCACACTGATCTGTCGTGCCTGCAGCTGCTCAACGAGCACATCAGCAACAAATTGCTCGGGCGTCAGGTTGGCAAGCTCCCGAGTAAACGGCAACAGGATCAGCTGCTCAATGCCCAGACCAGCCAACAATTCTGCTTTCTCAGCAGTCGGCGTCAGAGAGGGCAGGTAATTGCCAGAGAAAAACGCTTGGGGATGGGGGTTAAACGTCACCACCGACGGAGTCCAGTCGGGATGCGGATGACGGACTGCTTGCACAGGGGCAATCACCTGCTGATGCCCAAGGTGGATGCCATCAAAGTTGCCCAGCGCGATCGCAGTGGGACCTGAAGCTGAGTCTAGGCTGTCAAGAATTCTCACGCTTCACATTTTGACACAGACACTTCTAGACCTCACCTAGTCGCTGAGCGATCGCGTTCTCTCCTAAAGCTGGGTTGAAGCTCGGCGAGCCCTCAGCTGTACTGTGGCAGCTTGGGAAGAACGGTTGGAGCAGGTTGCTGATGCTCGAAAGCTTAGATCTCAGCCATCGCCTCTCGAAGGAGGCCTATCAGCAGCAAGTCGAAGGACTAATGCTGGATTTGGCTAATCTACAGCGGCAGTGCTGGCAGGCGAGCATCCCCGTCATTGTTGTCCTCGAAGGCTGGGCCGCATCGGGGAAGGGCGACTACGTTCGCAGTCTGGTTGAATACATGGACCCACGGGGCTTCATCGTCCATCCGGTCTGGCCACCGACAGAACAAGAACAGCAATTTCCTTTTCTGCGAAGGTTTTGGCTACGGCTTCCCCCTCACGGTAAAGTCGGCATCTTCTACCACAGTTGGTACACGAGAGTGCTGGAAGATCGGCTGTTCACTCGGATTGATCCAGCCCAAGTCCCCCAGACCATCCAGCAGATCAATGCCTTTGAACGGCAGTTGCACGACGATGGGGCTGTGATCATCAAGCTATGGATGCACGTCAGTAAAAAGAAGCTGAATAAGCGACTTAAAAAAGCAGCCCAAGATGAACTGCGCGCTTGGCGGATTCGTCCGGAGGACTGGCAACAGGCTAAGCACTACGACGAGTATCGTCAGTTGGCGGAAGAGATGCTGATCTACAGCAGTACGGGGGCAGCACCTTGGACTTTGATCGAAGCAGATTGCCGACGCTGGGCCAGCATTAAGTCCCTCACCACCCTTACGGCAGCACTGCGATCGCGGCTGGAACAGGCGCAACTGCAGCAGATCACATCAGAACCCAGCCTTCCAGCGCAAACCCAGCTCGCCCCAATGGAACCAGACTGGCTCGCCAAGGTAGATCTGAGCCAGCAACTGAGCGAAGACGATTACCATCGCCGCTTGGGGGAAGCGCAAGTGGCTTTGCTGAAACTGCAACGGCAGCTCGATCGCGATCGCCGTCCGGTTTTAATTCTGTTTGAAGGCTGGGATGCAGCGGGTAAAGGCGGTGCAATCAAACGCCTGACCAGCCAACTCGATCCGCGCAGCTTTGCGGTCTATCCCTTTAGTGCTCCCAACACCGAAGAGCAACAGCAGCATTACCTCTGGCGCTTTTGGCGACGCTTACCGGCACGAGGCACGATCGGTATTTTCGATCGCAGCTGGTACGGTCGCGTACTGGTCGAACGGATTGAAGGTTTTGCGAGCGATCGCGAATGGCAACGGGCCTATGGCGAGATCAATGAGTTTGAAGCTCAGCTCGTGACTGGCGATTACATCTTGGTGAAGTTTTGGCTGCACATTAGTGCTGATGAGCAACTCAGGCGGTTTGAAGAACGCAGCAACAGTCCGTTTAAACAGTACAAACTGACGGATGAGGATTGGCGCAACCGTGAAAAGTGGCCGCTCTACGAAGTGGCCGTCAATCAAATGCTGCAGCGGACGAGTACTGCGATCGCCCCTTGGACGGTAATTGCAGGCAACGATAAGCGCTTTGCTCGCGTGCAAGTGTTAGAAACCGTCACCCAAGCGATCGCGGCTGCTCTCTGAACCCAATCAGCGATCGCCCAGTTGTCTACCCTAAACGGGTAGCTATCTCAGGATGACAACTAGCAGCAGTCATGCCAAGTAACAGAAAAAACAACTGCGCTGCTGTATCTAGAAATGGAGAGAAGAAGCCTACATCTCCCTGAGCCCAGCCCGTAGAGGATCGCCAGCCAGATTGATGAATACCCAGTTGAGCAGCGATCGCAGCCGAACAAGGGCATCATCAATCCTTTGTCATTGCCCAGTCAATGCCGTATCAAGCATGACTGTTTTTAACCGTTGACTTTCATAGTCTTCGAGTCAGTATCCAATTTGCCCGAACCCTGTGTTTCTGCCTAACCATCTGCTTAAGGACTTGATTGCAGTTTTGTGCATCTTGGGAACTACAGCTTGCACTTCCAATCAATCGAGAACTGACATTGCAGTCTTCCGACCCGTGAAAAATCTAGACAATGTTCAACCGCAAGTCATTCTTAATGCAGAAAAAGAGTATGAAATTGCTCTTCAGCAAGGAGATTTAGCCCAAATTTGTGCTCAAGCTGAGCTGGTTGCAACATCTTACTTATATTTACAAAGCTATAACTCTGAAGCCTATCGACTCTGGAAGGCTATTGAAAAACAGGACTGCGATCGCTTTCAAGCAGAAGAGTCTCTCACGATAAAAGCTCAGACTATCCAAAACATGGGACAACTCAAAGCCGTGATGGAACAGCCGGTCGACTAAGCAATGCAGGCTACTCCGGCTCAAGCAACAAGGCTGCGAGTCGTCCAAGCAAGTTTTCCGCTGAGGCTGCAGGGCGTTCACCGATCCTTCAGTTGCCTTAGGAAGAGAACAGGCTCGTTTCTTTGCTACTACTTGACAGTCATATAGAAATTAGCGATTGCTGCATGAGTCATGCAGATTTATCAACAATTATCATGAGAATTTTATCAATTCGAACTCCATCCATATCAACTACTTCGAATCTCAAGTTTTCCCAAGTAAAAGTCTCGCCAGTCTCCGGAACTCGTCCTAGATGATTCAGGACAAATCCACCTAAAGTATGAAACTTACTTGTCTCTTCTTCTGGTAATTGCTCACGATTGACTAAATTCTTAAAATCATGAATATCCAGAAATCCATCGAGCAGCCAAGATCCATCTTCTCGTTGAACAACTAGGGGCTCCTCATGATGCTCAGCAGAGGGAAGAGAGCCAACGATTGCCTCCATTAAGTCACTGAGGGTTACCAGTCCTTCCACCCCACCATATTCATCAGTCACAAGAGCAATATGGACTCCTGTATTTTTAAATTGGCTGATGACGTTCAAGACTCGAGTATTCTCTGCAACATAGAGAGGCGGCTGCACAATCGTTTCGATATTGACAGATTGATCAGCTAGTTTTGCCGCTAATAAGTTCTTCCCTCGGATAATTCCAACACAGTCGTCTAAACTACCCTGTCCGACAGGGAAGCGAGAGTGACTGCTCGACATAATTAATTCTATATTTTCTTCTAAAGAAGACTCCATATCTAGCCAGTCGATCTCAGTGCGAGGAGTCATCATCGCTCTAATGGGGCGATCGCCTAGCTGAAAGACTCGCTCTAGCATTTTATGTTCTGTTTCTTCAAATAAGCCTGACTGTGCCCCTTGTCGAATCAGAACTTTAATCTCTTCTTCCGTCATCTCAGGTTCATCAGAAGCCTGAACTCCCATAACTTTAAGGAGTGCATCGGTTGAGGTACCCAAGATATGGACAATTGGTGCCGTGATGCGAGCCAGAAGTTTCATTGGCCTAGCGATCGCGCAGGCAAATTTCTCAGGATTACCCAGAGCAATGCGTTTGGGAGCGAGTTCTCCAACGACCAGTGAAAGATAGGTGATGACCGTGACAACGACAACAACGCTAAGCCCTTCGCTATAAGACTTCAAAGAAGGGATACTCTCAAAGATGGGTTTGATTCTTTGAGCAATAGTTGCTCCACCAACAGCACCACTTAAAATGCCGATTAACGTAATCCCAATCTGTACAGCTGACAGAAAGTCATTTGGAGAATTGATAAGACTAATTGCAGCATTGGCACTACGATTACCTTGCTTCGCAATTTGCTCTAAGCGAACTCTTCGAGAGGAAACAACAGAGATTTCCGAGCCAGAAAAGACTCCATTAGCGACAACTAGAACTAGGATAAAGAATATTTCAGCTATTATTGCTGACATTGCCTTGATCTTGAGACTTTCTAGTTGAGATCATAGCAGAATAAACAAGATTTTATAAAGTTATTTTTATAACAACAAAAATCGATAATTTCTAAGACTTATTCAATTACTATTACTCAAATTTTGACTTGTTGATTATGCCTGTTTATTGGTCAACAAAAAGCGTAATTTCACTCCAGAAACAGAGTGAAATTTGGCCGATTTTTACTGCGAAAGAGTCATGCTCAAAGATCCTCTCTCACCTTGAAGGTTTAGACAGTGATGCAGTCAGACAAAGCCACCACTCGGAGTGTATCAACTGTAAGTTGAGCAATTTGTTGCATCTATTGAAACCCGCAACTGCAGGTTAATTTTGATGTTCACGTCATGCGACTTAGGCTTTCGGCCAATCAATGCGCAGCAGATGGAAGAGAGGACCAGGGAGTTCTGCCCGGATGCGGGCTCCGCGATCGCGGCAGAGTTGTCGCCATTGGTCAAGATCAATTAATTCCACGGGTGCCCCAAGATAGGTCTCAAGAATGGCCCAGTCTTCAGCGATCGCTGCTTCCGGATTCACAACATCAAACAGGAAATGACCACCCGGCTTGAGCACCTTTTGGACTGCGGTCAGGACTTCAGCCCAGTAGTCGAGCGGATAGTAGGCACTGACTCCCGTGGCAATCGCGCCATCGAAGCTGCGATCAGAGTAGTCGAGTTGGTGGGCAGGGGCGAGGCGGCAGCCCTTGAACAGTTTGGAGTTGAGCTGAGGCCCCCGCTGCCGCAGGATTTCGCAAGCTTCGGGGCAAATATCTTGTCCTGAAAAGCTAGCCTGCCAATCGCGCCAAGGATAGACCAAAAAGCTGAGGCCACAGCCTAAATCCAGCCAAGTTTGGCCTTTGCTGGGTTGCACCAGTTCCCAGAAGGGAGAAGCAATCTGGTTCTGGAGATGACCCGCGCGCCAGGTTTGGACGATCGCCAACGACTCGAGGTCATCCGGGAGCGGTTGGTCTTCGCGCCGATACTCGCGGCTGTAGCGACGAGCAACGGTCTGCCAGCGGTCTTGCCAAGGATCTGCGATCGCCATGACCCTAACCCTTGAGGGCGCGACGGAAGTTCTGGCGGAAGGACTGACTGACTAACAGCAGCGGCCAGAGCAGCGTCAAAAGAGCACGGTTATGACTGAAGTGGGTTTTTCCAAAGCCCACCCAGAACCGCCAAGCGCCGAGGAGGTAAACAATCAACCCAAGGTAGAGCAAGCCGGTCATTGCAATTTTTCTCTGGTCTTGCCCCGATCATAGGATTTTTGCCTCATTGCGGGCATCTTGCCAAAAAAGACGGCAGAGACGATGCGTGCTGTTTTACTGGCGGGTGGATTGGGAACGCGGTTGCGGCCTTTGACCTGCGATCGCCCCAAACCGATGGTGCCGATCCTCAATCGCCCGATCGCGGCCCACATTCTGCAGTTACTCCAACGTCACGGCTATCAAGAAATTCTGGCGACCCTCTACTATCATCCCGAGACGATTCAGCAGTATTTTCAGCAAGGTCAGGACTGGGGGGTTGACCTGCGCTACGTCCTCGAGGCCGATCGCCCCTTGGGAACAGCAGGCAGTGTTAAAAATCTGGCCGGTCAGCTGCGAGAAACCTTTTTGGTTGCCAGTGGCGACTGCCTGAGCGACTTTGACCTAACGGCGGCCTTGGCTTGGCATCGACAGCAGCAGGCCATTGCCACGGTGATTTTGGCGACGGTCGATCAGCCGCTGGAATTTGGCTGCGTTGTCTGCGATCGCCAGCAACGGATCATTCGTCTGATTGAAAAACCGGACGCTAGCGAATTAATCTCCGACACCGTCAACAGTGGCTTCTACATCCTGGAGCCCGAGGCCTTGGATTATCTGCCGCTGGATGAGCCCTCGGACTTTGCGACCCATCTTCTGCCCCGCTTGCTCGCGGCTGGAGAAGTGGTGACAGGCTACGTGGATCAGGGCTACTGGTGCGACATCGGCAATCGGCAGGCCTATCAGCGAGCGCAACTGGATGCCTTGCTAGGGCGGGTACAACTGCAAGCCGATCATGTGGAATGGCAGCCCGGCATCTATGTGGGGGAAGGCAGCACGATCGCGAGTAGTGCGCAGCTCGAACCGCCGCTCTGGATTGGTCGCCACTGTCAGATTGGCGAAGAGGTTCAGCTCAAAGCGGGTACCGTCATTGGCGATGAAAGCCGAGTCGAGGCCGGTGCTTGCCTCGATCGCGCGGTCATTTGGAATCGGGTTCAAATTGGGCAGCGATCGCACTTAGAGGGCTGTGTGCTGGCGGATGGGGTGCGGCTGGAACGCCATGTGCAAATTCACGAGGGCGCGGTCATTGGCAGCGGCTGTCGTCTTCAAGAAGAAGCGCAAGTGCAGGCCGAAGTGCGGATTTGGCCGCGCAAACAAGTTGAAGCTGGGGCGATCGTCAACCTCAATCTAATTTGGGCGACCAGTGCCCGCCGTCGCCTATTTAGTGATGGGGGCGTGCGCGGCATCGCCAACGTCGATATCACGCCGGAGTTTGCCGTCAAGCTCGGAGTCGCCTACGGCTCAACCCTGCCGCCCGGTAGCAGTGTCACGGTCTCGCGGGACCAGCGCAGTATTTCGCAAATGGTGACGCGATCGCTGATCGCTGGCTTGATGTCCGCAGGCATCACGATTCGGAATCTCGAAGCCGCAGCGGTGCCGATCGCCCGTTCGATGCTGGCGCGGCTGCCGGTGGTGGGCGGCATTCACGTCCGTCTCGATCCCCTCTGGCCCACCCATGTCCTGATCGAGTTTTTGGATCGCGAGGGCTTGACCGTCGATCGCGCTTTGGAGCGGCGGATTGAAGCTGCCTTCTTCCAAGAGGATCTGCGCCGCGTCCCGATGCAGGATCTGGGCACGATGATTACTGTCAGCGAAACCCTGCCGCTCTACCGCCAACTCTTTTGCGATCGCCTCGATCGGGATTTACTGCTGCGATCGCCCAACCGCATCGTGATCGACTACGCCTATGCCGTATCGGGAGCCGTGCTGCCGTTGCTGCTGAGTGAATTTGGCTGTGATGCCGTAGTGCTCAATGCCAGCCTGCGTCAGCAACCGCCCACAGAGATCGAACGCCAGTCCCTGCTGGCCCAGATGGGGCAAGTCGTCAGCGCGATTAAAGCGAACTGTGGCGTACAAGTGGCAGCCAATGGTGAGCGTTTCACGCTGGTGGATGAGCAGGGCGTGGCGCTGGACCAAGAGCAGTTGACGGTTTTGATGGCAGAAATTTGCTGGTTGCGGCGGCCCGGGGGCACCGTGGTGGTGCCAATGACCAGCTCCAGCGCTGTGGAACAAGCAGCTTGGCGCTATCAGGGGCGGGTTCATCGCTGCCGACCCACACCAACGGCGTTGATGGCTGCCTGCCGCAATCTACCGGACGTCATCCTCGGCGGCAGCGGCGAGTTGGGCTTTATTTTCCCAGAGCTGCACGCCGGTTTTGATGCCATGTTTGGCATTGCTCGCCTCATGGAAGGGCTCGATCGCCAGTCGCGATCGCTGTCCCAGTGGGTAGAGTCGCTGCCGAGTATTGCCCATCGCCACCTAACCCTGAGCTGCCCGCGCAATCTGTTAGGAACGCTGATGCGGCAACTCCTCGAAAGCCATCATCCCGATCGCCTCAATTTCCAGGAAGGCTTGCGGATTCATGGCGATCGCAGTGATCAATGGCTGCTCGTCCTGCCAGATGCCAGTTACCCGCTGATTCATCTCTATGCCAATGCCCAAGACCATCACTGGGTCGAACAAACACTGGGGAGTTATCAACAGCGGATCGAGCAGTTTGTCGCAACCATTCAGAGCCCGTAATTGGCTCTCAAGGATTCAACTCGCGTAGCCTTCGATGATGCAGACTTCGCTGGCAGTGGTGTGAATCTGCTTGAGCTGGAAACCGGATTCAGACAGGAGTGTTGCGAACTCTGCTTGGGTACGTTCGCGGCCACCCTGGGTCATCACCAACATGTTCAGGTCGAGCCACTTGGCGACATTGATCGTGTTGCCCGGCTGTACGACCTGTTCCACCAGCAATAGGCGATCGCCTGGCTGCATCACCTGACGACAATTCGCCAGAATCTTGCGGGAGTCAGCATCATCCCAGTCATGAATGATGTGCTTAAGCAGGTAGGCATCGCCACCGGCAGGTACAGCCTCAAAGAAATCGCCGCCGCTGATCTGAATGCGATCGCTCCAGTCTGCTAAAACGCTGTCAGCACCCGCGACCACTGCCGGTTGGTCAAAGAGAATGCCCGTCAGTTCAGGATAGGCCGCCAAGATCTGAGTCAGCAGTTGGCCATGTCCGCCACCCACGTCTACCAGACAGCGAATTCCTTGAAAGTCATAAGCGGCAATCACGGCAGCCGTATCTTGTCGCGAGATATCGGACATCGCGCCATTGAAAATGGCTGCTGGCGCAGGGTGCTGCGCGTAGTAGGCAAACACCGGCGCACCATAGTGATGCTCAAAGGCATTCTCACCAGTCTGGACACTATGCAGCAGCTCACCCCAAGCCACGTAATGCTCTTCGCCAAACATGATCACGAGATGACGCACCGATTCCGTCGTGCCCGATCGCAGCAGTTCGGCAGCCGGTGTCAGGGCAAACTGGCGATCGCTAACCTCAGTGAAAATGCCTAGGCTGGCAAGAGCCCGCAGCAGTCGGTAAAGAACATCCGCCTTAGCCCCAACGGCGATCGCCAGATCATCACAAGATCGCGGGCCATCCACCAGTTGATCGGCAAGGCCTAACTTCGCTGCGACGTAGAGCGCCTGTGATCCCCAATAACCAGTCGTGATCTGACGCAGCAGCAAACTTGCATCCATCCGGACATCCTCAGCGAACTTCCTTGGAATACCCGTCGGACGCTGCTGATCTGTCATTCCTCGCCGGAAAACTCCGACAAAGCGATCGCGAGATGGGTTAGGGAGCCGCCGCTAGGGCCGGGTCAAGCGGAAATGGGCCACTGACGACTTTTTGCAACGGCAACTGCACCAAGTAAGCCAGTGGCGGTTGTCCTCCTTCGGCTGGGCAAGCGACCAGGTATTCCCCAATTTCAGGGTCAAGCTGGTTGGCGCGGTAGCGGTAGGGTTTGCAGTTCGGGACGGTGTAGCGGCTCAAGCTACTATCCAACTCCGCTAATGGTTGGGTTTGCCACGGCCCCGGATAGATCTCTGCCAAGCTAGGCTCGCGCAGCAGTTCCGTTCCGGCCCAATAGCCTAAGAGTCCGATCGCCGTGCTGCCGATCGCAAGCCCAAGGAGACGACGTTTACCCATCGTGGCGGGTTAAGCACTGAGCAGCTCAGCGGGCGATCGCTCGGGCAGGCTAGCGTCACCCACAATTTCGACAATTCGATTCGCGGCGGCTGGATTGGTCAAGGCTTCGACTGCGACTTCCGCCACTTGGAGGCGCGGCAGACTGCCTTCAAGGAGCTGATCCGGCCCCGTTAGTT
The DNA here is from genome assembly GCF_003846445.2 of Synechococcus elongatus PCC 11801. Classification (NCBI taxonomy): domain Bacteria; kingdom Bacillati; phylum Cyanobacteriota; class Cyanophyceae; order Synechococcales; family Synechococcaceae; genus Synechococcus; species Synechococcus elongatus. Next base: position 2,213,786 of record NZ_CP030139.2, on the reverse strand, counting down.
TGAGGGGAACCCTTGTGCGATCGCTACGTAGACCGCCAGGACGCACGATCGTGTAGGACAGGCCGCTGGATTGGAGGTAGTGCTCAGCGCGGCGCTTCCAGAACAGCACCAGCCAAAACAGGTTGAGCGGGTGCAGCAACTGCGACACACAGAGCGAGCTGACCAAGACAAAGCGCTGAATGCCGGCGGCACCGGCCAGATCAATCAGCTGAGTTGTTCCTAGATAGTCAACCTTGAAGGGACCGAGGGGATCGAGGTTGGGTGTAGCCCCAGCAGCTGAGATCACGGCGTCCATACCGGTGAGTGCTGCCTCCAAACTGGCGCGATCGCCAAGGTTACCCACCACGACTTCCACGCCCTCGGGTAAGGGTGGCTGGGGATTGGCACTCCGCACCAGCGCCCGCACCTGATGTCCGGCTGCGATCGCCGTTTCGACAACACATCGCCCCGTGCGACCGGTGGCACCCACAACTAAAACGCGCATTGGTTTCTGGCTGATCGTTTCCCTCTAGCCTAGAAGGCCAGCCGACCATTGCTGGCGATCGCCCCGATACAAGACATGCGTCCGCAGGCGATCGCCCTCTGGCAATGCCGGATGCTCGAACGTCCCAACGGGTTGTAGCCCCAGCCGTTGCATTAACCGCTGCGATCGCTGGTTACAGACAGCGGTAAAGCTGACGATTGTTTCGAGCTGAAGCTGCTCAAAGCCAAATTGCAGGGCAGCCTTTGCTCCTTCAGACGCCAGCCCTTGCCCCCAGTAGAGTTGTGCGAGTCGCCAACCAATTTCAATGGCCGGTGTAAATGCAGCTTCAAAGGGGACTTGCTTCAGGCCAATAAACCCAATGAAGGCGCGATCGCTCTTTTGTTCAACCGCCCAGAGGCCAAATCCCAACTGCTGCCAATGCGCTTCGATGCGATCGATGAAGGCATCACTCTCGGCCCGACTCAGGCAGGCAGGAAAATGCTCCATCACCAAGGGATCGGCATTGAGTGCCGCAAAGGGCTCGCGATCGCTCTCTTGCCATGCCCGCAGGCGTAAGCGATCGGTTTCGAGTTCAGCAATTGTGGCCATGGTTAGGGTTCAGGCTGGGGAACGATCGCAAATTCTTGGGCTTCGACGATCGGATATTCACGGCCAAGCTGTTCCTGAAACCGGCGATCGCCCTCGATCAACACATCCTCAGGAATACTCTTCCACTGCTCGCGACTTTGCCAGTGAATGACGAGCACAACCCGATCGCGATCGCCGGGATCCCGCCAGATTTCTTTGCGCAAGTAACCCGGATAGTGACTGAGAAGGGGCGTCCAAATTGCCGCATCGGCAGCCAGAAAAGCCGCTTGTTCAGCTTCAGGAACGGCGAATTTGAGCCACTCAACCACCATCAGCTGCTCAACTGTTCCTGTGGGTCGAGGTTGAACAACATTTGCAGGGCATCCACAGCACGACGGCGGGCTTCGATATCCTGCTGCGATCGCAGCTGCACCATCGGGTCATGCAGGATTTTGTTGACGATGCCGCGGGTTAGCGCTTCCACCACCGCTTGGTGCTTGTCGCCAAATTCCGTGCCGAGTCGCGACAGGGCTTTTTCTAGCTCTTGCTCGCGAATCATCTCAATCTTGTCCCGCAGGCAGTTAATCGTCGGCACCGTATCGAGGGACTGCCACCAGTTGTCGAAGGCGTCGACCTCTTCTTCCAAAAGTGCTTCTGCTTCTTCAGCCAGCTTGCGGCGACTCTCTTGGTTTTGCGCCACAACCTCGCGGAGGTCATCGACGTTGTAGGACTCAACCGCCGTCAGCTCGACCACATCGGCTGCCACGTTCCGCGGCACCGCAATATCGATCAGCATCAGCTGTTGTTCGGGCGCCAGCACCATCTCTAGCTTGGCGCGATCGAGAATTGGATCGGTAGAGGAGGTACTGGTGAAGACAATATCGGCCTCAACGATCGCTCCCATCAAGCCCGAGAGCAACCCGACCTGAATTTGCAGATCGCCACCGTACTGTTTGGCCAATTCTTCGGCCCGTCCCAAGGTGCGGTTGAGGATCTGAATCGTGTCGGCTCCTTTGGCGATCAGGTGCTGCACCAACAGGCGCGACATTTTGCCTGCACCGAGAATCAGTACTCGCTGGCCCGCGAGGTTGCCATCATTGCGATCGCCCCGTGCCATGACCTTGAGCTGCGCTAGTTCCACCGCAGCAGAGCTGATCGAAACAGCGCCAGTGCCAATACTGGTTTCAGTGCGGACGCGCTTGCCTGCCGTCACTGCTTGCTTGAGCAGGCGATTGAGAATGCGACCGACACCTTCGTACTGCTGCCCCAGCTTGTACATGGTTTTGACTTGGGACAGAATCTGGCCTTCTCCCAGCACCAAACTGTCGAGACCCGCTGCCACCCGCATCAGGTGCATCACCGCATCTTGATGAAGCAGGACAAACAGGTGAGGCCGCAACTCCGCTAGGGGCAGGTGGCTGTGCTCAGACAGAAATTGAGTGATCTCGCGCACGCCGGGTTCGGTGGCGCGGGTGACACAGTAGATTTCGAGGCGGTTGCAAGTGCTGAGGATCGCCACCTCTTCAATGTGCGGATAACTTTTGAGCTGCTGAATCGCGGCTTCAACTTGCTGTTCAGGAATGCTCAGCTTCTCGCGCACGGCAACCGGTGCTGTCCGATGGCTGAGGCCGACAACTGCGAGATGCATGAGGGGCGTTTAAAGAAGGTTGACTAAAGAATTTTGAAAAGCGATCGCCAATGGAGTCGCTGAAAAACAACGGCCGAAGCGATCGAGCTATACCCGTTCTACCGCTCCGGCCGCCATTTGGGATCAGGAATTAACGGAGGCTAACCGTTTTGACATCGTCGAACATGTGAATCGTGTCGACAAAACGAGCAGTGCGCGACTGGCTGGAGATCACCAAGCTTTGAGTGCGAGCGCCGCCTTTGAAGAAGCGCACGCCTTCCATCAGCAAGCCCGAGGTGATACCGCAAGCAGCGAACAGCACTTCTTGACCCGAAGCCAGTTCTTCAGCGTCATAAACGCGATCGGGATCGGTGATGCCCATTTCTTGCAGACGCGCGATGTTGCTCTCGCGGCTTTCACCGATCAGACCGGTTTTGACAACTTCCGGGTCGTAGATCAATTGACCTTGGAAGTGACCGCCGAGGCAACGCATTGCTGCTGCCGAAATCACGCCCTCGGGAGCTGCACCGATGCCCATCAAGGCGTGGGTGTTGGTGCCAGAAAAACCGCAGGAGATGGCGGCCGAAACGTCACCGTCGCTGATCAGACGGACGCGAGCACCGGCTTGGCGGATCTCTTGGATCAGCTCTTTGTGGCGAGGACGATCCATGACCACAACCACCAGCTCATCGATGGCGCGATCGAGGCATTCCGACAGAATTTTCAGGTTCTCGGTGGCGGACTTGTTGATGTCCACTTTGCCTTTGGCTGCTGGGGGCGCAGCCAGTTTCTTCATGTAGAAGTCAGGAGCGGCAAACAGACCACCTTTCTCGGAGATGGCCAAGACCGCCATCGAGCCAGGCTGACCGTAGGCGCAGAGGTTGGTGCCTTCGCAGGGGTCAACAGCGATGTCGATTTCCACCAGCTTGCCAGCAGGGACACCGGCTCGCTTGTCTGCATCGCGGTAGATGCCGACTTCTTCCCCGATGTAGAGCATCGGTGCTTCGTCACGTTCGCCTTCACCGATGACGATGCGGCCGAGCATTTCGACTTGGTTCATCCGCACCCGCATCGCTTCCACCGCGACGCGATCGGCTTCATTTTTTTCGCCTTTGCCCATCAGGCGGGCCGAGGCGATCGCTGCCTGCTCGACAACTTCAATAATCTCGAGACCGATCGTCTTCTCCACGCCTACCTGACTCCTTACGGATGATTGCTTCTAGGGATTCCAACAGTTGAGTCTACCAAAGGGCGGATCCCCTCCTGACATCTGTGGCTTTAGTTGCGATCGCGGTGACTGCTATCGTTAGTGGGGCTGGTGAGGCATCGACCCCAGTCAAGTGTGGGCATGGCCTATAAACGCGTTCTTCTCAAACTGAGTGGCGAAGCCTTGATGGGCGACGCGACCTACGGCATTGATCCCGCTGTGGTGCAGCGCATTGCGCAGGAAATCGCCACAGTGGTCCAAGAGGGCTTTCAAGTCGCGATCGTGGTTGGTGGCGGCAATATCTTTCGGGGTATCAAAGGTGCTGCCGCGGGCATGGAGCGGGCGACAGCAGACTATGTCGGCATGATTGCCACCGTGATGAATGCCATCACCCTGCAGGATGCGCTAGAGCAGCTTAAGGTGCCGACGCGGGTGCAGACTGCGATCGCCATGCAAGAAGTGGCTGAACCTTACATTCGTCGCCGTGCGATCCGTCACCTTGAAAAAGGCCGCGTCGTGATCTTCGGCTCCGGCACCGGCAATCCCTTCTTCACGACGGATACAACAGCAGCCCTACGGGCAGCAGAGATCAACGCTGATGTGGTCTTCAAAGCCACCAAGGTTGATGGCGTTTACGATTCTGATCCGAAACTTAACCCGCAAGCGCGGCGTTTTACGACGCTGAACTATAACTACGTCCTCAATCACGAGCTAGGCGTGATGGATAGTACGGCGATCGCGCTTTGCAAAGATAATAATATTCCGATTGTAGTTTTCGACCTGTTTGGCGAGGGCAACATCCGCCGCGCTGTCCAAGGCGAAAACATTGGTACGACTGTGGGAGGTTCCTGTGAAGTTAGCTGACGTTGAAAGCACCATGCAGAAGTCGGTGGAGGCGACACTGCGGTCCTTCAATACCATTCGTACGGGCCGAGCTAATGCGTCTCTCCTCGACAAAATTGTTGTCGACTACTACGGCAGTGAAACACCTCTGAAGTCGTTGGCTTCTATCAGCACTCCTGATGCTTCAACGCTACAAATTCAGCCCTTCGATCGCAGTAGTGTCGGTGCGATTGAAAAAGCAATTTCACTATCGGATATTGGCCTCACGCCCAACAATGACGGTCAAACAATTCGCCTCAATATCCCGCCGTTGACCAGCGATCGCCGGAAGGAACTGGTGAAACTGGCTGCGAAATACGCTGAAGAAGGCAAGGTCGCGATTCGGAACGTGCGCCGCGATGCGATCGACAGTATTCGCAAGCTGGAAAAGAATGGCGAAATCTCAGAAGATGACGCCCGAGATCAACAGGATCAAGTCCAAAAGCTCACCGATAAGTTCTCAGCCAAAGTTGAGCAACTGCTGAGCGAAAAAGAAAAAGACATTATGACGGTTTAAGCCGTCATGCTGGACTGCATTGTTGTTGGGGCTGGTCCTGCAGGCGGCAGTGCGGCCTATCATTTGGCGCGACGCGATCGCCAAGTGCTCCTGTTAGAGCAAGCTAAGTTGCCACGGCTAAAAGCCTGTGCTGGTGGAGTTTCGCCCCAAGTCGCCCGCTGGTTCGATTGCGATTTGCGATCGGTGGTCGATCACGGCGTCGATCGCCTGCGGTTTACTTGGAAGCTCGGCGATCCTGTTGAGGCTGAACTACCGAGTGCTGAACCATTCTGGATGGTGCGGCGCGATCGCTTCGATCACTTTTTAGTGGAGCAAGCGGCTAACCTCGGGGCGCGAGTGGAAGATGGCGCAACCGTCACGGCAGTCTCGGCTGAAGGAGATGGATGGTTGGTTTCCTTGGGCGATCGCGCCTATCGCTGTCGCTATTTGATCGCAGCGGATGGCGCCAAGGGATCGCTGGCGCAATGGTTGGGCTTCCCGAGTCAAAAGCGCCGCTATGCCCAGGCCTGCGAGCTGGATATTCCGCTAACTGAGCGCCCCGATAGCACGGCTCACTTTGAGTTCGGGCTTGTCCGGAACGGTTACATCTGGGTCTTTCCTAAATCTGACGGCTACTCGATTGGGATTGGCACCTTTCGCGGCAACGAAGAAACCGACTTTCGCGGACTGCTCGCTACTTATCTCGACGGCTTTGGTCTAAGTGCGGATCTCGATCGCATTCTTCCCCACCCGCTCTGCATTTGGGATGGATCCCAGCCGCTCCACCGAGGCTCTGCTCTGCTCGTGGGCGAAGCAGCATCTCTGACTGATCCCTTCACAGCTGAAGGGATTCGTCCGGCACTGCTCAGTGGTATGCGGGCAGCTGAGGCTATCGATCGCGCGATCGCGGGTGAGAGCAAGGCACTGGCTGGCTATAGCCGCACCATCCAGCAGGAGTGGGGCGACAGTATGGCTTGGGCGAAACGGATTTCCAGCGTCTTCTATCGCGTTCCTAATCTCGGCTATCAAATCGGGATTAAGCGCCCAACGGCACCCCAGAGGATGGCACAAATCCTTGTGGGTGAGCTGGATTACAGCGATATTGCCACGCGGGTAATTCGACGGTTGACGACCGGTTTTCTGCCCGGGATGCGCTAGTCTGCCAGCGAGTGAGGCGCAGCAGGAATCTGCATGGGACGACTTGCAAACCTGAAGCTGGCGATCGCGATCGCAGGACTCTCGTTGCTGCCTCAGCCCGCGATCGCGTTACCTTGGCCCGCTAGCCTTCAACCCCTAGTCCAATCTCTGACTCGCTTTGGCTTTCAAGTGCGCCTACAACGCCCTAGACAAGATGGACTCTACGGCTACCTAGCACCAGCTGAACGCCTGATTGTAATCAATCCCGTCGTCTTTGAACTGGGAATTGCTGAAGCGACCCTAGTCCACGAAGCTGTTCATGCAGCTCAGTTTTGTGCGGGTCGCACTCAGCTGCGGGTGCTGGGGCTACCCTACGATCCGCCACCCCAAGTGCGACGAGCCTTTTTGCGCTACCGCGACCCTCGCCGTCAACAGCTTGAAGCCGAAGCCTACGCAGTCCAAGCCCGCAGCGATCGCCTCACAGAGGTGCAACGGCTACTCAATCAGTACTGCAAGCCCCGCTAGTGTGACCAGTGGCGCTGCAGCTCCTGACGAACATCGTGGAAGGTATCCCACGGGATTGAAGCCTTGTTGCGATCGCGCAAATAGTCTGCAAGGTGAGGACGCGCAAACACCAAATCGGCAGCCATGCCTAAATTCACGTCGGTGATCGAGTCACCGATCGCGATCGCCTGAGAAGCCCCGACCTTATCAAGAACTTGGACTTTGGCGACTAACTCTTGGTCAGATTCGAAGTGTGAATAGACCTGAATCGTGGGACCGCTGGTATCAACTTCAGCTGCATAGAGACCAGCCAGACGCGATCGCCAAGGGTGCAAGACTGCTTCCACTAAACACCGCAGGCCACCCGAGACCACGTAGAAGGGAATCGATCGCGCTTCCAACTCATCCAGCAGTTCCACAAAGCCAGGTCGCACCGGATAGGTTGCGACCAAGGACTGCATCTCCGGTAGGCGATCGCAGGGAATCGTCGCCATCACTTGGCGAATACTCTGGCGCAGGCTGATCCGGAAGGCAAAGAGGTCTTCGCATACTGCTGCCCAAGCTTCGGGAGCAAAAGCTTCGAGGACGCGGATAAAGGTGTCTTCTGTGGTGATCGTGCCGTCAAAGTCACAAAAAACAGCCTGTTCAGGAGCGCGATCGGACATGTCGGCAACGTCTGTCTGGGTTAGAAGAACCAACCGTAACTGTGCAAGCCCTTACCAAGCAAGTTCACACCCAAATAGCAGACCCAGACCACGCCAAAACCGATCGTTGCTAAAACCGCTGGACGGCGACCCTGCCAACCGCGGGTAATGCGAGCGTGCAGGTAGGCGGCAAACACCAACCAAGTGATCAAAGCCCATGTCTCTTTCGGATCCCAGCTCCAATAGGAACCCCAGGCTTCATTCGCCCAAACCGCACCGGCGATAATCCCGATCGTCAGCAGCGGGAAGCCTAGACCAATGACGCGATAGCTGACGTTGTCGAGGGTGTCGGCCAAGCTGAGCTGTTCAGGCGCAAGTTGAAGAACAGGTTTCTCAAGGACTGCCGTGCCCCCATTACCAGCAGACTCTGCAGAAGCGATCGCGAGTTCACTGGCTCGATTGAGCTTGACCTGCCGGAAACTGCCCGTGCCGACGGAACTGCCCCGCAATTCGATCGCCTGCCCACGGGTCACGACCAGAAAAGCCACGCTCAGCAGCGAACCCACGAGCAATGCGGCGTAGCTAACCATCATCACGCTGACATGCATCATCAGCCAGTTCGATTTCAGCGCCGGCACCAGCGGCTCAGCCTGCCGCATGTCGGTCGGCAGCGTGAAAGCAGCAAAAGCCACGATTCCAAGTGCCAGCGGTGAGGTCGCCGCACCCACTAAGCGGCTGCCGCTTAGCTTTTCGGCCAGCAGATGAACCGCCGTCAGTCCCCAAGCCAAAAAGAAGAGTGACTCATACAGGTTGCTGATCGGGAAGTAGCCTGCTTCAATCCAGCGCGCACCAAGGAGAGCTGCCATGCAGAGATTCGCGATCGCCATGCCAGCCGTCCCGATCGCTGGTAGTGCTTTGAGATTCGGGAAAGCCACTGCCGTCCAGTAGCAGAGCAACGTAGGTAATAACACGGCAAACGTCGCGTTATCCAGACTGTTCTGAAGACTGACCAGGTTCATGGCATTGGCGTCGCAGTTGTTTTTGATCCTAAGGGCTGGTGGTCGCTAGCGTGCCGTTTGACGCAGTAGGTAAATCCCCACACCCATCCCCAAGAGCCACGGGAACCAGCCTGCCAGAATCGTCGGCAATGTGCCATTGATGCCCAGAGCGCCGGTGACAAAGGCAAGGAGGTAGTAGGAAAAGATAATCAGCACGCTGATACCAAAGCCCGTCGCACGGCCCGTGCGTTGGTTAGGTGCAGTTCCCAAACTCGCACCAATCAATCCAAAGGCGATACAGACGAAAGGTAATGCCAATTTCTGCTGCAAGCGTACTTCCCACTTGCGAATATCAGCAGTGTTATTGGTCTGGCGAAGAACGCGCAAATATTGCCAGATTTGCGTTGCATTCATCTGAGTCTCGTCGCGGCTTTGGCTGGCGATACTGAGCGGTGTCTCTGGAATCGTGAACTCCTGTGACTTGAAAGTAGCGATACCGCTGTAGGAACCATCTGGAGCAACGCCGTAGATAGTGCCGTCCCGAAACTCCCAGAGTTGATCCTCGGGATGCCAAACCCCTGTCTCCGCAGAGATGATCTGACTCAGTTCCCCACGGGTAAAATCCAGAATCGTCAGACCTCGCATCCGCTCGCCATCGTAGCGGCGGGCATAGAAGATCCGTGCTAGTTCCGAGGTTTCACGATCGAATTGCTGATAGACAATGTTGTTTTTTTCTTCGAGCTGAGGCCGCGTCTGGTTGAGCGCTGTTTGCAGCGTCACTTGCGCCTGAAAGTTGGCGGCCGGCACCACGGACTCATAAAAAGCAAAGGTAATACCCGTGACCACAATACTCATCAGGATCCCCGGCAAAATAAACCGGTAGCTGCTGATGCCACAGCTGCGCAGTGCAATCAGTTCACTGTCGCTCGACAGCCGGTTGTAGGCCATCAAAGCTGACAGCAGCATCGACATCGGAAATGCCAAGACTAGAAAGTCTGGCATTTTCAGCAAAAAGACCTGACCGGCAACCGCAAGGGGGAGCCCAGCTTCGGTGACTTGCCGCACCAGCTCAAAGACAACACCAATGGAAAGCCCAACGGAGGTGAAGGCTCCGACCCCAAACAGAAAGGGCCCCAACATCTCCCGCAGGATGTAGCGGTCCATGATCGAGATTCGATCCCACCAAGGCAGTCGAAAGCTCGGCTTAGACCGGGTTGGCGGTGCCGCAAGACTGAGATCTGGAGTAGTCATGCTGCCAAGTGTAGCGGTTCGCTGGGAGGCGCCGTCTGCTGCGCTAGTCCATCCTACGGGCATGCTGCGCAGGGTAGTCGCGATCGCGGTGAGGGCTAGAAAACGAAGTCTTCACCCAAATAATATTGGCGGACAAGGGGATTGGCTGCTAACTCCTCGGCGGAACCAGCGGCCAGAATTTCTCCATCCCGAAGAATGTAAGCGCGATCGGTAATCTTCAGCGTCTCGCGCACGTTATGGTCAGTGATCAAAATCCCCATCTGTTGATCGCGCAGTCGAGCAATGATGTCTTGCACTTCGGCAACCGCGATCGGGTCAATTCCCGCAAAGGGCTCATCCAGCAGCAGAAATTTTGGTCCTTGGGACCCGACGGCTAAGGCGCGGGCAATCTCAGTGCGGCGACGCTCGCCACCGGAGACACGAATTCCTTGGGTATGCGCCACCTTTTCGAGGCGAAATTCACTCAGCAACTGTTCCACGCGCTGGCGTTGTTGTTTGCCACGAATACCGGTCTGCTGCAGAACTAGCAGTAAATTCTCTAGTACTGTCAGATGCCGAAAAATACTGGCCTCTTGGGCCAAATAGCCAATCCCCAGCCGCGCCCGTTGGGTCATGGGCAGACGGGTGAGTTCAGTGTCATCCAGCCAGACATGCCCTTCATCGGGCCGTTCAAGGCCGGTGGTCATATAGAACGTTGTGGTTTTGCCAGCACCATTGGGGCCCAGCAGGCCAACGACCTCACCTTGGGCAACAGACAAGCTGACGCGGTTCACAATCAGGCGCTTGCCGTAGGACTTCCGTACATTTTCTAAGCGAATCTTCACAGCGATCGCAGCGGTACTCGGCAAACGTTCTCATCTTATGGGCCAGCGGTGACCTAGGGAGACTCAGCACTATCGAGGTTATAGATCGATTGCACCTGTCCTTGGGGAGTGGGCAGGGCAACAAACTTGCCGGTTTCGATCAAATAGGTCACCGTTTCGCCCCGCAGCGAGTTGCCCCCTTCCTGCTGGACGTAGACATTACCGGTCAAGATAATGCGTCGCTCCCGTGAGAAATACTGGGCTTGAGCGGCTGTCGCCCGCAGTTGACGGGCAGGATAGAGAATCACCACGTTGCCACGAGCAGTAACAACGCCGGTTTTAGAGTTAGCTTCTTGAATGTCTGACAGCAGCGTGAGGCTTTGATCTTGCTGAGCGGGCGCAGGACTACTCGGCGTTTGCGCAAAGCTCCAGCTTGCAGGCGCGATCGCCGCAAGCAGGCTCACACCCCAAAACAGTCGCCGAATTGCCGCTGTCATTGCTGTCGTCCTTGTCACACGGGCACGATCGCCCCAATCATACCCCGCTCGTTTGTAGACGGAGCCGAGGACAGCTCAGGTTGGGCGCGTTCCCTGGGCGCAGTCCCAAACCGATCGCGATCGCTTCACCAGAATCCCCGTCAGGCAGGGCTTGTAGGGATTGCAGAATTGGTTCACTGTGAGCCATTAGGTCGCTGACATCAACCGCAGCATAGTCCGGCTGATAGTCCTGCAGTCGGGCACCCCCTTCCCCAAGCAGAATCGTAGCACCGCGCCGGTTCAGGTTCGAAAGATGATGTAGTCCCACCGCAATTTGCAAAATACCTTGCAAAAAGGTGCGATCGGGCTCGATCGCCTCATGCCAGAGGGCTTCGAAGATGTCGTGACAGGCGTAGAATTGCCGCTGATTAAAGAGCGCGATCCCCTCGTGATAGCGGGGATCGGCCAGCAAGTCGCTCAAGGCTGGATCTCGCTGGGACGCTGGCTCAACTGCGAAGGCACGGCTGGCGTGGGAGTCGTCTCTGCAGTCCGGCGCTCCAAGGTCGCGATCGCTTGCCCATAGGTGGGATCTTGGTTGGAGCCGAGGAAGCTGGGATCACTACGCTGCAGGGCTTGCTGCCGTTGGTTAAGCCGGACTTCGACATCCGGCTGAATGCCGCGATTGCCCAGATCAGTGCCATTGGGCGTGTAATAGTGGGCAACTGTCACCGCTAAGCCCGAGCCATCGGCAAGGGTATGCACAGATTGCACGAGCGCTTTTCCGAAGGTCTGACGGCCAATGACCACGGCTCGATTGTTGTCTTTCAGAGCGCCAACGAGGATTTCGCTGGAGCTAGCAGAGTTCTGATCGACCAAGACTGCGAGGGGTTTGTTGGTCAGGGCACTGTTATTGGCGTTGATCGTCTCTGATTTGCCATTGCGATCGACAGTTTTGACGATTGCGCCATTGTTCAGCCACATGCGGGCAATTTCGATGCTGGAGTAGAGCAGTCCACCCGGGTTGCCTCGCAGATCCAGCACATAGGAATCGACACCTTTGTCGTCAAGGTCGCGGATGGCTGTCCGCATTTCACGGGCCGCATGAGCCGTAAACTCCTTGAGCTGGATGTAGCCAACAGCCCGCCCGCCATGTTGCCGAAGTTCTGCGTTGACACTGGGAATTTCAATTTGGGCGCGGACTAGTTTGACTGAAAAGATGCGATCGCCCCGCTGCAGTTTAAGACTCAGTTCACTCCCGACACTGCCCTGCAGCCGGTTTCTGACTTCATCTAAGGTCAGCTCACGCGTGGATTCATCGTTGACTGACAAAATGCGATCGCCGACACGGAGATCGCTTTGGCTCGCTGGTGAATTATCCAGAATGGCCCGAATCTGCGGACGACTATCTTTGCTGTCGGGCACAATCTCAATGCCAATGCCCGAGGATTCGCCAGCTGTTTGCTCCGTCAAAGTTTTGAATTGTTCGGGCGGCAGGAAACGCGTGTAGGGATCATCAAGGCGACGCAGAGCCGATCTCAAGGCTGCATAGGCTTCTTCACTGGAGCCATAGTTGCGACTGAGTAGTTCGCGCCGCACAGCCTGCCAATCTTGGCGATTGAAAGTCGGGTCGACATATTCGCGGTCGATCAACTGCCAAGCTTGGTCGAGCACGACCTTAGGACTGTCCTGCCAAGGAAAAGCTCGGGCATGTTCCGCTGAAACTCCGATGCAGACAGCACCACTAGCAGCCAACAGAGCCGAACCGTAAACCGAAACACGAAGGCGACTGAACAGCGACATGGTCGAGGCTCCTAGAAGCCAGAAGCGGGAAACCCTAGGCTCAGCCTAGGCAAGGGCTTGGGACAGTTCCCAGGGCAACTGTGCCAGTTGTCCCGGCGGTTCCGCTGTCGGTCAAGACAAGCTAGGCCGGCTCGGAAGTGCGGAGATTATAGCGATCGTGAAGTCCTGCGGCTAGCGTCTGCAAGGAAGCCTCGCCGAAGAACTGCCGCTGTCTCTGCCATTCTCGCAGGAGTCGCTGCCACTGGTGGTGAGTCTGGCGGACTTGGGGAGTTTGCCAATCTAACTGCGCCCAGTTAGGCCAAGTAAGCAGCACACCCTCTGAACTGATTTGCCAGTGATAGCCCAAGGGTTCACCGATCTGCAAGCTCTTTTTGAGGAAATCGATCGGCCAGCCGAGGCGATCGCTCAAACTTGACCAGCTGACGGGTTGCGATCGCTGAGCCAGAGACCGCAACACCCCCAGCCATTGTCGCCAAGCGCGCTCGAGATCTTCCACTTCAGGCGGTGGATAAGCCAGCGCTAAAGGCTGCTGCAGTCGTTGGGCTTGTTGCCACTGCAAGGCAAGCTCCTCCCAGCTCCACGGACAGGTAGTGACTACATGAGCTGCGATCGCCGAATCAGGTCGCTGCGATCGCCAGTCCAACAGCATCGGTTCTGGATCTGACGGAGCAGTCTGGTGCGGTCGCCAAGCCAGCAAACGCGCAACCAATTCCCGCCGGCTTTGATCACCGGCAGCAGTGCGGAGATCTAGCTCAATTACAAGGTCGCAGCGATCGCCTTCTGGAGGTAAGGTCTCGGCATTGCTCTCTGGCCAGTACTGGCCTGCAGCGATCGCGCCGCTGTCATCGGTGATCTGAAAGATCCAATACTGGCGGCGGTAGAGTCCTGAACCAACGTAACTTGGTCGTTGTTGTTGCAAGCGGCAACGCCGGATTTCTAATTGCGGCAGACGATCGCAGGGTTCTAAGGCATAGAGGGCACGGAACAGCGGGCGATCGAGATCGGCTACCGTGACCGTGACCTCTGGGGCGATCGCGGCTAAGTGGCGATCGGGCGGATGCAGGTGCAGGCGTTGCTCCAGTGCATCTCTCAGAATGGGCAGATGTTCGTTGGCTAGGCTAAGACCCGCTGCTTGGGGGTGCCCACCAAAGCGAAGCAAGAGCGATCGCTGATCAGCGAGCAATTCATAAAGGTTGAGACCGGGGATCGAACGCGCCGATCCCCGAGCTAGCCGAGGTTCTGTTCCTGGTGGATCGAGGCTCAGCACAAGGGTCGGCTTCTCTTCGCGGTGAGCTACCTGACCAGCCACTAGCCCCAAAAGACCTCCATGCCACCCTTCTCCGACAAGGACTAGGGCAGTGCGATCGCGCTGTTGCTGAATTTGTGGCTCTAACTCCCGCAGCAAATCGCGTTGTAACCGTTGCCGCCGTTGGTTGAGTTCTTCAACTTGATGAGCAAGGCGAATGCCTGCCTGTGGATCACAACCGGTGAGCAGTTGCAGCGCCAAATCGGCCTTGCCCTGCAAACGGCTGACCGCATTCAATCGCGGCCCGATGCCAAAGCGGATATCACTGGGGCGATCGCCTTGGCGTTTGCAGCAATTCAGAAGTTCCGTGATGCCAGGACGTCGACTAGCTTGAGGCCGCACTTGGGAGAGTTGCTGAAGCTGCTGCAATCCCTGCTGCGCGAGATAGCGACAGTCGCCTCTTAGCTCAACGAGATCCGCAATCAAACCGATCGCCACGAGATCGAGCAAGTGTTCTAAAGGCTGTACGTCAGGTAGTGGTAGAGCTGTGTAGAGTGCTTCCACAAGTTTGTACGCAACGGCAACCCCGGAGAGGGTCGCGAGCGGATGATCGGTCGGGAACTGACGGGGATTGATCAGAGCTGTGACTGGTGGTCGTTCGGGCAGCAGCGTGTGGTGATCGGTGATGATCACATCCAATCCACGATCGTGGGCCCACTCCAACAGCTCTGCATCGCCGCAGCCCGTGTCACAGGTAATCACGAGGGTGGTGCCGTCAGCGATCGCCTGCTCTAGTCCCTCAATGTTCAAACCATGGGATTGCTGGAGGCGATCGGGAATCGTCCAAAACAGACGTTCCGATTGCGGGAAGTATTGCCCTAGTCCTTCCCAAAGCACTGCCGTAGCGGTCAGTCCATCTGCATCAAAATCGCCCCAGATCAAAAGGCGATCGTCAGGATTGCCATAGGCTTGCTGCAACCGGGCGATCGCCCACTCCATTTCGATGCCAAAAGCTTCAGGGCCTGTTGGCTGATAGCGATCGGGTTCAAGGAATCCTGCGAGCGACGCTGGCGTGGCCAGTTGTCGCTGCCAAATCAGCTGGGCAAGGATGTGAGCGTAGGGTTTGGGATAGACCTGCTTGACCTGCTGGAGCCAGCCAAACGGTAGATCGACCCGAGCAGGCGATCGCCAAGTCCGCTGCATGCTAGTCCTCCAAAACAGTGCCGCATACTGAGTGAGGTCAACGGAAAGGATTCTCGACCATGCGCCTCGGGCAGTGGCTTGGTTTCACCGGCATCCTAGCAGCCGCCTATATTCTCTGGCAGTTGCGGCAGGTGATGCTACTCCTCTTTGCGGCGGTGGTCCTTGCGGTGATCATTAACCACCTCGCCCGCCAGCTTCAGCAGCGGTTGCGCTGGTCGCGTCGCCTCTCACTGACCGTAACGCTGTTGGGGTTGACCGTGGTGGGTGGCTTGCTGGTTGCCCTGCTTATGCCACCCCTACTGGTGCAGTTTCAAGACCTACTCGAGTTGGCACCCCAGGGGTTTGCCAAGTTACTGGACTGGGTCGAAGAACGACTGGTTGACATCGTGCAACTGCTGCCAGGGTTTAGTGATGATCGCAGTGCCCGCCTCTTTGTTGATTCGGCGATTCGTGACCTCATTCAAAGTTTTGGCGATCGCCGCAATTGGACTTCCTTCTCTCAGCAGCTAGGTCCACTGGCGCGCAATTTTCTGTCTGTCTTTAACAACACAGTCGTCGCTGCTGCTCAGTTGCTTCTGATCGTCGTTCTGACACTAATGATGCTGAGCAACCCCCAATCCTATCGGCAAACTTTCTTGCGGTTGCTGCCCTCCTTCTATCGGCGACGAGCTGATGAGATTCTCAATGCCTGCGAAATTTCACTGAGCGATTGGTTCCTTGGAATTTTGATTAGCTCAAGTGCGATCGCACTCTTCAGCTGGGTTGGTTTGATGATTCTTGGTGTTAAGCTCGCTCTAGTGAATGCAATCATTGCGGGCTTCCTCAATTTAATCCCTAACCTTGGCCCAACCCTGAGCGCTGTTTTTCCTATCTCAGTGGTTCTTTTAGATGAGCCTTGGAAAGCTTGGGCAGTTTTAGTCCTTTACATCATCATTCAACAACTTGAAAGCTACTGGCTGACGCCGACAATTATGGCGCGGCAGGTTTCACTTTTACCTGCACTAACGCTGATTGCTCAGATTGTCTTCGCTAGTATTTTTGGGCTAGCCGGCCTGATTTTAGCGCTGCCTTTAGCTGTGGTTGCTAAGGTCTTTTTCGAGCAAGTGTTGATCCACGATGTCCTCGATCGCTGGCAGCATCTGCACTACTTCAAGCATCCCGAATGGATTGGCCCTCATCCTGAATCGGAACAGGCGGCGATCGCAGAGGCAGAGGAAGAGACTTTCTAGCTCCTGCTTGGGGCTGGGCTCAGCCTTCTAAGATCAACCACAGCCTTCTAGTCGCCAGCGATGCCGGATTCTCTGCCGAACATTCCCGAAAATCCTGACTTTGGGACTGCGATCGCCTTAGCCCAGCAGCTTTTAGCCTTGGAGCCAACAGACGCTGTGGCGCAAGCGATCGCCCAGTTGGTGGCTAGCCGGGATGGAGCGCGGGGCTTTTTCGTCACCTATCTCACCAGCGAGGAGCCATGGGCCGATCAACCCTCTCCTGCTTTGATTGCAGCCCTGCGATCGCAATCGACGTATGTCGAAGACTTGATGGTGCGCAATCTGGCGATGTCTACGGCGATGGTGCTGACTCACGAGCGCAATGCCGACCCAGCAATGGCAGCTCAATCCCAGCGAGTCAGTCGGCGATCGGCAGAACACCTGCGGCAATTAGAGAGTCCAAGCCTACGCCAGCTTTTGCAGGACTTGCAGCAGAGTTTGACGGGTGCGGGAGCGTTTACAGACTTTCTCGATCGCTGGGGCTATGACGCCGAACAACGCGCAGCGATTGCCGGTGCGATCGCGCCCTTGCTCGATTGAGGCCAAGTCTGCGCGGTAGACTCAAATTTGGCTTTACAAGGATGTTGTTTTGGGCGTTGAGCTGCGCAGTTACGTCTACCTCGACAATTTGCAACGGCAACACGCCTCCTATATCGGTACAGTCGCCACAGGCTTTTTGACACTGCCAGGGGATGCTTCGGTCTGGATTGAAATCTCCCCAGGCATTGAAATCAACCGGATGATGGACATCGCGCTCAAGTCGGCAGTGGTGCGACCCGGCGTGCAATTTATTGAGCGCCTCTATGGCTTGATGGAAGTCCATGCCAGCAATCAGGGCGAAGTGCGTGAAGCCGGACGTGCAGTCCTCTCCGCTCTGGGACTGACGGAACGCGATCGCCTCAAACCCAAAATTGTCTCCAGCCAAATCATCCGTAATATTGATGCTCACCAAGCGCAGCTGATCAACCGGCAGCGCCGTGGCCAAATGCTGCTGGCCGGTGAAACCCTCTACGTCCTTGAGGTCCAACCGGCGGCGTATGCAGCGCTAGCAGCCAACGAAGCCGAAAAAGCAGCGTTGATCAACATCCTGCAAGTCAGTGCGATCGGTAGTTTTGGCCGACTCTTTTTAGGTGGGGAAGAACGCGACATCATTGCTGGCTCGCAGGCTGCCTTAGCGGCACTCGAAAATTTGTCGGGACGTGAGCATCCCGGCGATCGCTCTCGGGAGTAGCGATATGGCAAATGCCGAACATCTGGCATTTCTACGGCGAGGCACAGCTGTCTGGAGTCGCTGGCGATCGCAAAATCCGACGATTATTCCCGACTTGCGCCAAGCAGATCTCTCGTTTGTCGATCTCGTCAATGTTGATCTCGAAAATGCTGATCTGACGGGCGCAATTCTGGTTGGGGCAGATCTGCGGCGGGCTTGGCTGCGGGGAGCAATCCTCAGGGAAGCCGACTGTAGCGGCGCGAATCTCCTCGGAGCTGATTTGCTGCGCGCTGATCTCTGTCGATCGCAACTCGTGGGTGCAAATTTACGGCGGGCAATGCTTAACGACAGCATTTTGGCCGAGGCTAATTGCCGGCAAGCCTGCTTGCAGCAAGCTGATTTGGTGCGCGCCATTCTCTATCGGACTGACTTCACGGCTGCCGATCTGCATGAAGCTGACCTCAGTCATGCCTTCATCTACGACGTGAACTTTACGGGTGTGGATCTCAGCCATACCGATCGCCGCTGGAGTCGTCCCGGCACGGATCTCGCTGAGCATGAACGCTGGGCTTGGAGCCGCACTCACTCAACCCATTCAGTCTTTATCGAATAGCGATCGCGCATTAATCAATTTCGTCTGCAATGTGTGATCAATCTCACACACTCAAACACGATTAGATCACGAGGAGTCTCTTAACTCAGAGCGATCGTAAAGAAGTCAGTGATTCTGTTCTGAACCATGACTTCCATCAATAACCGTTCGTTCACTGCTGCACTCTTAACAGCGATCGCTCTGTTCAGCACGACCTCAATGCTGCTGAGCTTGCCGGAAGCTGCTGAGGCCAATCAAAAAGGAAAGCCTGTTCGCTGTTGGGTTGATCGAGTCACCAAGCAACAAATGTGCGCCTATCAAAATAGCAATGGATCGCTACAACTCGGAACTCGCTAGAGCTAATCGGTTCTAACTGAATATTTTTGTAAGAACAGATGTTGCCTAACCAGTGACATCTGTTTCTCTATTGAATCTCTCGGGACAAGAGAATTGATTGCATTAGAGTTAGTCTTGCCTACAATCGATTGCTGACATTTCTCAAGTTCTGAATCATGGCTTGCGATCGCAGAACCTTTCTGGGCAATCTAGTCCAGAGGCGTTCTACCCAGTAACCAAGATGCAAAAGTCAAACTTGTTGATGCAATGGATGACCAGTAGCCTCTTGGGACTCGGGCTAGCAACAGCCTTCGCTCTGCCTGGATTAGCAACACCGGCTCGCTGTGTCATTAAAGAAGCCGGTCGCACCACGTTTAACGGTGCCTGCGATTTCAAGCAATTTGGCAGCAATGGCAGCTTTACAGTAACCTCGCTGCAGTCCAATTGGATTGCCGGTCGCTCTGTGATTACCGTCACGATTGTGTCGCCAGGAGTTGCTGAAGTGCGAGGACTGACACCAGAGGGCATCAATTCGCGCTGGGGCATCACCGAGCGTTCTAACCGCGATCGCGCTTGTTGGGTTGGCGATGACTTCGAAGTTTGTGCCTACTAACTCAGGCAAACAGACGCCAAACAATCACTAATAATGCAGCGACAGAGACGAGGTAACTGAGCGATCGCGGCAAGCCCAATCCGGCCAAATAGGTAAGGCTGTGGGCGATGCGGGCCAACAGCAGCACAATCGAGGCGATCGCAGTGGTGCCATCGGCTTTGCCACTGATCTGGGCAATCAAAATCACGCTAGCGATCATCGCCAGATTGTCGAGATGATTGCGTTGAGCGCGATCGGCACGACCGACCCACTCCGGCACTTCTGGCTGGCGATCGCGATTGCTCAACGCCCAATCCAGACCGGCTTTGCTGGCTCGTCCAATAGCAGGGATGTGGTTCAGCGGTAGGGTCCACAGCGCCAGAATCAGCAGGCAGAGTAAATCAGTGGTCACAGTAGGTTCGCTTGAGTCTGTTGAGGGGCAGGAATTAGCCTGAATCAGTCTGGCATAGCCTTCGGCTCAGACCCGCATTCAGGGACAATTAAGCGATCGCCTGCAGAACCTCTTGCAGGGTTTGGCTAGGGACTTGATCGGTAATCGTGACGTGACCGAGCGTCGTCGGCAGAATGAACCGTACCTTGCCTGCCTGCACTTTTTTGTCGAGTTGCAAAGCATCAACGATCGCCGCTTGATCCAAGCCCTCAGGTAATCGGGTCGGCAAGCCTGCTTTAGCAATCACGGCTTCTTGGCGATCGCATTCCTCTTGATTCCAGAGCCCTAGCGCCACAGCCAGCCGTCCTGCAGCAACCATACCGATCGCCACAGCTTCGCCATGGTTAACGACGCGATAGCCCGTCAGACTTTCGACTGCGTGGCCAATCGTATGGCCGTAGTTGAGGATGGCCCGCAAACCTGACTCTTTCTCATCCTTCGCAACCACTTCTGCTTTGGCACGACAGGAGCGCTCCAAGATTAGGGTCAGCAAATCAGCCGGTAGTGATCGCGGGCGATCGAGACGGGGGCTCGCTTCCAACCGTTCAAACAGATCCCGATCCCAGATCACACCGTACTTAATCACCTCAGCCATGCCGGCACGGAACTCCCGTACGGGCAGGGTCTGTAGCGTTTCTGGATCGATCAACACCAGCTTGGGTTGATGAAACGCCCCGATCAGGTTCTTGCCACGGGGATGATTGACGCCGGTTTTACCACCAATCGAAGCATCAACCATCGCCAGCAGTGAAGTTGGAATCTGCACAAAGCTAATCCCGCGCAGCCAGGTTGCCGCTGCAAATCCGGTCATGTCGCCAATCACGCCGCCACCTAAGGCGACCAAAGCCGAACGGCGCTCCAGCCGGAGTTCTAGGGCTTTGTCATAGATGCGTTGAACCGTTGCTGGCGTTTTGTAGCGCTCGCCAGCCGGTAGGGTGAGGCAGTTGACGATAAAGCCTGCTTCTTTCAGTGCTGCTACGAGGCGATCGCCATAGCGCCGCCCGATCGCGGGGTTGGTGACGACCAGAAGTTTGGTGCCAGCCTTCAGACCTGCTTGTTGCAGCCAACTGCCCGCTGCTGCCAGTCCCCCGTGAGCGATCGCAATCTCGTAGGCGTTTTGCGGCAGAGCAACAGGGATTTGAACGGACATGGCAAGCTGACGCCGAGCGGGGAAACCAGTATTTTACCTTCGGGGCCTTCGCCCTCGGTTGTCTGTGCCAGAGGTGTCCATGACTGCATTGCGCGATCGCCTGTCTCCCTATCTGTTCTTGGCACCGGCGCTGACAATTTTGGGTCTGACAGTATTTTGGCCAGCGCTGCAGGCTTTTTATTTCAGCTTCACCCGCTTCGACTACAACTTGACGCGATCGCCCCAGTGGGTCGGCCTAGAAAATTTCCAGCGACTGATCAACGATGCCGTCTTCTGGAAAACCCTTGGCAACACGTTTATCTATCTCATTGGTGTTGTGCCGCTGCTGGTCTTTCTGCCCTTGGGACTGGCGATCTTGGTCAATCGCCCACTGCGCGGCATTACCCTCTTTCGCTTGGCCTACTACACCCCCGTGATCGTCTCGATCGTGGTGGCGGGAATTGCTTGGCGGTGGCTCTATGCCGAAACAGGGCTACTCAACCAACTAGGGCAACTGGTGTTTGGTGAACGATTCCAACCGATTCCTTGGCTGACGAGTCCAGCGCTAGCCCTCTTCAGCGTTATGGCAGTCACCGTCTGGAAAGGTCTGGGCTATTACATGGTGATCTATCTGGCAGGACTGCAAGGGATCCCCGGCGAACTCTACGAAGCCGCTGCTTTGGATGGCTCGGATGGTTGGCGTCGCCATTGGGATATCACGCTGCCGCTGATGCGCCCCTACTTGGTCTTAGTGGCAGTGATTTCGGCAATTTCTGCCACTAAGGTCTTTGAAGAAGTCTTCATCATGACCCAAGGTGGCCCACTGAATAGTTCCAAAACGGTTGTCTATTACGTCTACCAACAGGCCTTTCAAAAGCTGGAAGTGAGTTATGCCTGCACCGTGGGTCTAGCGCTCTTTTTAGTTGTTTTGACGTTATCCCTGCTGCGCCTTCGCTTTGGGGCTAGCGATCCAGTCCTATAAATCTGCTGCAGGCAGAGTGATAATTCATAAGTTATTAAGTGCAGCAGAGTCCCTCAACACGTGTTGAGAGTATATAGAATCTACGCATAAAAAATGGCGAAAGGTCAATCAATAAATTCTTTCGGGAAGTAAACTTAATTAATTTACTTATTTTAACAGCTTTAGTCCCACTACTAAACAGTGTTATATCGCAACAACTGTTAATTGTGGGATTGGATTACCGCACCATCTCTCAGTCTCAAAACATTTGTTACTGCAATGCGATCGCCCGTTTTAAGGCCAGATTTGATTTGATATTGATTGCCCTGAATTGGACCTAGTTCAACAGGCTGTAATCGGACAACTGGCTGGCCTTTTTGATTAGGCTTTTTATCAACTACGAATACGAAGCTCTTACCACTAATTCGGGAAATTGCTCCTGTCGGCACCAAGATACCAGGTTGAACTCCCCAGATCAAACGCGCAGCAACAAATTGACCATCTCTCAGCTTACTATTAACATTTTGAAACTGAGCTTTTGTTAAAATACCTTGAGCATTAAATTTAACCGTTGGAGAAATAAAGACTAAGCTACCTGTTGCCAACTGCTGTCCATTACTAGGATCTAGCAACTCTACTGCTAATCCTATCTTCAGTTGATTGGCCTTTTCAGCAGGTACTTCAATATTCAGATAAAACATATCTGTCTGCGTTATCCGAGTGACTGGTTGACCTGTAGTGACGTAATCTCCTACTTTTACTAGAATGTCATCAACTACTCCAGCAATTGGAGCAACGACGTTCTTAAAACCAAGACTGACTCCAGAAGATTGTGCCTGAGCACGAGCCTCTCGAATTTTTGCATCAGCTTGTGTAATAGCGACTTGTGCTGCGGCAACCTGCTCTTCAGCTGCTTTTAGGCTGTTACGAGCCGCATCTTGTTTAGCTAACACTTCATCTAAATAAATTTGCGCAAGTGCTCCATCTGCAACCAGTTGCTGAACCCGTTTAGTATTAATAATTTTGAGATTCAAATCAGAGCGAGCAGTATCTCGCTGTGCTCTTGCAATATCTAGGGCTTTTAGAGCATTTTCTCGACCACCAATAGCCACATCAAGAGCAGCTAAGGACCCTTGCAACTGAGGAAGTGTTTCGTCTGCTTTCAAAACTAGCAGCGATCTCCCAACATCTACACTTTGCCCTGGTGAAACAATAATACGCTCAACTCGCCCCTGAATCTCAGGTCGAACTTCGGCAATCTGAGCCGCTTCTAAGCTACCCACAAACTCAGTACTATTTTTAGTGAGATTTGTCTGTAAAGTAATTATCTCTGTAGCAATACTTGGAGTTTGAGCATCGGCCTCAAGCACTGGCCGACAGGATGTACTAAAGATCGGCAGAGCAAGAACCACACCAAGCAGAAAAGGGAAAGAGTGCTGAGATAAAAGAGATTTAGAATTTTTCATTACTCCTAACTCCTTGTTCCTGAACTCTCAGGAGAGCAAAAGCAAACTCTGCAAATCTAAAACATCTAAAATAAGAACTGACAACTCCTTCTAAACTATAGTCATAGTTTTTGCTCTTTCAAGATAAACTTCAACTGATTTAAGCTTCTACGGTATCGTAGTGATATCCTTCGGGCGTTAAAGCCTTTAATTTCAGACTATAGCTTTCATCTTAAAAGCGACTCTTACCGTTAAATCACTTGAAAAGTGACATCCTAGACATTGAACATAGACATCTGTTTCTTTAGAAACTCTTTAATCCAAGTTCCCTAAAGGTCATAGCAATACCTCTATCCGCTAGTATGGCTATGAATTTCTAGCAGGTAAATACTATGGATGACAAGAGCGATCGTGATTTAGATCAACGTCTAGCAGCTCTTGAGGCGAGAATTAATAGTTACAATCAACTATCAAGCAGAATTGAAAGGCTTGAACAGGCTGTCAACAGCATTAAAGAGCAGCTAAATTATCTTAAATCGATAACACGATCTATTCAAGAACTTCAGCAAGAAGTTCAACAAGAACAGTCTGTCCTCTCTCATCTAGAAGCTTCAATCGAGAATCTACAAGATGATTTACTAATGATTTCTGATATTGACACTTTTCAAAGACTTCAGAATTTTCTCAAGAGAAGAGAGTTTAAAGAGGCAGACCAAGAAACTGCAAAAATATTAATGAATATTATCAACAAAAATTCAGACACTATTTCTCCTGAAGACATTGAAAAATATCCTCTTGGGCCTCTAAGAATTACTGATAGGCTTTGGCAAAAGTATAGTAATGGCAAATTTGGATTTAGTGTCCAGCTACAGAGCTATCGTGACCTTGGAGGTAGTCTCAACACACTCATTGCCCAAGATCAAGATTTAATGTTTCAGTTCTTTGACCGTATTGGTTGGCGCCAAAAGGGTGAGTTCATCTTTCATCAAGATTGGCAAGTTGATTCCTCATCTCCAACAGGTTTCTTGCCTTTATCTTGGTGGATCACTCCCTACGGCCTCAAGATTGGCAACTTTATTTTAGCTCGACTCATTAAGCTTGGATTCTAGAGTTTCAGGATCTAATATTGAATCTAGCTACGTCTTTTATTTGCTTGGCTGACAGTTGCAAAGCCAGCACCAACCATAAATCCCAGCCCAGCTCCAAGAAGAGGATA
Source organism: Synechococcus elongatus PCC 11801 (assembly GCF_003846445.2). Taxonomy (NCBI): domain Bacteria; kingdom Bacillati; phylum Cyanobacteriota; class Cyanophyceae; order Synechococcales; family Synechococcaceae; genus Synechococcus; species Synechococcus elongatus. The sequence goes on along the minus strand of NZ_CP030139.2, from coordinate 2,189,261 downwards.
GCGATGATAAAGAGTCTGGTAAAACTCACTCTGATAGCGCCTTAGTTCCAAGTCTGGCTGACCAATATAGGTGAAAGAAAAACCTGCAATAGCTCCAAGAATAGATGTCATGAATGCTGAAAAAATGATCGATCGATAGTTCATGATGAAGCCGCCTCATATAAATACACCTTTCAAGTACTCTAGTTAATTTTCTTGACAGTCAACTCTTGCAATATCTGGAGTAAAATAGATACTTTATCTAGGCTGATTCTTAGGTTTTGAGTCTAGTAAAAACTCTTTCTCTAAGGTCTTGATAATAATGTAAATAATTGGCGCGATGCCTAAGCTTAAAACTGTTGCGACTAGGTAACCACCAAAGCTGACTGTCCCAATTGACCAGCGGCTAATTGCGCCTGCACCTGCGGCTGTCATCAACGGGATATAGCCAACTAAACCAGAGGAGGCAGTCATCAAGATAGGCTGAAAACGAGATTTTGCTGCTTCCACTGCTGCTTTTCCAATATCCATCCCTTGACGAAGAAACTCATTAGCCTGCTCCACAATCAAAATGGCATTTTTACTAGCCATGCCAATCAGCATAAGCAGTCCTACTTGAGCATAAATATCATTGTTAATCACAGGGAAAACACTTCCCACTTGAAAGAGATTAGCGCGAATCCAAATAGCTCCCATGGCGCCTAAAATTGCTAAAGGAACTGTCAAGAGAATAATAAGAGGGTCAATGTAGCTACCATATTGAGCTGCCATGACCAGAAAGACTAGGACGATCGCTAGTCCAAAAATAGCCCCAGTCGCTCCTCCTGCTGAAATTTCTTCTAGGCTCAACCCCGTCCACTCATAACCAAAACCTGGATCTAAAACTTCTTTTGCGACTGATTCTATAGCAGCAATTCCTTGTCCAGAGCTAAATCCCGGTGCTGGAACTGCTTGAATTTTGATTGAATCATAGACGTTGTAGCGGGTAATAATCGGTGGCGCAATAAACTCTTGGAATGTGACCAACTTACCTAATGGAACTAGACTTCCCGATCGCGATCGCACATAGAAGGAATTAATGTCTTCTGGAGTGCTGCGAAAGGCTACATCAGCTTGTGCATAGACTCGATACTGATCACCATCAAGAATAAAATCATTAATATAGCGGCCCCCTAAGTAAGTTTGTAAAGTTCCAAAAGCCTCATTGATGTCGATACCCAGTGCCTTAGTTTGATTACGATCGATCTGAATTGCGATTTGTGGGACTCCAGGCGTGAAAGTAGTCCGTACTCCTTCTAGCTCAGGTCGTTCATTCGCTGTCACAATCATTGCCTGAGCATTTTTCCACAGTGCTTCCGAAGGCAACCCTCCACGATTTTGCAATTGAAACTCCAAGCCACCTGTGGCTCCAACTCCATCAATCGGAGGAATATTGGTGACGATCGCAATGGATCCAGTTATTTCTGTTCTCAGTCTTTTATTGATTGTTTGTATTAGGCTAAAGACTGACTGACTCTTTTGAGTACGTTGCGACCAGTCTGTTAGCTTGACAAAGAAAGCATATTTATTGTAAGCATTACCATCAAAACCAAAGCCAGCAGCCCCAAGATAGCTTTCAATTTCTGGATAATCATCTAAGACTTTCCCAACCTTAGCGACCTCCCCATCTGTATACTGTAGGGAAGACATCGGCGGTGCTTCACCCACAAGAATCATCAAACCTTGATCCTCTTCAGGGATAAAACCTGTTGGGGTCACTCTTAGCATCCAGACTGTTGCTAATAGACCCACAACAAAAATTGCTAAAATGAGATAGCGTGATGATTTGAGTATCTCAATGACTCGGCTATACCACCGCTCAAGTTGACCAAATCCAGAATTGAATAACCTAAAAAACCAGCCCATCAGAAAATTAACTGCTCTATCAATTTTTTCTGGAGCAGTACCTTCTGGCTTCAAGAACAACGCTGCCATCGTTGGCGAGAAAGTTAAAGCATTAAACGTGGAGAAGATAATCGCTGCTGATAAAGTAATTGCAAACTGTCGGTAAACAATCCCAGTTGTTCCTGGGAAGAACATGACTGGGATGAAAACAGCTAGCTGCACTAAGGCAGCTGTAATTGAAGGAGTCGCTAGCTCATTCATAGAGTCCAGAGCTGCTTGCATTGGTCGCATACCCTGACTCATTTTGCTCTTAATCGATTGAACGATTACGACGGCATCATCCGTCACTGTTCCGATCGCCAAAATGATGCCGAACATAGTCAGCTGGTTGATGCTAAAACCAAATCCCAGCAGTACCGACATTGCACCGATCATGGCGACGGGCATCGCCAAAGCAGGAACGATCGTTGAGCGCCAATCTTGTAAAAAGATCAAAATTGTTAATACAGCCATCACAATGGCTTGCATCAAGTTCGAGGTGACATCTTGGAGTGATGTCACGACAAAGAGGGTAGAGTCATAGGGAATTTCATACCTTAATCCTGGCGGAAAATCAGCTGACAGTTCTTCAATCTTTGCCTTAATACGATTGCCAGTATCCAGCGCGTTAGCACCAGGCAACTGATACAGTGCCAAGCCAGCAGTTGGCTTACCACTCACAATCGTACTAACGTCATAATTTTCAGCTCCTAGCTCCGCTCGACCAATATCTCGAATTTTTGTCAGCTGACCATTCTCACTGACTTGAATCACTAAGTTCTCGGCATCTTCAACACTGATAAAGCGGCTGTCAGCGCGAAGTGGAATGGCAAATGTTTGACCCGGTTGAGAGGGCTCCTGTCCAATCCGTCCAGCCCCAGTTTGAATATTCTGCTCTTTCAAAGCCCGCTCTACATCAGAGGCAGTAAGGTTACGGCCTGCTAATTTATTGGGATCTAACCAAATACGTAGTGCATATTTTCGTTCTCCCAGGATGAGAAGGCTGCCAATTCCTGGAATGCGCTTCAGCTCATCAACGACAAACTGATCAAGATAGTTACTCATAAACTCAGTGTCATAGAGCGGCTTTCCATCAGCTCCTAGCTCTGAATAAAAGCCATAGGCCAGTAGCAAACTCGGTGAGGCTGCTTCAACCGTGATTCCAGTCTGCTTGACCACCTCAGGCATACTAGGCAGCGCTTGGTTCACTCTGTTAGTGACATTGACCTGAGCAATATTGCGATTAACCGCAACTGGGAATGAGACTTTGATATTGGCAATCCCACCTGAGTCAGTGGTTGAAGACATATATTTCATGTCCTCAACACCATTAATTTCTGTTTCTAGAACGCTGGTTACTGTATCTACAGTAGTCTTGGCATCTGCACCCAAATTAGTTGCAGTAACTGCAATTTGGGTCGGTGCCATCTGGGGAAGCTTTTCGAGTGGTAGCAACGGAATTGCAATGCCGCCCAGCAATAGGATGACAAGAGAGCAGACCGTAGTCAGCACTGGGTTACGGATAAACTTGTCAGAAAGGCTCATCTTCACCCCAAAGTGCTTGGTAGGCTACGAAACCAGTTATCACTGCACATGCAGGCGACAAACAACAGTCTTGAGGTTTGACTGTGCTCTGATTGTTTTCAAGAAAGCGTGGAAGTGGGAAAATCTTGATGCCTTTCTTAATCTTCAGATGGCATCTTCAGAACAATCTGTCCACTAGAGGCACAACTGAAGATCGTTACGACTGTCTTGAGATTAAGTAACACTCGTTTTGATATTCACAAGTCTCAACATTCAGCAATGCTCAACTTCCTGTCCGCGATGACTGAGCAATTAAAACGACGAGACCCTACTCTCACCCCATTGATTTAACAGTCGAATTCTTGGTGAGGGTCAGGGATTTAAGGATTAGCATGAGCGACTACCGAGCTAGGCCAGCTTCGGCAGGGGCAGTCCAGGCAAATTCGCGTAGCGGCGCCAGAGGTCACCGTAGATGATGTCGCTGGTATTCCAGGGCTTGTGATGACCGCCGCTCCAGTGAATGACCCCGGCTTCTTGGGGGTCACAGGCCAACAACCGAGCAACTGGTCGGGCATTGCCGTAGCCACAGCGATTCCAGCGCTTCGGTAGAGCCTGGTAGGACGGGAAACAGGCGTTGAGTAAGGCTTCATCTCCGCCTTCTAGAAAGCGGTAGCGGAATTGGCGATCGCGATCGAGAACGGCTTGAATGCGTTGATAGACCGACTCCGTCCAAAAGCGAAGATCGGTGACCATCACCCCGCTGTTAAAGGTTTTGCCCATGATCTTCAGATACCGGCTTGCTCGCCATGGCTTCTTGAAGTACATCCAAGCCGGACGGGCATGAGGTACCGCTGCGAAGAAGAGGTCGGGGCGAAATTCACCGGCTTGCTGACTCAACTGGCCCGGATCGTCGAGCAGCACGACATCAGTATCGAAGTAGAGGACGCGCGTTAGGTCTGGGAATACCTGAGGGATCCAAACGCGAGAAAACTGCATGTAGCGCCCCAGCAGCCGTTCACCGCGATCGCGGCTGTATTTGTGGGCGAGGTAATCCGCGAGATCAGCAGATGGCTGAAACGTACCGAGCCGCCACTGAAAGCTGGGATTGGGGAACGTGGTTTCTAGCAGAGCTTGAAAATGCTCAGTTTGACCGACGGGAATGACGATATTGAACCGTAAAGTCTCAGGTTGCGGACTATTTTGAACCGCCGAATTGATGACCACTGGCAAGGTGAAGTCAATCGCTTGATTGAGTCCAAGAACAATGTCCAGCGTCATGGCGGCAGTCTCATAAAACAGGGCGCAGAGTGACGCCGCTGCGGTTCCTTACCCTAACGTGCTCTGGTGCTCAGAAGAGCTGTCAGTAGGCACGAGCTGAACCTGCACAATAACCATCAGCCAGAATGGAGCCAGTGCAGAGAGCCTGAGATGTCCGTTCATCAATCTGTTGTGGCTGATTTCGCAGCGGTGGTGGCCGCTGCCCGATCGCTGGTGTTGGAAACTGCTAGCCAAGCGATCGCGGAACGAGGGACATTTCGCCTCGCACTGTCAGGTGGGAGTACACCAAAAGCGCTCTATGAACAGTTTGCGGATAGCGCTGCCGACTGGGCTCACTGGCAAATTTTCTGGGGTGATGAGCGCTATGTTCCTAACGATCATCCCGATAGCAATGAACGGATGGCTCGCCAAGCTTGGCTGAATCGAGTGCCGATTCCAGCTGAGCAGATCCACCCGCTACCGACCCAGTCCGCAGATCCTTGGCAGGATGCCGCGATCGCAGAAGCAGATCTGCGACGAGCCTTTCAAGTTTCGGAAGAGGACTGGCCGGTATTTGATCTGATTCTCTTGGGCTTAGGGGATGACGGGCATACGGCTTCTCTCTTCCCGAGAACAGCAGCGCTAGACGAACAAACCCGCTTGGTCACGGTTGGTGATCGCGACGGACAACCGCGCCTCACGTTTACGGCCCCGTTGATCAATCGAGCACGAACGGTAGTGTTTCTCGTCAGCGGTGCCGCCAAGCAAGAAGCGCTGCAATGTGCCTTGGCAGCTGAGGGGGATAGTCAACAAACGCCCGCTCGTTTGATTCAGCCAGCGGGACAACTCTATTGGCTGCTCGATCGCGATGCGGCTGCATTGCTTTAAGTGATGACCCCAACGCTTGCGGAGCAGATTAAGGCAGAAGCAATCGCCCTTGGTTTTGACAAAGTGGGGATTGCCAGTGTCGATCCACCCGATACTGCAGCGTTAGCTGCGCTCGATCGCTGGTTGGAGAAGGGCTATCAAGCTGAGATGGGCTGGATGGCGAGCGATCGCCGTCGAGATGTCCGCAATCTGCTCCCCAGTGCTCAGTCAGTCATCTGTGTCGCACTGAACTACTACACCGGCGATCATCCAGAATCAACACCGGATGTGGGCAAAATTGCTCGCTACGCTTGGGGGCGCGACTACCATCGCGTGCTCGAAAAGCGCCTGAAAGCCTTGGCGCGCTGGCTACAAACCCAGCAGCCGGGCTGCGAATGTCGCTGGTATGTGGATAGCGGACCGATCGCGGATAAGGTCTGGGCTCAACGAGCGGGCTTGGGCTGGATTGCCAAAAACAGCAATGTCATTAGTCGTGAGTTTGGCTCCTGGATCTTTCTAGGGGAACTGGTGACGGATCTCGCATTGCCCGCCGATCGTCCGCACACTGCCCACTGTGGCACCTGTAGCCGCTGTCTAGACGCTTGCCCGACCCAAGCGATCGTTGAACCTTACGTGGTGGATGCCAATCGCTGCATTGCCTATCACACGATCGAGAACCGAGCGACAGAGTTACCCGAAGCGATCGCCCAGAATCTCCACGGCTGGGTGGCAGGCTGCGATATCTGCCAAGAGGTCTGTCCTTGGAACCAGCGCTTTGCTCAGCAAACCACTCTGCCAGAGCTGCAGCCGCGACCAGAGTTGCTGGCACCGGATCTGGCTAAGCTAGCGATACTTTCAGAGGAAGCATGGGATCAGCAGTTTCAGGGGTCAGCACTGCGACGCATCAAACCTGCGATGTGGCAGCGCAATAGTCGGGCGAACTTAGCCCAGCAGCCTGAAGGGAATCCGCTAAGCTAGCGATGACTGCTCTCCGGCTGATCTGTGAAGCGAACTGCTCTAATTGCCTTGATTGCCGCACTCAGTTGCAGTGGAACGGCGCTCTCACCTGCCCGAGCCTTCACGCCTTATGTGCCCGATATCGATCCGAGCTATCTACAAGAGCAGGGTTTGGCACTGGCGCAGGAAGCTGCTCAGCTCTTACAGTTCCAGCAGGTGGAGTTTGCCCAGCGGCAGGCTGCTTTGGCTGCCCAGTTGGCACCGAATGATTTTCGAGTGTGGTTGGTTTTAGCCGATGCGAGCTTGAGACTCAATCAGCTCGAACCCGCGATCGAGGCACTAGATAAAGCACAGAAGTTAGCGCCCCGCGAACCAGCGATCCTGTTTGCGCTGGGCTCAGCCCGCTTCCGGCAGGGAAATTACAGCGAGGCGGCGAGCTTCCTGCAGCGGGGACTGGCCATTAAACCTGATTCATCCGGCGCACTGTTTGATCTCGGCAATGTCTATCTCATTCAGAAGCAATATCCGCCCGCGATCGCAGCTTTCCAAAAAGCGATTCAAGTCAAGCCAGATTTCTGGGAAGCGATCAATAACTTGGGCTTGGTCAGTTATGAACAGGGCGATCGCCAACAAGCCTTAAATTATTGGAATCGTGCGATTGAGTTGAGTAAAAGTGCTGCTGAGCCGGTGCTAGCAAAAGCAGTCTTGCTCTATCAAAAAGGACAAACAGCAGAAGCTATCCAACTTGCCCAGCAAGCTTTGGGTAAGGATAGTCAGTATGTCAGCGTGGATTTCCTGAAAGAACAGTTGTGGGGCGATCGCCTTTTAGCTGACACGAATCAGCTCTTTCAAGCGCCTGCGATGCAAGCAACACTCCTTGAAGCACGTCAACGTGCCCAAAACCCATAGGCTCATTGCTGAGTGTTTAAAATCTAAAAATAAAAATATAGAGAAGACTAGAGCAATCCCAGTGTCGCTTGTTCTAATAAAGCGTAGTGGCTTTTTAAAGCTATGGGATTTTTTGATGATTTGCTTAGAGCATTTACAGGGAAGCGAGTCTCTTCTACTGCTACACTCACACAACATCCACGAAAAGCTGAGTGGCAATATTTAGAGCAACTTGTTCGAACAAACAGTGTTACTACCCTCTATCACTTTACCGACCAAGCCAATCTGGACTCTATTCGCCGCTGCGGGGGTCTATATAGCTGGGAGTACTGCGAAAATCGTCAAATTACAGTCCCTCGACCTGGTGGTAATTCTTTATCACGTGACCTTGATCGCAGAAGAAGCCTAGGCAACTATGTTCGTGTAAGTTTTGCCAAATACACTCCAATGTTTTATGTCGCACGTTCAGATGGACGATTAATGAAGCCATACATACTAGAAATAGATCCCGAAGTTATCTTTTGGAGAGACACACTATTTAGCGATGGCAATGCTACAGCAAATCGAGCTTTAATAGGCGATCAATTGAATGACTTCAAGCGCATTCGCTTTGATGTATTGAGGAAGCCAGAATGGACAAGTGAAGATGAGAAATATTATTGGCAAGCTGAAGTGCTAGTAAAAGAACATATCCCAGCAGCTTATATTAGAAATTTGTGAGACTAAAATGGCTATACGTCCAGTCTTTATTCCATCTTCTTTAGAAGATACTTTCGTTAAAGAAATACCAATTGAATTTACATGGTATTCAGGACTATCAAAAGTTCAAGCTCAAAAATCTATTGTTTCTCTACATACAGAAGCAGCAAAAAAAAATATTTGGCCTATCCTAGAAATCTCCTCTAAGTCAGTTAGCCATCTTGGTATATCACTGAGTGCTTTCAATCTCATGTTAGAGGTAGCACTACCAAGCCAAGAAATAAAACTCTCTGTTGAGTGTGCTTATCAAGGTAGCAAAGTATTTGCTAGCGGTGGACCTTATACAGATCTTTATTATGTTTCTAGCAGAGATGCTAAGGTTGACGAAAGGTTACGTAGTTCTGGTCACTTTGTCAAATACTCTTTTTTTGGTGAGGATTTTCCTTGCCAACCAGTAACAGCATTTTATGATTGGCTTTATTTACAAGCTCTCTCTCAAAATACAAGTCTTTCCGAACAGCTTTTTGAGTTTCAGGGATTTTCAGACATTGCATTCAATCCTGCAAAGTCCTTGAATTGCCAGGCTAGAGCTGCTGCATTATTTGTTGCTCTTACAAGGTGCAAACACCTAGAACAAGTTTTAGCTGATAAAAACTACTACCTTGCTTTAGTCTCAGGAAGAGAAGTAAAAATTAAGGATCAGCAACTACTGCTTGATTTACAATAGTCTACAAACACAAGAAATTCAAAGCACTATTAGAACTTCACTAGTGATTTAGAGTCAGTTTTCTTCTTTGTCTACTCGACAGTGACAGATTTGGCAAGATTTCGAGGTTGGTCGACGTCCAAACCCCGCAGTGCAGCGATATGATAGCTCAGCAATTGCAGTGGGATAACCGTCAGTAGCGGCGAGAGCAGTTCATCCACAATTGGCACCCAGAGGTGATAGTCAAAAACATTAGCATCAGGGCCATCTGGGAGTACGCCAATCATTCGCGCATCTCGGGCTTTCGCTTCTTGGGCGTTTGAGAGCACCTTGTCGTACACAGAACCTGGAACTGCGATCGCAACCACCGGCACCTTCGAATCGAGCAGCGCGATCGGGCCGTGCTTCATCTCACCTGCCGGATAGCCCTCAGCATGGATGTAGCTAATCTCCTTCAGCTTTAGCGCCCCTTCGAGGGCGATCGGGAAGTTAATCCCACGCCCCATAAAGATGAAGTCTTGGGTTTCGGTGAACTGATGGGCGAGCGACTCAATTGCCCCATCTTGTTCCCGCAACAGCTGCTCAATCTGATCTGGAATCCGTTTCAGTCCTGCGATTAAGGCTTCAAGTTTTTCGTGCGACTGACTGCCGCGCCGATAGGCCAAATCGATCGCCAGACCATAGAAAGCCAGCACCTGTCCTAAAAAGGTCTTTGTGGCTGCAACGCCCACCTCAATTCCTGCTTGGATATCGAGAATGTGCGGCACCACGTGGGCCAGCGTACTTTCCGAGCGGTTGGTAATCCCCAGCAAACGCGGTGCAAACTCAGCGCCCAAGCCCGATCGCCGTTCGCCTTCTTTCTCCAAAGCGGCCAGCGTGTCTGCGGTCTCGCCAGACTGCGTCACCCCAATCGTGAGGGTGTTGCGCACCAGCGGCGCAGGAGCATAGCGAAACTCCGAAGCGTAGTAAACCTGTGTAGGCACGCCTGCCAACGTTTCGAGCAAGTAGCGTCCGACAAGGCTGGCATGCCAGCTAGTGCCACAAGCCAGAATCTGAATTTGCTCAAGGTCATTGAGCAGCTCGTCGGGCAAATTGAGGATGACCGGCGTTTGCGCATGGGGATAGGGTGCCACTTGGGCTGGTTCATCGGCGGCATCAGCACGCCAATTGTCATTGAGGTGAGTGCTCAACCAACTGCGCACCACGCCCGGTTGGTCGTAAATCTCCTTGAGCATGTAGTGGCGGAAGCCCTGTTTTTCCGCCAACAGAGAGGTACCGCTCAACAACCGTGGTTGCTTACGCAGGCGATCGCCTTGGAAGTTAAAGATCTCAACCCCCAGCGGCGTTAGTCGGGCCATCTCGCCATTCTCAAGCGTCACCACGGCTCGAGTGTGGTTGATGATTGCCGGCGTATCTGAAGCGCAGAAAAACTCCCCTTGACCAAAGCCAATCACCAGAGGTGCTTGCTGGCGCGCCACCACGATCTCATCGGGAGCATCGATACAGAGCACCGCGATCGCGTAGGCTCCCTCTAACTCCTGTACCGCCAGGCGTACCGCCTCCAGTAGTCGCGAGTCAGGCGCACTGCCTGCCGCTTCCAATTGCCGGAAGTGACGCGCAATCAAATTGGGGATAACTTCCGTGTCGGTGTCTGAGACAAACTCGATTCCTTCCGCCTGCAGTGCCTCACGCAGCTCACGGTAGTTTTCGACGATGCCATTCTGAACAACCGCCACTAAGCCACTCATGTCTTTGTGGGGGTGGGCGTTCCGGACTTCCGGTTTGCCGTGGGTTGCCCAGCGGGTATGCCCAATGCCGAGGTGGGCAGGACTGTCATGGTTTTGCAGTGCAGCTTGCAGATTGTGGAGCTTGCCTTCCGCCCGCACAATTTGGAGCTGATGATCCCACAGGGTTGCAATACCGGCTGAATCGTAGCCGCGATACTCCAGCTGCCGCAGACCATCCAAGAGGATGTGACTGGCAGGCTGAGTGCCGATATAGCCAACGATGCCGCACATGGACTGAACTCCCAGCAGGGATCAATGGCAGCCATCGTAGCGGAAAGTCTGTCCCCTTCAAGGGCGATCGCCGCAGAAAGAGGTCACAAAAAAGGGGGCGATCGCCCCCTAAACCACAAGCCTGGATCTTGACCGTTGACGTGGCTTTAGTAAGCCAGACCCATACTGCGAGTCGTTTCAGCACCCAGATAGACCCGAATGCTCAAAAAGTCGGTGGGGCAAGCTGTTTCGCAACGCTTACAGCCCACACAGTCTTCAGTCCGTGGAGAAGCAGCGATCTGACCGGCTTTACAGCCGTCCCAGGGCACCATTTCCAGCACATCGAGAGGGCACGCCCGCACGCACTGGGTGCAGCCGATGCAAGTGTCGTAAATCTTGACCGAATGAGACATTGAACTGTTGCTCCAATTGCAGCGCTAGACTCTGGGCAACGTCGGCAGCAAACGGCCGAACCACTGCGCAAGCCAAACAGCCTGATGTAACAGGCATTCAGGCAATTTCCGGCCTCAGCATACCGTGGGGCTTTCAACCAGTTTTCGCGCGGCTGCAAAAAATTAACAAATTGCCAAGCAGGGCAAGGGATTGACCCACGATCGCCCTTGTTTTTGTTACAGCTCCGAGACGGTCTCGTCCCCTTGAGGTCATCTCCGCTATTTAGCGGGGGCTCCGCTTGCCTTTAAGATGTAGGGATGCCTAAATCCGAACGCTCTCTGATCACGCCCTGATCACGCGATCGTTTCGGTCTGGGCAGTCGGCAAAACTGCTGACTGGGCTTAGCTTCTGGCGACCCCCCTTCATTGTCACCTTGTTTCCCGCATTTCTAGGTAGAGAGCATCCATGAGCCAAGAAGACATCTTCAGCAAAGTCAAGGACATCGTGGCCGAGCAGCTGAGTGTGGATGTGGCTGAAGTCAAGCCAGAATCCAGCTTCCAAAATGATCTGGGAGCGGACTCACTGGACACCGTGGAACTGGTGATGGCTCTGGAAGAAGCATTTGATATCGAAATTCCTGACGAAGCCGCTGAAGGCATTGCGACCGTTCAAGATGCCGTCGATTTCATCGCCAGCAAAGCTGCCTAGGGGATGAAGTCACTGGGGCTCAACCGAGCCTGCTGTTGCTGACCATCGTTTGTGCAGAGACGCATCCATGACTGAATCCGGACGCCAGCGTGTTGTTATTACCGGTCTGGGAGCAATTACCCCGATCGGAAATGATCCAACGGAATATTGGCAAGGACTGCTTGCTGGTCGCAATGGCATCGACCTGATTCGGGGCTTTGATGCGTCCCGCCATGCTTGCAAGATTGCGGGTGAGGTCAAGGACTTTGACCCGAACCAGTACATGGATCGCAAGGATGCTAAGCGCATGGATCGCTTTGCGCAACTCGCGGTAGCGGCCAGTCGCCAAGCCGTGAGTGACGCCAAGCTAGAGATCACTGAACTCAATGCGGATTCGATTGGGGTGCTGATCGGCTCCGGTATTGGCGGTCTCAAGGTGATGGAAGACCAGCAGACAGTTTTGCTGGAGAAAGGGCCCGATCGCTGCAGCCCCTTCATGGTGCCGATGATGATCGCCAACATGGCGGCAGGGCTGACGGCAATCCAGTTGGGTGCCAAAGGTCCTTGTAACGTCACAGTCACAGCCTGTGCAGCGGGTTCGAATGCAGTTGGTGAAGCCTTTCGCTTGATTCAGTACGGTTATGCCAAGGCCATGGTTTGTGGCGGCACTGAGTCCTGCGTGACGCCGTTGGCCATGGCTGGCTTTGCCGCTTGTAAGGCACTGTCGTTGCGCAATGACGACCCAGCCCATGCCTGCCGTCCCTTTGATAAGGGCCGTGATGGCTTTGTTATGGGTGAAGGGGCTGGCATTTTGGTGCTGGAATCCTTGGAACATGCCCAAGCGCGGGGCGCTCGCATCTATGGCGAGATTGTCGGCTATGGCATGACTTGCGACGCCTATCACATCACCTCGCCGGTGCCAGGTGGTTTAGGTGCTGCGCGGGCGATCGAGCTGGCCTTGCGGGATGCGAATCTGCAGCCCAGCCAAGTCAGCTACATCAATGCCCATGGCACCAGCACGCCAGCCAATGACAGTACGGAGACGGCGGCAATTAAAAAAGCCTTGGGTGAGCATGCCTACAAGCTGGTCATCAGCTCCACCAAGTCGATGACCGGCCACCTCCTGGGCGGATCGGGCGGGATTGAAGCGGTCGCTACAACTTTGGCGATCGCCGAAGACAAAGTGCCGCCGACGATCAACTTGGAAGATCCTGATCCTGATTGCGACTTGGACTATGTCCCCAATCAGGCGCGATCGCTACCGGTGGAAGTGGCCTTGTCCAATTCCTTCGGCTTCGGTGGGCACAACGTCACGCTGGCCTTCCGGAAATTCCATCCTTAGATTTCCTGCAGGTATCCTTCGCATCTTGATGGGGATCACCGGAGGATGAAATGATGGGTCAGTGGCGAAGTCTGCTGCCTCACCCGCTTGGGTTGACCCTGTGGGGGCTGTAAGCCCGAGTCAATTTTGTCAGTTAGGTAGAGATTATGGTTGTTGCGGCTCAATCCCTCGACGAACTTTGTATTAATTCGATCCGTTTTCTTGCCATTGATGCGGTCGAAAAAGCAAAGTCGGGTCACCCCGGTCTGCCCATGGGGGCAGCGCCGATGGCCTACGTCCTTTGGGACCGCTTCCTGCGCTTCAATCCCAAAAACCCTGCTTGGTTCAATCGCGATCGCTTCGTCCTCTCGGCCGGCCACGGCTGCATGCTGCAGTACGCGCTGCTGCACCTGAGCGGCTACGACAGCGTCAGCATTGACGACATCAAGAACTTCCGTCAGTGGGGTTCGCCGACTCCGGGTCACCCTGAGAACTTTGAAACCCCGGGCGTGGAAGTGACCACTGGACCCTTGGGTCAAGGCATCGCTAACGCGGTGGGTCTGGCGCTAGCAGAAGCTCACTTGGCGGCTCGCTTCAACAAGCCCGATGCCAAGCTGGTTGATCACTACACCTATGTGATCCTGGGCGACGGCTGCAACATGGAGGGGATCTCCGGTGAAGCCGCTTCACTGGCGGGTCACTGGGGCCTAGGCAAACTGATCGCCCTCTACGACGACAACCACATCTCCATCGACGGCTCGACTGATGTTGCCTTCACGGAAGATGTCAGCAAGCGCTTTGAAGCCTACGGCTGGCATGTCCTGCACGTCGAGAACGGCAACACCGATCTAGCAGCGATCGAGAAAGCGATCGCGGATGCGAAAGCCGTGACCGACAAGCCGACCCTGATCAAAGTCACCACGACGATTGGCTACGGCTCGCCCAACAAAGCCAATACTGCTGGCGTTCACGGTGCGGCGCTGGGTGAAGCTGAAATCAAGCTGACTCGCGAAAACCTCGGCTGGGATTACGAACCCTTCGTGGTGCCCGAGGATGCGCTGGCGCACTGGCGTAAAGCGATCGAGCGCGGTGCTGCACTGGAATCGAGCTGGAATGAAACCCTAGCTCAGTACAAAGCCAACTACCCTGCTGAAGCGGCTGAATTCGAGCGGATGTTGCGCGGCGAATTGCCGACCGGCTGGGCCGATGCACTGCCGAGCTACACTCCGGCGGACAAAGCGGTTGCTACCCGTAAGCACTCGGAAATCTGTCTGAATGCCTTGGCTCCGGTGCTGCCGGAACTGATCGGTGGCTCGGCTGACTTGACCCACTCCAACCTGACGGAGTTGCATGTCTCGGGCGACTTCCAGAAAGGCGCTTACGAAAACCGCAACGTCCACTTTGGGGTGCGTGAGCATGCGATGGCGGCGATCGCCAACGGCATTGCCTTGCACAACAGCGGCTTAATTCCTTACGCTGCGACCTTCTTGGTCTTCGCAGACTACATGCGCGGCGCGATGCGTCTGTCGGCGCTGTCGGAAGTGGGCGTCATCTACGTCCTCACCCACGACTCGATCGGCTTGGGCGAAGATGGCCCGACCCACCAACCGGTGGAAACGATCGCCTCGCTACGGATTATCCCCAACATGCTGGTCTTCCGTCCGGCGGACGGTAATGAAGCCAGCGGAGCCTACAAAGTTGCGGTGGAAAATCGCAAGCGTCCGTCGGTCTTGGCAATGTCGCGCCAAAACCTGCCCAACTTGGAAGGTTCCAGCATCGACATCGTCGCTAAGGGTGCCTATGTGCTCTCCGATGACGAAGGCACGCCGGACCTGATCCTGCTGGCCACCGGTAGCGAAGTCTCGCTCTGCGTGGAAGCAGCGAAACAACTGCGGGCAGAAGGCAAGAAAGTCCGTATCGTCTCCATGCCTTGCTGGGAACTGTTCGACGAACAGTCTGCTGAGTACAAAGAGTCCGTGCTGCCGAAAGCTGTGACCGCGCGTCTGGCTGTGGAAGCAGGTTCTTCCTTCGGCTGGCATCGCTACACCGGTGACGCAGGTGCCACGATCTCGACCGATACCTTCGGTGCTTCGGCTCCGGGCAACGTCATGTTCGAGAAATTTGGCTTCACCGTCGACAACGTTGTTGCTAAAGCGAAAGCAGTGCTCGGCTAGGCGATCGCCTTCTGGCTGACCACTAAAGCTTGAATCGACTCCCCTTTCGTAAGCTGACGGAAGGGGATTTTTCTTTGGTGTCCGAGGAGGAGCATTGTGGGTCAGCCTGTTGATGCAGCCATTTCATGGCGATTGCACCTCCTGCTTTGGCTGCTGGGGATGATGGGCGTTCTCTCGCTGTTGCTGCTGCCTTTGCCGCCACTGGGTGAAGCTCCGATACCCCCGATGGCTCTGCGAGTCTTAGTGCTGATTCAGCCAACGATTTTGCTCACGATCGCGGTTCTAATCGGTGCTCGCCTCGCGCCTGCGGTGGGTTTGCAAGCACCAGCTGTAGTTGCCTGTAGCAATCGTCAGAATGGCTGGTCACTGCTTCAACCGCAACTTTGGCCTGCATTGTTAGCTGGACTGCTCAGTGGTGTCTTGCTCTGGGCGATCGCGGGGGTCGGTCAGTTTCTGCTTCCGCTAGAACTGGCTAGCATGGCTGCTCCGCCGCTACTCCTGCGCTTCCTCTATGGCGGAATTACGGAGGAAATTTTACTGCGCTGGGGTTTGATGACCTTGCTGCTCTGGCTAGGCTGGCGCTGGGGACAACGACGTCAGGGCTTGCCTCAAAAACGCTGGGTCGCGATCGCGATTGCTCTTTCTGCTTTTGTCTTTGCAGCAGCGCACTTACCCTATGCTGCTGCGATCGGGCTACCGCTGACGCCAGTGCTGACTGGCTATCTACTGCTGCAAAACGGGCTGTTTGGCCTCGTTGCAGGCTATCTCTATTGGCGCTATGGACTAGAAGCCGCGATCGTTGCCCACTGGGTCGTCCACCTCGCGTTGGCGATTCTTCAGGGCTGAGGGGGGCGATCGCCACTCACATGACCGATGGCTAAGCTCGATCGTGGCCTGCCCTTACTTCTTCCAAGGCCAGCGAGTTCCCATTTCGGTCGCAGCTGACCAACAGAGGTAGAGGATGAGAACGGCAACGCCCAGTAGGAAGGGAAAAAGATCGTCGGGCATGGTGAAAAGCGATCGCTGCTTATGGCACTGAAGATTCGGTGATGATAGCGCTCAAGTCCTATGGGGCAGTGTGTCACAATTCGAAAAGTTGCGATCGCTGCCTTTAAAGCACCCTGTCAGCGACTGTGATCGCCGCTATCTCTGCACTCACGAGCCCCGAACTGAGGAGCGTCTCTTGGTCGTCAAACCGGAATGGCTGCGAGTCAAAGCACCGCAGTGGCAACGCGTCGGCAACGTCAAGCAAGTCTTGGCAGATCTGGGGCTGAATACCGTTTGCGAAGAGGCATCCTGCCCCAACATTGGTGAATGCTTTAACGCTGGGACGGCCACCTTTTTGATCATGGGTCCGGCTTGCACGCGGGCTTGCCCCTACTGCGATATTGACTTTGAGAAGAAACCCAAGGCACTCGATCCGACTGAGCCACAGCGTCTTGCAGAAGCCGTGGGGCGGCTCAATCTCAATCACGTCGTGATCACCTCGGTCAATCGCGATGATTTGCCGGATGGCGGTGCTGAACAATTCAAACGCTGCATCGAGGCTGTGCGATCGCGATCGCCTCAGACCACAATCGAGGTTTTGATTCCTGACCTCTGTGGCAATTGGCAGGCACTGGAAATCATTTTGTCCGCTGCGCCCGAGGTGCTGAACCACAACATCGAAACCGTCTCGCGGCTCTACCGGCGAGTGCGACCCCAAGGCGACTACCAGCGATCGCTGGAACTGTTGCGCCGCAGTCGTGAACAGGCACCGTGGATCTACACCAAGTCCGGGCTGATGGTCGGTTTGGGCGAAAGTGCGGAAGAAGTCCAACAGGTTCTGGTGGATCTGCGCAGCGTCGACTGTGACATCGTCACGATCGGGCAGTACCTGCAGCCCACCCAAAAACATTTGGGTGTTGATCGCTTTGTCACACCCGCTGAGTTCGATGCTTGGCAACAGCAAGGCAGTGAGCTCGGCTTCCTACAAGTCGTAGCCTCGCCCCTAACCCGCAGCTCCTATCACGCAGAAGAAGTGCGGCGCTTGATGCAGGAATACCCACGCCAGCGCCCAGCGATCGCGCTGAACTAAGTCCGTTCCAAATAGCTGACGAGCGTTCGCCCCAGGTTGAGGAAAGCCTCCTGTTGAGCCTCATCCTGCAGCTGATCGTGATCGTTAAAAGCGAGATCAGCGTGGGTTAGCGATCGTTGCTGGGGCAGGATAATCGTGCCGAGATTGTAGAGGATGTCGCGGACGTGAAAGAGTCCC
The DNA here is from genome assembly GCF_003846445.2 of Synechococcus elongatus PCC 11801. Classification (NCBI taxonomy): domain Bacteria; kingdom Bacillati; phylum Cyanobacteriota; class Cyanophyceae; order Synechococcales; family Synechococcaceae; genus Synechococcus; species Synechococcus elongatus. Next base: position 2,171,635 of record NZ_CP030139.2, on the reverse strand, counting down.
CGCAGTCCGCCCAACTGCCCCGGCGAAGCTGACATCAAGATCGTGGTTTTGCCTCGGAAGGGACTGGCTGCACCGTTCGGTTCTGGCCGGGAGGCCCAGTCGATCGCATTCTTCAGTAGCGGCGTGATTGAACTGTTGTATTCCGGGCAAGCAATCAGCCAGCCGTCATGCTGTCGCAGTAAGCGCTTGAAGCCAACAGCACCCGGCGGTAAACCCTGCTCGGCTTCCTCATCCTCGTTAAAGATCGGCAGATTGAGATCCTGCAGATTGATCAGGGTGACTTCTGCTCCCGCTCGATGGGCACCCGCCGCCGCGATCGCCACCAAGCGTTGGTTGTAGGACTGACGACGGCCACTGCCGGAGAAGGCCAAGACTTTGACCATGGCTAAATCAAGAGGCTCCTGTGATTGAGCATAGCGGCAGCATCGATAATGCCTGAGAAGTCTCACTACACTGACAAAATGGCCAAGTTTGTTCTCTGGGGTCGCTACTGCGAGGACGTTCTGGAAAAACGGGCTCCCCACCGAGAAGCGCACCTCGCCGGGCTGGCGGTGCAAAAAGAGCAAGGGCTTCTGATTACCCTCGGCCCCACCCAAGATCTCACCCATGTGTTTGGGATTTACGAAGCAGACGCGATCGAAACCGTCAAACAGGCGATCGAAGCCGATCCCTACTGGCAAAATGGCATCTGGACCGAATATGAGGTGCGCGAGTGGATTCAAGCCTTCTGAAGCGATGGCTAGCAGCGATCGCGTGGCTCGCACTCGTGAGTTACACGGTTCTATTCTCTCCACCCGACGATCCGCAGACCTGGGATTTAATTCGTCGGCTATCGCTGGGGCAGTGGCAAGGGATTAACCCGTTGATTGTGGCGCTGTTTAACGCCATGGGGTTATGGCCGCTGCTCTACGGCCCGCTCTTGCTGATCGATGGCCATCAGCGGGGCTGGCGAGCTTGGCCCTTTGCGATCGCCAGTTTTGGGGCGGGTGCCTTTGCGCTGCTGCCCTACTTTGTCTTTCGTCCGCTGCAGCCTGGCGCACAACCCGCTAGTTGGCCGCCGTTCCTCCAGAAGCTCGATCGCCGCTGGTTAGCTCTGCCTTTGGCAGGGGCGATTGCCCTCTTAGGAGCCCTAGCGCTGCAAGGTGATCCAGCGGACTTTGTGCAGCAATTTCAGAGCAGTCGCTTCATCCACGTGATGACCTTGGACTTTGCTTGCCTGACGCTGCTGTTCCCCGTACTCCTGCTGGAGGATGCGTACCGCCGTGGCGATCGCCGTCGTTTTTGGGCATGGATTGGTTTCCTGCCGTTGCTGGGTGCGGTGATTTATCAAGGCTGGCGCTTCCCCTTGCCGACGGCCAAACCCTTGTCTGCAAGCGATGAGGCGACAGCGGCTGCAATTTCCTGAAATCGTGCTGCCATAGGAACATCGTGCACCTGAGGCCGCCATGCACTTCAGTCACGTTGTGGTCGTCCTGATCGAAATTCTGGTCGTCATCCTCTGCTCGCGGTTATTGGGCTCCTTGGTGCACCGGTTTGGCCAGCCCCTCGTGGTCGGTGAGATTGCGGCGGGAATTCTGCTAGGGCCGTCCTTCCTGGGGGCGATCGCTCCGAAATTAGAGCTAGCGATTTTTCCGCAGGCGAGTGGGTCTTACCTTGAGCTACTGGCTCAAGTCGGCCTGATCTTCTTCATGTTTTTGATTGGGCTGGAACTCAATCCCCAGTATTTGCAAGGGCGATTGCGGCTTGCCCTCTGGGTTTCTAACCTGAGTGTGTTGCTGCCGTTTGGTTTGGGCATTGGCCTCGCGATTGGGTTGCAGCGCTTCTATCCAGCGATTTTGGTTCAGGGTGTCGGTCTGTTACCCGTCAGTTTATTTCTGGGTGTGGCGCTGTCGATTACCGCCTTTCCGGTGCTGGCGCGCATCCTCACTGAGCGCAACCTACAGCGCACGCCGCTGGGAAGTTTGGCGCTGACCTGTGCTGCGATCGATGACCTCACGGCTTGGTGTCTGTTGGCGATCGCGATCGCGGTGACCCGCACCAACAGCATGGTGGCGGCCATTCCCACGATCATTCTGGCGATCCTTTTCTGCGGGGGGATGTTGACGCTGGGGCGACGCTGGCTGGGCAACGTGATCAGCCGTTGGTATGCCCGCAGCGGGGAACTCTCCCAAGTGCTGCTAGCCACGATCTACATGGGGGTGCTGGTTTCGGCACTGCTAACTGAGCTGATTGGTATTCACTTCATCTTCGGTGCCTTTTTACTGGGCGTAGTCTTGCCCAAGAATCAGGAGCTGACACGGGATTTAGCCCTGCGCACCGAAGACTTTGTATTGACGATTTTGCTGCCGGTTTTCTTTGCCTATAGCGGGTTGCGCACTGATCTCAGCCGTCTCAATCAACCGGCACTTTGGTTCATTGGTGTACTGATTTTGGTCGTCGCGATCGCGGGCAAAGTCGGTGGGGCTTACCTTGCAGCGCGCTGGGGCAAACTATCCTCCCGCGAAGCACAAACCCTCGGCTGGTTGATGAATACGCGGGGCTTGACGGAACTAGTCGTTCTCAACATTGGCTTGAGCTTGGGAGTAATTTCGTCGGAGTTGTTCACCTTGCTGGTGATTATGGCTTTGGTAACGACGGTGATGACGACCCCACTGCTCAATCGTCTTTATCCGCAGCGGCGCATTCTCTCGCTGCCCCAGCCTCAATTGGCTAATGCTGAATCGGCCTATCAGGTACTCGTGCCCTTGGCCAATCCACGCACGCAGCGCGAACTACTCAGTGTGGCGACCGATTTAGCCCTGAGCGATCGAGGCATGGGGGTGATTTATCCCACCAATTTGCTGGAAATTAACAACGACTATGGCTTCAATGACATGCCCGTGGAAGTCGAAGCTGAACTGCAGAGCTTGCAACAAGGCATGGATCGTCTGCTGGCTGGAATGCGCTTTCCGCCAACAGCAGTGCTGCCAATTATCCGCTCGTCGGGCAACGTTGGTCGTGACCTCTGTCAGTTAGCAGATCAAGCCCGAGTCGATTTAGTTTTGGCAGGCTGGCACCGCTCAACAGTGGGTGATAGTCGCCTTGGGGGACGGGTGGGATATCTGCTCAATCATGCTCCGACTGATGTAGCAATTTACGTTAACAAAGACAGCGATTCATCGCGGCGACATCTGCTTGTACCCTATGGCGGTTCATCCCATGATGACCTCAGTTTGGAATTAGCATTGCGGCTCTTGCTGGGGCAGCCACAACGACAACTACGACTGTTGCAATTTGAGGCGATCGCAGGGGCGGAGCTCAGTGCAGAAGCGAGAGCCTTATTGGATCAGCTCAGTCCTGAACTGCGCGATCGCATTCGCTACGAATGCCTGTGGCAGCAAGATCCCTTGGACTTTCTCATTGAGGCGACGGCTGAGGCTGATCTCACCTTAGTGGGCACGAGTCGTTCTTGGGGTTTGGCGCGTAAGACCCTGGGGTTCTATCCCGATCGCCTGGTCGAAGCCTGTCACTCGTCCTTAATTGTGACGCGCCGCTACACCGCAATGAGTCGGCACCTCAGCCCACAAACGCTGTCCCTCGCGACCATACAGTCGGAGAGTTGAAGGCTAATTTCGACGGTCTTGTGTAGAGCTGAAAGGCATCATTATTTCTTGGCAGAGCCGATCCACTGGATTGGAATATTCCTTGTCATTTTGAATCATAGGGCGATCGCTACGCCAGAGTAATTGAGACTGATTCCAGTCATCGAGTAGGAAGAGCGCTTCGGAAGCACTTTGCTGGGCAATGTCAGTGAATAAGGATTGAATAGACTGACTTTCTTCAAAGGCTTTTGCCATCGCTGAGTAGGACGAAGTGGCGCTCGTAAGCAGATAGCGATCGCCGAACCGAAACGCTGTCCAAACACAACCAATCGCAACATGATCAGTTTGTTCAATCGCTTGTGTATCGAGCGTTTTAACCACCTCATCCAAGGCCACCACAAAACAGAGACAAATATCTGGAGGTGCAGTTTTGGTTGCCAGAATTGATCGCAGTTCCGGTTCAGTTGAGGGCGTCGTCTTTTGAATAATCAGCTCAAATAACGCGGGGGCTTGCTCAATCGGCGTCACAATTTCCAGCGAGACGAGTCGTCCCATTCAACTCCAGCCTCTCTCCGTCAATAGTTGGGTCAGCATGGCTGCATCCTCAAGGCTTAAAACGGTACAGCTTCGGTACTGGGAGGGGGCGAAAGTCGATGCAGATAGTGCAAGAAATCCAGTAGCTCTTCAGTCGTCAACTGTTGGCGACTGGCCTTTCCGTAGGTCTGGCGTAGATGATCGCTGCCTTGGCGATTCGTCCAACCCAGTCGTTTCACTGCAGCACTGGTGAGCTCCATCGCCTCACTGCGATTGGGCTGTACCTCTGGCGGGGCGATCACGGGGGGTGCCGCCGGTTCAGGAGTGGGTACTGGTGGCAAGGAAACGCTTCGGACTGGCTCAGGTTCGGCAGCGACGGGTGTTGCAGGAGTTAGCCCCGGAGTTGGCAGCGATCGCAAGTGATCGAGGAAGAGCAAAAGCTGATCGTAGTCAGCAATCAGGGCACGCGATCGCTTACCGAAGTGTTGCAACAGGTAAGCTTGCTCCTCGGCTTCCGTCCACATCAGTCGCTTCAGCTCGACTTCAATTTCCGCTAGGTCTTCTGACCAGTCGGTTGGCACGGTGGATAAGGGAGCCGTTGGCGCTGGCTCGAGATCCAGCAAGGGCAGCTCAGCCGGTGTCGCTGCCGGTTGGGGTTGTGAGGGTTTAGGGCGATCGCGCTCAACAGGTGGCGTTTTGACAACGCGCGGGGCTGGAGTAACTTCCTCCAGCTCTGCTTCAACTGCGTCGAAAGCAGGGATCTCGGACTCGAGTTCTGAAGCGATCGCCGGGGCTGCAGGGGCTGTCATCGAAGTGCTGGCAGCTTCCAAGACGCGATCGTTGGCTGTCGCCGATAGAACCGGCGTAGCCTGGGCCACAACTTGAACTTCCCATTGGGTGGGGGCAATTCGCTCGGGGCTGAGCCCCAACAGCTCTAACACCCTCAGCCGGGCGCGATCTTCAGCCTCTTCAATTTGGGTGGCAGCTCCCAACCCCGTGGCCAGTGTTTGCCCTGCAATTTCTACTTGCGCCCGAACCACAAATTGCTCACCTTGGACGCTGACTAACTCTGCTGTCAGGCTGGCATTGGGATACTGCTGGCGCAGCTGTTGGTAGACCTGTAAACGGGCTTGAACAGTCGTTGCCAACGCCAGTGGATGATTGCGGTGTGCGAAGTCAGCGTCCATGGCAGTTTGATGACGGACTTGGACAGCGATCGCGGTTCCGGTTGGGTTCATTCTAAGCGGCTCGGCAAGCCGACTGATTGTACCGCTGCACTTGGGCTGCCCTCGCCCGCTCAGCAGACTGGGCTAGAATTTAGGCCTACTCTCGCCTTGGATGCTGGCTGCTTCGGCAATCACCCTTGATCATGCTCACTGAATTGTTCGGAACCCCACACTTTAGTAGTGACTTATTGCTACTGCTGCCGCTACTCGTGGTTTTGGAAGCCGTCTTGTCTGCAGACAATGCGGTGGCTTTGGCTGCGATCGCGCGCGGGATCGAGAATCCAGAGCAGCAACGGAAAGCCCTGAATCTGGGCTTGGTGGTGGCCTATGTCCTGCGGATGCTGTTGATTTTGACAGCTTCTTGGGTCACTCAGTTTCAACTGGCAGAGTTGGCCGGTGCCCTCTATTTGTTGTGGCTGGCTTTTAACTACTTCCGGCCTGACAGTAGTGATACGGATGAGGGAAAGCACCATCACCGCTTCACGAGTCTTTGGGCTGCCATCCCTACGATCGCACTGACTGACCTAGCGTTCTCCTTAGATAGTGTGACGACCGCGATCGCGGTTTCGCGAGAAACTTGGTTAGTTCTGTTGGGCGGCACGATTGGCGTGATTACCCTGCGCTTCTTGGCAGGCTTGTTCATCCGTTGGTTGAAGGAATACGACAACCTCGAGTCAGCCGGTTACGGTGCAGTAGCGCTTGTCGGTTTGCGCCTGTTGGTGCGATCGATCAATGAATCCTTGACGCCCCCAGAATGGGTAATGGTCAGCTGCATTGCCATTTTGTTTATCTGGGGATTCTCCAAAAAGACTCTGCCCCTCGTCGCTGAACCTGAGGAAGCGGTAGAAGTCACGAAAGATCCTCTCAGTCTCTAGTTGCAGTCATGACAGAACTTTGGCTGCATGCCGGTCTGCCCACGGATGTTTTCCTTGCCAAGAATCAGCAACACCTCGGCTCGCTGCAGCTGGACTGGCTTCCGCAGCCGGGTAGCCATGTTGAAGTTGCCGATCGCACCTATGCCGTCTTAGAGCGTCGTCACCGCTACCAATATCGAGCGGGAGCCTATCGCCTCAGTCAGATGTCGCTCTACGTTCAGGCAGCTGCCCGCCCGAATGAGCGCAGTTTCTGGCAGGGACGCTGGGTGATTGGTGATAGTAGCTGTCTCTACAACGCCCATTCAGAACTGTTGCGCTGTGCCGTTCATCCCGAAGGGCCTTGTGCGGGTTGCCGCAGCTATGAAGCGCGATCGCCTGAAACCAATATCTGAACGCTCTGATCAGGCCGCTCCTGTTCTCTTCAGACGCTGACGCTCGATGACTCCAGCAGTGATTCGGCAGTGCTTCTAGGCAACTGGAGAGGTTGATAGCAATGAGTCCCGAGCGATCGCCAACTGAGAGCGATCGCCGGAGAAATCTGAGAATTGTCGTAACATCATTTTCTTTCCGAAAGAAATATTTATTCTGCTCAGATCCAGACTTCCTAAAAGATAACGTCAGAGCCTATTTCAGGCATTTGAAGCATCTGCAAAACTATTCCAAAAACAAGTCTAAATACCAAGCCACAACAAGGTTATGAGGGTCTACTAGTGGTGTCTGTGTATTTATACTTAGGTGATTTTGCGGAGTTTGCCTGAGTGGATTGGACTAGGAATTTATACTGAATCGCCACGGATTAACTGACGCTAAAACAAACTTTTGTGAACAGTGTTCATAATCCTAAAATTCATCTCTTAGGATGTGTCCAAGCCTGCAGCCATCCCGCAGGCAAAGCTTTCTCACCTATCACGACTGTTCAGGAGCTAGGGTCATGGTCGCAGCTCAGCTGTCCGTCCCCGCACGGGGTTCGCAATTCTGGATTCGGGGCTTTTTGCTCTGGATGTTTACCTTCTTGGTCTGCTTCCTGGTCGTGGGCTTTCCGGCAGTGGTCGTCCTAACTGCGATCGCCGCCTTGGCATCGGTGGTGTTGCAAGCAGTGATGCCTATCAGTGCAGTTTTACTGGTCAGCGGCTTAGTCTTCGGTGGTTTGATCCTCGGTAGTGTGATCCCGTCAGCGCTCCTAACCTTGCGCGGCGTGCATCCTCAAGAGGTCACTTGGTTGCCTTGGTTGAATGGCAACACTGAAATCACGGTGACTTCGCGATTTGCCGCTTGCCCTTTGACTTGCGAGCTCGATAGCTAAGTCAATTCAGCGTTCTCTAGGGTGTCTTTCAGGTTTGAATCCCGGTCGTAAAGGCCGGGTTTTTTGTGGGGATGTTGCGGCAGCGATCGCTATAGGATGGGTGGGTCGATCCTGTACCGGCCATGACTCAGGCTCCGATTCGCGTCTGCATCACCTTAGGCACTCGCCCCGAAGCGATTAAGTTGGCGCCGGTGATTCGAGCCTTTCAGCAGGACCCCGCTTTTCAAACGCAGGTGGTGCTGACGGGGCAACACCGCGAAATGGTCGAGCAAGTGATGCACCTGTTTGATCTGCAAGCCGATCGCGACTTGGCGATCATGCAGCCGCGGCAAACCCTGACCAGCATCACCAGCCGCAGTTTGGAAGGTCTCGAAAAACTGTTCCAAGAGTTAGAGCCGCAATTGGTGTTGGTTCAAGGCGACACGACCACCGCCTTTGCAGCAGCCTTGGCCGCCTTCTATCAAAAACTTCCCGTTGGTCACGTCGAAGCTGGGCTACGTACCGACAACCTTTTTAATCCCTATCCCGAAGAAGCTAACCGGCGGCTGATTTCGCAAATTGCTCAGTTGCACTTTGCCCCAACGCCGCTTGCTGTCGACAACCTGAGGGCTTCGGGGGTCGTCGGTGAAGTCCATCTGACTGGCAACACGGTGATCGATGCATTGCTGACGGTGGCCGATCGCCAGCCCGACTGCCCGATCGCCGGTTTAGATTGGTCGCGCTATCGAGTGCTATTGGCAACGGTGCATCGTCGTGAAAATTGGGGCGAACCCCTGCAGGACATTGCCCAAGGTTTCTTGTCGATCCTCGAAGCCGCGCCGGATGCCGCATTGCTGCTGCCGCTACACCGCAACCCCACGGTGCGAGAACCGCTGCAAGCGCTGCTGGGTCAACATCCTCGCGTCTTTTTGACTGAGCCGTTGGACTACAGCGAATTGGTCGGAGCGATTCAGCGATCGACCTTGCTGCTCACAGACTCCGGTGGCTTGCAGGAAGAAGCCCCCAGTTTGGGTAAGCCAGTTTTGGTTCTGCGCGAAACGACGGAACGTCCCGAAGCGGTGACAGCAGGCACAGCCAAATTGATTGGCACTCAATCCGATCGCATTGCCCAAGAAGCCCTAACGCTACTCCAAGATCCGGCAACCTATGCCGCCATGGCGAATGCTGCTAACCCCTTTGGCGATGGTCAGGCGTCTGGTCGGATTGTGCAGCTCAGTCGCCAGTTTTTGGGATTGGCTTAGCGATCGCTGGTTTCAGGGTTCCAAGTTTGCCCCGGTGGCAGGTCAATAAAGATCCGTTCGTCGCGCTGCAGCCCTTGCAGAATTTGGGTTTCGTTGCCTACGGCAGCCCCGAGAGTGACTGGCCGAAATTCAGGTTTGCCCGCTGAATCTGGAATCAATACGCCACTTTTGCCCTCACGGGTGACGATCGCAACGGTGGGAATCACCAACGCTTGGGGCAGCGATCGCCCGATGAAATCTAAGTCTGCATTCATGCCCGATCCCAGCTGGTTCTGGCCAGTCTGTAGGGCCACGCGGACCTGGAAGGAAGTGACGTTTTGCTCTTCCACAGCTTCTGGTGCAACGAGACGCACTTTGCCCTCAAACGTCTCGGCTGGAAAGGCATCAACCCGCACTTGCACCGACTGGCCGACGCGAATGCGGCTGATATCAACTTCAGGCACCTGCGCCAGAACTTCTAGCCCTTCGGCTAGGGCGACGATCGAGGTGGAAGTGGCGCTTGCGGTAGCGGAGGCAGAGGTCGTTGGCGTGACAAACGCACCAGGGTCGGCGTAGCGCTGGGTGATGATGCCAGCGAAAGGTGCCCGGATTTCGGTGTCGGCTAACTGTACTTCCACCGCTTGCAGGCGACCGATCGCTTCCCCGACGCGGGCTTCAGCCTGCTGAATGGTTTCAGGGCGGGGGCCATTTTGCAGTTCTTGCAAACGCCGTTCCGTTTCCCGCAGCCGCCCGATTGCCTGCTGGAGAGCGGCATCGGTTTCCGCCGCATCCGTCAAGGCACGATCAAAGGTTTGGCGGGCGATCGCCCCTTCTCCCACCAGGGCTTCCTGCCGTTTCAATTCTTGCTGGGCTAAGGCTCGACGAGCAGCAGCCTGTTGAGCAGCAGCCTGGGCTTGGCGAACGGATTCACGGGCTTGCTCCAAGACTTCAGGCCGCGTGCCATTGCGTAGTTCTTGTAGTTGGGCTTGGGCCGCTGCCAGAGAAGCTCGCGCCTGAGTTTGCTGGGCACGGAGATCGCGGTTGTCCATACGGGCGATCAATTGCCCCTGCTCCACCCGCTGCCCCTGCTCTACCAACACTTCTACTAAGAGGCCAGCGGTTTTGGGGCTGAGGTTAACGGTCCGGACCGGGACAATGCTGCCACTGGCCGTCACAGTTTCCTGTAGCGTTTCAACCTTGACTGGGACGGTGTAGCGATCGAGAACAGCTTCACTGGCGCGCGATCGCAGCAGCCACCACACACCTGTTCCACTGCCGATCACCGCGATCGCAATCAGAGTCAGCACCCACGGGTGAACCTGCCGAATTGGCTCCAGCCATTTCACTTTCATGGGTGTTGAGGAAGTCATGCGAGAAATTCTGATTCTAACGAGAGAGGGGAGAGCAGCAGCGCGGTAAAGTAGATGCCATGCTTAGAGCCGGTATTGTTGGCCTACCCAATGTAGGCAAATCCACGTTGTTCAACGCGCTTGTGGCCAACGCGAAGGCCCAAGCCGCTAATTTTCCGTTCTGTACGATTGAGCCAAACGTCGGGGTTGTGGCCGTGCCGGATGCTCGGCTGGCTGCTCTGACGACGATCTCCAGCTCTGAACAGACGGTGCCCACGCGCATCGAGTTTGTCGATATCGCGGGCTTAGTCAAAGGGGCAAGCCAAGGCGAAGGGCTGGGTAACCAGTTCCTCTCGCACATTCGCCAAGTCGATGCCATCGTTCAGGTGGTGCGCTGCTTTGATGATGACGACATCATCCACGTGGCGGGTTCCGTCGATCCTGCACGGGACATCGAAATCATCAACCTCGAACTTGCCCTCGCCGATTTGGGTCAGATTGAGCGCCGCATAGAGCGTCTGCGTAAGCAAGCCCGTACCAATAAGGAAGCAGCAGCCGAACTCGCTGTACTGGAGCGCTTGCAACCCCACCTAGACGCAGGCAAATCAGTACGGCAGTTTGAACTGACGGAAGAAGAGGAAGCGCTGATTGCGCCCTTGGATCTGCTGACACGCAAACCGTTGATCTACGGTGCCAATGTCTCAGAAGGCGAGCTAGCAACCGGCAATGATTATGTGGAGCAGGTGCGATCGCTAGCTGCTGCTGAAAATGCGCAGGTGGTGATCATCTCGGCGCAAGTCGAAGCAGAGCTGGTGGAACTGCCGGAGGAAGAGCGGGCGGATTACCTTGCTTCGCTGGGGGTGGAAGAAGGTGGCTTGCAATCCTTGATTCGGGCGACCTATGCGCTGCTCGGTCTGCGCACCTACTTCACGACGGGGCCGAAAGAAACTCGCGCTTGGACGATTCGCGCTGGCATGACGGCACCGCAAGCAGCGGGCGTCATTCACTCAGATTTTGAGCGCGGCTTCATCCGGGCAGAAACTGTGGCCTACGCTGACCTTGTTTCCACAGGCTCGATGACGGCAGCCAAAGAAAAAGGTCTGGTGCGTAGTGAAGGCAAGGAGTATGTCGTTCAAGAGGGGGATGTAATGCTCTTCCGCTTCAACGTGTAGCGATCGCTCAATATCCCCTGACTCTCTGACCCTCTACTCTTTGTCGGTGGAGGGTTTTCAATTACGTCACAACAGTCGCGATCGCCTTTCCCTAGCCTCCCAGAGCAATTGAGGCTTTCTGACGACAACATCCAATATTCGTCGCCCTCCACCCATTGAACTAACGGCACCAGCAACAACTCCTACCCGCCCATTGCCAAGCGATCACAGCGGAACACAAAAAAGGGAGCCCCACAGGACTCCCGTTCAAGCAGTGATTGAATCAGTGCTTAGGCGATCGCGGCCATCCGCACTTCATTGTTGTTGAGCAGGTCTTGCAGTTCTTCTGCATCGACCGTTTCTTTCTCAACCAGCATCTTGGCAAGCTGATCCAGAATCGAACGGTTTTCGACGAGCACTTGCTTGGCACGATGGTAGGCCGTATCGACCAACTGACGCACTTCGTCGTCAATCGTGGCAGCAGTATCTTCCGAGAAGTCCCGCTCTGCAGCAATATCGCGACCGAGGAACATGTTGCCTTGCTGGCGACCGAGGGCGACAGGGCCAAGGCGATCGCTCATCCCGAAACGAGTCACCATCTGACGGGCCACGCGAGCCACCTGCTGCAAGTCGTTAGAAGCACCAGTGGTCACTTCTTCTTCACCGAAGACGATCTCTTCCGCCAAACGGCCGCCGAGGGCAACCGCCATTTGGTTTTGCAGATAGGTGCGGGAGTAGAGACCCGATTCCATCCGCTCTTCGCTAGGGGTGAACCAGGTCAGACCACCGGCACGTCCGCGCGGGATGATGCTGATTTTTTGGACAGGGTCGTAGTCGGGCATCAAGGCACCGACCAGGGCGTGACCCGCCTCGTGGTAAGCCACCAAGACCTTACGTTTTTCGCTCATGACGCGGTCTTTCTTCTCGGGGCCGGCCAAGACGCGATCGATCGCATCGTTGACTTCATCCATCGAGATCTCAGCCAAGCTGCGGCGAGCTGCCAGAATGGCTGCTTCGTTCAACAGGTTAGACAGGTCAGCACCGGTGAAGCCAGGTGTCCGACGCGCGATTTTGTCGAGGTCAATATCTTTGCTGAGGCTCTTGCCGCGAGCATGAACGCGCAGGATTTCCAGACGACCGTTGTAGTCAGGGCGATCGACCACCACTTGGCGATCGAAACGACCGGGACGCATCAAGGCCGCATCTAAGACGTCGGGACGGTTGGTTGCCGCAACGATGATGATGCCGCTGTTGCCCTCAAAGCCATCCATTTCGGTCAGCAACTGGTTGAGGGTTTGTTCGCGCTCATCATTGCCACCGCCAAGACCAGCACCGCGCTGGCGGCCAACAGCGTCGATCTCGTCGATGAAGACGATGCAAGGAGCGCTCGCTTTTGCTTGTTCAAACAGGTCGCGGACACGGCTAGCGCCGACACCGACGAACATTTCCACAAACTCAGAGCCAGAGATGCTGAAGAAGGGCACGCCCGCTTCGCCAGCCACGGCTTTCGCCAGCAGAGTTTTACCGGTACCCGGAGGGCCAACCAGCAGCACGCCTTTGGGAATTTGAGCACCGACGGCGGTGAAGCGATCGGCATTTTTGAGGAAGTCAACGACTTCGGTCAGCTCCAATTTGGCCTGATCAATCCCAGCCACATCGTTAAAGGTGACTTGGGTTTGGGGCTCCATTTGGACGCGCGCTTTGCTCTTGCCAAAGTTCATCGCCTGGTTGCCAGGGCCACCTTGGGCACGGCGCAGGATGAAGAACAGACCGACGAGCAAGAGAATTGGGAAGAAGAGGCTGCTCAGAGCCCGCAGCCAAACGCTGTCTTGGTTCTGAGGACGAACGGAGATATCAACGTTGTTATCGGTCAGAATCTTCAGCAACTGCGGGTCGTTGGGAAGATTGACCTGCACTTTGTCGCCGTCTTCGGCTTGAACCAGCGCCGAACTGCGATCGGGGCTGAGGATAACCTTAGCGACTTGCTTGTTTTCCACGCGCTGGACAAACTCGCTGTAGCGCCAGGTCGCCACGGTTTCCGTCCCGCGTTGATCCAGTAAAGCGGTCCCCAAAGCGATCACCACGATCGCTAGTAGCGCATAGAGGCCGGCATTTTTCCATCGTTTCTTCACAGGGGCCAATCCTCCTTGGATCGTCTCGGCGGATGTAAAGGGGCTAACTCGTCAGTGTAACGAGGGGAAGTGTTAATTAATATTAACTACTTTCAGAAAAGTCGGATCAGCTTTGTTGCCAAGCGATCGCCAAAGTTGCCCAAAGCGATAGCGGTAACAATAGATCTCCACTTGTTGAGACTCCTTCATTGGGGCTAGCAGCTTGCAAATCAGCCATCAGCGCTTCGAGGAGCTGACTCGGATTTTCCAACGGCTGGAATAGTCCGGTGGCAGTCGATTGCAGCTTGGTCATCACCTGACGACACTGCAATAGTGGTGCCGCACTGGCGATCGCCCAGACCACACCACTGGCAACCCCCGGAATGGCCAGCTCGCTTGTCAAGGTCATCTCCTGTCCAGCTCCTAGCATGATTGCCGGTAAGACCGGCATCGTTTCTGCCTCGGCTTCAGCTTCTTCTGAAGGAGCCACAGCTGCAGGCCAGCCCCAAACCCACCAGCGACCTTGGCGATCTTCTAGGAGCAGCAGCAGTTCCGCTGTGCGATCGCTATAGCTACGCAAACTCCAAGACTGAGTGGTAGTCGTGACCGGGACGATCGCCGCGTCTGAACCCGGATTGGGGAGAGGTACCGATGTGGTTTGGCGCTGGGCTAATTGCTTTTTGCGATCGCCCGATCGCCAACTCCAGCGCAGAGGAAAACTTTCGGGCCCATCATTGTGGAGCTGGCTGAGACGCTGCCTCGCTTGCCAAAGCGGTAATTGCTGCTTGAGGGCATGGCCAAGATCTTTGAGGGTTTTGCCCGTGCACTGCAACTGATCACGCCGCTGGGCATCCACCAAGCGATAGCCATCGCGATCGCTATGGAGGAGAATCCCCTGGCAAGCACTATCCAGCGCCGAGGCTGTGGTTACGGTTGGCAGCGTTGAAAGGGCACTCGCGAGATCAACCCGTTCAATTCGCTCAATTTCTGGGGAACAACCGAGGACGATCGCAGGCGCTGCCGGCAAATGACGCACCGCCTCCTGCAGAACTGTGCCCGGTTCTAAACTCAGTCCTGACCGGGGCGATCGCAAACTAATCTGGCGATCGCGCTGATCAACCACCGTTAGCAGCGCCCCTTGAGGACTGCGCAACTGACTGCCAATTGCTTCTGGGGACTGTAGCCTTGCTTCAAAACTGACTGCTTGAACCATCTCAGCGTTGCGATCGCGCACCTGCGCTGCTCCGGCTGTCGGTCGACTCAGCTCCGTATGTCCTTTCCAACTACCCAGCCGTTCGATCACCTGCCCTCGTTCCAGCGCGATCGCATTGGCCAAGCGTTGGCTGATCGATGCATGGTCGGTCGTTGATCCTAGCCAAGCCTGCTCTAACAAGCATTGGGTCAATAGTCCGCGAGGCCCACTACGGCTCGGGATTTCAGGACTCGCCGCCTGCCCATTGGCGAGCAAAACTGGCAAAGGCCAGCCTGTCGAAGCCGATCGGTTTCTCTGACTGACGCGTCGCCGCAGTTGCTCTTGTACCAGCTTTGCTTCCGGCGATAACTGCTCGGCAGTCGCAGTCGGCAAACCTCGCATGAAAAAGCGATCGCTAGGGCGATCGGGCGGGCCAAAACCAGCATCGAGACTCACCCAGCCCCGCGTCGTTGTCAAACTCTGCAGGAGCAGTTGCAGGGTCTGAAGGCTCAAATCGTTTAGCTCAGGGGCAGTTGCGGCTCGACTGTCGTGCACAACCAGACTCAGCTCAGCGCGATCGCGACCTGCTGGTTGCCAGTGCCGACCATGGCTACTGATGTGCAGAAAGACAACATCTTCAGCACCAGCCTGCCCCAAGTGATCCAAGATGGCGGACTCAATGCCGTGCCGTGTCGCTTGCTCTTGAGTCAGGATCAGGATGTCATTGGGTGCAAACTGGAAGCCCTCAACGAGTAATGCCGCTAGCTGCTGGACATCCTGCACTGCACCGTACAGCGGCGGAATGCTATCTGATTGAAATTGATTGATGCCGACTAGTAACGCCAAACGACGTTGCGCGGGTGCTGCTAGCAGCGGGAGTGGCTGCCCCAGAATCTGACCGCCCAGCCACAACAGACCACCCGTTTGTAATAGCTGTCGCCGCGTCCATGCCATTCTCTGCCCCCAGCCCTCAACCATCCTAGACCGGCAAGTTGAGTGTTTTCGCGGATTGATATCCCGCTGTCGTCAATCCTGAGGGCCGGACACATGGTGGTTAAATCCAGTCCCAACCCTCAGATATCGTGCTGCAACCGTGGGGTTAGACAGCAGCTACTTCACTGTCGCTGCGCATTGCCCGAATCAACTCAGCAGCTACCTCAGGACGCGAGAATTCCGGCGGGGGAAGCTCGCCCTTGCGCAGCAGTTCGCGGACTTTGGTCCCCGAGAGGTGAATACGCTCTTCAGGACTGCTGGGACTGGTTTTGGTCGAGGCCATCGACTGTGTGCGAGTGCAGTAGAAAGCGTGCTCAAACTTCATCGGGAGGATGCCGAGCTCTTCCGGCTTGAACTCGTCGAAGAGATGCTGAGCATCATAGGTGCCGTAGTAGTTGCCGACGCCCGCATGGTCACGACCCACGATGAAGTGGGTGCAGCCATAGTTTTTGCGAATCAGGGCATGGAAGATTGCTTCTCGCGGTCCGGCGTAACGCATCGCTGAGGGGTTAATCGCCAGAATGACGCGGTCCTGTGGGAAGTAGTGCTCCAACATGATTTCGTAGCAGCGCATCCGCACGTCTGCCGGAATATCATCCGACTTCGTGGCGCCTACCAACGGATGCAGGAACAAGCCATCCACGGTTTCCAATGCACATTTGATGATGTACTCGTGGGCCCGGTGGATAGGATTGCGGGTTTGGAAGCCAACGACTGTTTTCCAACCGCGATCGGCAAACTGCTGACGCGACACAATCGGGTCAATTTGGTAGCTCGGGAACAGCGGATGAGCGTCCCGCTGCAGCAACCAAATTGGGCCAGCTAGGTTGATTGGCCCTTGGGCATAGACCACTGCAACGCCGGGATGCTGCTCCTCATCGGTGCGGTAGACGTTGGTGGCTTCGTGGACTTTGTTGTAGCGATACTTCTGGGTCAGCTCCAGAACGCCCACAAAGCGACCTTGGGCATCATCCAAGCGAACCCAGCCACCCTCTTTCAGCGGTTCTGCAACTTCTTCGCTGACGGAGAGGGTAATGGGCACGGACCAGGGCAGGCCATTGGCCAAGCGCATATCGTCCACCACCGACTCGTAGTCGGCTTGGCCCATGAAGCCATTGAGCGGACTGAACCCCCCGATCGCAATCATGACAAGGTCAGAGAACGCCCGCTCATCTAATTGCACCCGCGGCAGATGATCCGCTTGGGCTAAAAATTCTTGGCGCTCAGCCGGGGTAGCAATCCGCTGAATCAGCTGGCCCCCATGGGGGGTAATTCCTGGAACAACTTGCGTCACGACATCTCTCCCAACGATTGATCCACCCAGACTGATCCGAGGTGAATGCCTAGAGTGCAGGCTTTCGATCCTAGTCCGAAGCGGGCACCCAACAAAAGAGCACTGAGCGATCGCCCAGTGCTCTTCATTAGGATTCAGCTAAGACCTTTCGCTCTAGGCATCAGCCGGTTCAATGCGGCCATAGAACTGGCCGACGAGCTTGACGTCAACCGCTTCTTTGCCGCCCATATCCGTATCCGAAGGCTGGATAGCCGTGAACACACCAGCAATCTCACCCGTTTCGCTGTCCACTTTCGAGACAGCCAAGGAGATTTCACCTTGACCAGTCACGAAACGCTTGACGTTTTCTTTGGTCAGGTCTTCCGCATCACCTGCCGAAGGAATCGCCACCGCGCTTTCGTAGCCCGTGGTCAGACCACGAGCTTTGGGATCAAGGAAGTTCGAGGTGCGGTAGGAAGGCACGCGATAGCCACCCCGCAAGTCGGTCGAGGTGTTGATGCTGTTGGTCGGCTCACTGGTGTTGGCCACAAGCCCTTTGACCGTGAACAGGAAGGGTACTTCTTCACCACCGGGCAGCAGAACCGTGATGGCTTGGAAGTCAATGCCACCTTTTTCGGTAAAGCTCAGGGTGCCATCAGCTTTCAGCGCGAGGTCACCATAGACCTGATCCAAGCTGGAGGTGTAGCGGGTCAGAACTTTACCCGGTACAAATTCTGCTTTTTGGCGCTTGTTGCCCGGTTCTTCTTTAACAAAGAACTCTTGGGGCTCGAGACACAGATCGGTCAGAGCGTATTTTTTACCTGCTTCCAAGGGGATGGTGCCCCGAGCAGTCTCTTTGAGGCTGAGGCACTTGTTGGCCAAGCCCGTATTTCTGATTTCCTCGTAAGTCAGTGTTCCTAAATCTGCTGCCGTCGGGCCGCTGCTGCAGGCGGTCAGAACTCCGAGGCAGACTGCCAAAAATGCAGCCAGAAACGCGCGATACCGCATATCAGTCCTCAACTGTCCGTATCAAACAACCCCGCCCTGCGCTCAGTAGCACCGACGGTTCGACCGTAGCGGCGGAGCCTCGGGGACTATTCGCTTGCCAACAACCAGCGTCAGCGATCGCAGAAGAACTCTCTGCAGCTGCCCTAGACATGGCCAGAGCGAATGGTATTGATATCCATCAATCAGCATCCAAGGATGCCTCTCAGAATTCTACACGTCAGGGTCCCGACACTTAAGGTTCTGTCTAGACTTAGCGGCAAGGTCCGCTAAAATCGACCCAATTTGGAAGGTCTAGGCATGAATTCGGGTCGTCGCTCCAGCCCCTCAGAGACTATCAGGATTGATCTGCTGCCGCTTGAGCAGCAGGTAAAGGCACTGACACAACAACTGGAAGGTGATGCCGAAGGACTCCTGAGCTTGCTACGCCTATTGGAATATCTCCATCGCGAGATTCAAGACGGTCCTTTTCGCAAGGCTTTGCCCACCGATCGCCAAGCCCTCTATGGCCTGTTACGCGATATGGAAACCGCCGGTGGTTGGCCCTATATCCCGCGTCTACAAATTCGGACTTTTCTAGAGTTGTTAGAAGCCGATCAGCCTTCCTTGAAATCTGAAAACTCTGACGCAAAAGCTTAAAGATTTTTAACAAAATCTAAGATGGCGTGGGCCAAGCTGAGTTTGCTACGGAACCCCAAGGGTTGGGATGAGCCATCGGGACGCAGCGCGATCGCGGCATTGGTCGCACTGCCAAAGCCTTGACCGGGTTGATCAACCGCATTAGCGATGATCGCATCGAGTCCTTTGCGCCGCAGTTTTGCGATCGCGGGTTCCAAAATCTCGCCGGTTTGGGCGGCAAATCCGATCAATTTTTGGTTGGGATGCCGCTGCTGACTGAGCTGAGCCGCAATATCAGGCAGCAGTTGTAGTGGCAGTGACGCCGGTAGTTCAGCCTTACTCAGCTTCTGATGGGAACGTAATTCTGGCCGGACATCACCCACGGCAGCTGCGAGTAACACCCAATCGGCTGATGGAGCAGCGACAGTCATTGCTTCAGCCAGTTCTTCGGTGCTGACTACCGCTTGGCGATCGAGGCTGGTTAACAGCCCCGGCTCGATGTTGGTCAGCGGTGCGTGAATCAGTTGGACTTGAGCGCCGCGATGTTGGGCTGCGATCGCCAGCATCACGCCCATACGTCCGCTGCTGGGATTACCGATAAAGCGCACCGGATCGAGAAACTCGCGAGTTCCACCGGCATTGACCAAAATCTTCAGTCCTTGCAGATCAGCCTTGCCCTTGGTCCAGAGCAGTGACTCCAGTGCCGCGAGGATAGCGATCGGCTCTGGGAGGCGACCACTACCAACGCGATCGCAGGCTAAACGGCCACTAGCGGGCTCTAGTCCCAAAACCTGATGCCGTGATCGCAGTGCTTGCCAGTTTTCTTGCACCACTGGCTGTAGCCACATATCTGTGTTCATGGCTGGTGCGAGCAACAGTGGCGCGGTCGTGGCTAGCACGGTATTAGTCAGCAGATTATCGGCTTGCCCGTAGCGCAGCTTCGCGAGGGTATTGGCGGTCAGCGGGGCAATGAGCATCACCTCCGCCCATTCACCCAGCTCAATGTGGAGCGGGCGACCGTGGCGAGCTGACCAAAAATCTGCGTCCGTATAGGCCGGATGACGGCAGAGATTACTGAAGGTTAGGGGCGAGACAAATTTCTCAGCGCCAGACGTCAGAATGACACGGACTTCAGCACCCGCTTGAGCCAGCTGCGACGCCACCTCACAGAGCTTGTAGGCCGCAATGCCACCGCAAACACCCAGCAGAATCCGCCGACCCGCAAAAGAGGCGATCGCAGTCACCGCTTAGGCCTCGTCAAATGCCTCAAGGTCGAGCAAATGGATGTAGTCATCCACTAACTCAGGCCGTTGAAAGGCGATCGCCCGCAGCAAATGCCAATCCTGGAGTCCTTCAAAGGGTGATTGGTAATCATCTGCTTCAAGCCGCGCTGCCAGAGCCGCTACCTCCGCCGGGGTCAGTTGCTCAATCTGTTCAGGCGAGAAGGATTGCACAGAACCTGTCATGGCACCGCTCCGCAAGGGCTGTCTCCAGTGTCCCACAGGGCGATCGAGCCCAGGCCAGTGTTATGATTCATTCCGAATCGGGGCTATAGCTCAGTTGGTAGAGCGTACGGATCGCACCCGTAAGGCCAGGGGTTCGAATCCCCTTAGCTCCATCGACTCACCTGTTTGAATTAAGAGTTGGCGTGTGCTGAGCCAACTGCCGCTGCAAGGTTTGGCAGGCCAGCCACATCGAGTCGCTCTAGTAAACCGCGCTGAATATCGGCAACAAGCAACGGCCCTTCATAGACCCAGCCCGTGTAAACCTGCACAAGACTCGCCCCAGCCGTAATCTTCTGCCAAGCGTCTTCTGCACTAAAAATGCCGCCGATACCAATAATCGGCAACTGTCCTTGAGTGGTGCGGTAGAGCAGCCGAATCACTTCCGTCGATCGCGATCGCAGGGGAGCACCGCTAATACCTCCCGCTTCTGTTGCTAGAGGTTCTCGCCGTCCCGGTAGATGGGCAACCGAGAGAAGGGACTTATCGATCGTCGTGTTGGTGGCGATGATGCCTGCCAACTGCTGACGCTGGGCGAGCTGGGCGATCGCGACAACCTCTTCGTCCGCCAAATCCGGCGCAATTTTCAAGAGGAGTGGCCGCTGATCTGTGTTCTCCGTCTGCAGAGCCGCCAGAATCGGCTCCAATTCCGTCACCGCTTGTAGCGATCGCAATCCGGGCGTATTCGGAGAGGAAACATTGACGACGAAGTAATCACCGAGCGATCGCAAAGTCCGGAAGCTGGTGACGTAGTCGGAAACCGCGCCACTCAGTGGCGTCAGCTTCGACTTGCCGAGGTTGATACCGATTGGAATCGATCGCTGTCCCTCGGGGAAGTAGCCGCGTAGCGTCTTCGCCAAGGCTTCTGCACCGGCATTGTTGAAGCCCATCCGGTTAAAAGCAGCCAAGTCTTGTGGGATGCGGAACAGGCGAGGCCGCGGATTTCCCGGTTGGGCTAAGGCGGTGACCGTGCCTAACTCGGCAAAGCCAAACCCAAGATCGGCCCAGAGCGGAGCAGCAACACCATCCTTATCAAACCCTGCAGCCAAGCCGACCGGCGTTGCAAAGGTCAAGCCCCAGAGGGACATAGCCAAGCGGGGATCTTGGAATCCGTAGGTCTGGCGGAGGTAGCGGCGAAATCCAAGGGCAAGGGGCGATCGCGATCGTGCCAGAGCTGCCAAGAACCCCAGCGCATTACGCGTCAGCCACTCAGGGTCAACGTTGAGTTGCGACAGCAAGAGCGGCCGCAGCAGCGGGCGATAGAAATCCACTGGCGGACCTAGACCACCTCAGCTTGTTGGCGAGCTTGGGGCTGCGGATCGAACATGAACATCGAGTAGATCACGTTGCGACGAATCGCCGTCATCATCTCCAAGAACAGCTCGTAGCCTTCGCTCTTGTACTCCAGCAGTGGATCTTTTTGCCCATAGCCCCGCAGACCGACGGATTCGCGCAAGGCTTCCATCGCCTGCAGATGCTCCCGCCAAAGCGTATCGATCTGCTGCAGGATGAAGTAGCGCTCAGCCTGTCGCATCAAGCCTGGCTGAATCTGATCGATCTGAGATTCCTTGAGATCGTAGGCAATCCGTAGTTGTTCGTGGAGGAAGATTTTGATCGCCTCAGGAGACAAGTCTTCCAGTTGTTTGGCCTCAAGGTCTGCGAGCAGATAGACAAACTGCTTGACCTTATCAACCAGTTTTTCCAGATCCCACTCTTCCGACGGCAAATCGACGTTGATGTGAGCATCAACGATTTCATCCATCGTCCGTTCGCCGTACTGAATCACCTGTTCTTTCAGCTCAAGCCCTTCCAGCACACGGCGGCGTTCAGCGTAGATGGCACGACGCTGATTATTCATCACCTCGTCGTACTCAAACACCTGCTTACGGATGTCGTAGTAGTAGGTCTCGACTTTTTTCTGAGCCCCTTCTAGCGATCGCGTCAGCATGCCTGATTCAATCGGCATGTCTTCTTCAACGCGGAAGGCATTCATCAGCTTGGCCACGCGATCGCCGCCAAAGATGCGTAGCAGGTTGTCTTCCAAACTCAGGAAGAAGCGCGTGGATCCAGGGTCTCCTTGGCGACCTGCCCGACCGCGCAATTGGTTATCGACCCGCCGCGACTCGTGGCGCTCCGTGCCAATCACATGCAGACCACCGAGTTCAACCACCTCGGCTTGCTCCTGCTTGGTGACGGCTTCGTATTCCTGGCGGACTTTCTGGTAGGCTTCCCGCAGTTTTTGAATCACCGGATCGTCCGTCGGCGCCTTCTCAGCCGCCGTGGCGATCTTGTCTTCGGCTGCCAGTTCCGACAGGCTATTGCCGCCGTAGGTTTTCACCCCGAGATCAACCGCTGCCTTCAGCAGTTTTTCGGCCTCAGAACTCAGTTCCGCCGGAAAAATATCCGACGACGCTTTCCAAGTTTTGCGCGGCTTTTGACCGTTGGGCGACCCAAAGCCTTGAGCAGCAGGGCGACCGCCATCTAAGCCAGCAACGCTGGCAATTCCAAAGTCATCATCCTCAAAGCTGACTAACTGCGGCATCCAGTACTCGCGCAGCTTCAGCCGTGCCATGTAGTCTGCGTTGCCACCCAAGATGATGTCAGTACCGCGACCCGCCATGTTGGTCGAAATCGTGACTGCACCTCGGCGACCGGCCTGAGCAACAATCTCTGCTTCGCGCTCCACGTTCTCGGGTTTCGCGTTGAGCAAGTTATGGGGGATTCCCTGCTCATTCAGCAGTTGCGACAGAAACTCCGATTTCTCAACGCTGGTCGTTCCCACTAGAACCGGACGGCCTTCCGTATGGAGTTCAGCACAGTCAGCCGCGATCGCCCGCCACTTGCCAATCTCAGTTTTGTAGACAACATCAGGCTGGTCCCGACGACGGCTGACCCGGTTGGTCGGCACCACCGTTACTTCGAGCTTGTAGGTCTTCTCAAATTCCAGCTCTTCTGTCTTCGCCGTACCGGTCATGCCCGACAGCTTGGGATAGAGCAGGAAGAAGTTTTGATAGGTGATCGAAGCGAGGGTTTGGGTTTCCGGCTGAATCTCGACGCCTTCTTTGGCTTCCACAGCTTGGTGCAAGCCATCGCTCCAGCGACGCCCCGGCATCACCCGACCGGTAAACTCATCGACGATGACGATCTCGCCACCGCGCACAATGTAGTTCACATCTTTAATGAATAGTTCTTTGGCCTTGATCGCATTGAAGATGAAATGCGCCCAAGGGTCATTGGAGTCGAAGAGGTCACTGACGCCCAGCAGTTGCTCAGCATTGATGAAGCCTTGGTCAGTCAGCAGGACGTTGCGACCTTTTTCATCGACTTCGTAGTCGCCATCCGGCTCTTCTTCGCTGTCCGTATTGGTCGATCGCTGCAGCATCGCAGCTACTTCTGACGCCCGCATATATTTTTCGCTGGGGCGATCGACTTGACCAGAAATAATCAGCGGTGTGCGGGCTTCATCGATCAGAATCGAGTCCACCTCATCGATCACAGCGTAGTTGAAGGGGCGCTGCACCACTTCTTCAATCACCGCCGCCATGTTGTCGCGCAGGTAATCAAAGCCAAGTTCGCTGTTGGTGGCGTAGGTGATGTCGCAGTTGTAGTTGCGGCGGCGCTCCTCTGGTGACATGCCTTGCTGGATCAGACCAACACTGAGACCAAGGAAGCGATGGACTTGTCCCATCCATTCCGCGTCGCGGCGGGCGAGGTAGTCGTTGACCGTGACGACGTGCGCACCTTTACCCGACAGCGCATTGAGGTAAGACGGCAGGGTGGCAACGAGGGTTTTCCCTTCACCCGTCTTCATCTCGGCAATCTGACCGTCGTGCAGAATCATGCCGCCGATCATCTGCACATCAAAGTGGCGCAGTCCCAGCACGCGTTTGCTGGCTTCGCGCATGACAGCGAAGGCTTCAGGTAGCAACTCTGCCAGCAATTCTTTTTCTGCAGCTGGCGAGTGGGAAACCTTGTCGAGCTTCTGGCGAAACTCAGCTGTTTTGGCAATCAAATCTTCGTCGGAGAGGGGTTCAATGTCCTCTTCCAACAGATTGATTTCGGTGACGAGGGGTTTGTACTTTTTGACTTTGCGGACGTTGGGATCGCCCAGCAGCAGATTCAGCATGGTGGCAGCGGTTAGGCGAAAAACAGGCGAGAACCCGCGCCGTAGCAAGTCTCTCGCCTATCCTATCACCGCATCTGAAGTGCTTGAAGACTCGGCGATCGCCTGCTCCACATTCCAGCCAGGGTGAATTCTCCTCTCCTCACTAGGACAGAGATTCGTTGGTTGACTCCAAGAGCAGAGGACTTGCTACTGCATGACACCTGCTGCCCCGATCGCGACTAAACTCCACTGCTCGCTTACCTGTAGCTTAGTTACAACTTTCGGTTTGGCTGCGGGCACCATTCCAAAAGTACAGAGAAAAGGGCAGATGAAATATAGTCCTCAGACAATTGCCTTGAGTATTGCTGGCGTGTTGTTTCTTGGCATGCTCACCTATGCCAGCGGCGAAAAAAGAAAGCTAGAAGCGCTGACGACTCAAAGAGCAGAAGCTCAAGCTGCGGCAGATGAAAAATCTAATGCAGAATTCCTTGCCAGCATCCCGACCTACTACCGCAGCGACTTTATGGGCACTTCTGTGGATAGAGGTGGCTGGGTTTACGCCAGCATGAAGTGCATGCTGATTGCCAAACCATCGATGCCTAATCTTGAAAGAGCGGCTGTTGCCAACGCAGCTCTTCGCAAACATGGCTTGCCATCCAACGCTTTGCTAGGCTCAGACGTGGCAGCCAAGGGCAATGAGATATTTGGCAAAATGAGCTGCAATCGCATCCTAAGCGCTGGCATCTAGTTAATTATCCCAACCCACTAGAAATCCCTTGATTCGCGCCTTGAAGTCTTCCATCTGGCCGTGCTAGACAGTTTTCTTTGGCATCTTTTGCTCCTGAGCTACAGCTGTCCGCAACTGTCGCAATGCGGGCTGTTCAAGGTCAATCTCCCGTTGCCTCGACTGCTGAACGGCGTTCTTCGGTGATATTCTGCCCCTGGATTCTTCCTGTCCTCAGTATTTTGTTCGGAGGCTTTGCTGTCGCATGGTTGCTGTTGCCATCTTGGCTGCGGGCAAAGGAACTCGGATGAAATCGCAGCTGCCGAAGGTGTTGCACCGTCTCGGTAGTCAAACCTTACTCGATCGCGTGTTGGCTAGTCTGGCGCCACTCAACGTCGATCGCTGCTTTGTGATCGTCGGTTATCAGGGCGATCGCGTGCGGGAGTCTTTGGCCCATCGCAGCGATGTTGAATTTGTCGAGCAGACGCAGCAGTTGGGCACCGGTCACGCAGTTCAGCAACTCTTGCCGCACCTGAAGGGCTACCTAGGTGATCTCCTCGTTTTGAACGGTGATGTGCCACTACTGCGGAGCGAAACCCTCGAAGCCTTAGTCTCGGGGCATCAACGCAGTGGTGCTGCAGCGACTCTCCTAACAGCGCAACTGAACCAGCCCAAAGGCTATGGCCGCGTCTTCTGCGATGCGACCAGCCGTGTTTGCGAAATCATTGAAGACCGTGACTGCACACCAGCCCAGCGTCAAAACCCTCGTGTCAATGCTGGTGTCTACTGCTTCCGCTGGCCGGATCTGGAAGCTGTGCTGCCAAAGCTGAGCACTGCCAATGACCAGCAGGAGTATTACTTAACAGAAGCGATCACTTATCTGGATCCGGTGTCAGCCGTTGAAGTGGCGGATAGTCAAGAGATTCTGGGCATCAACGATCGCCTGCAATTAGCCGACTCCTTCCGCATTTTGCAAGAGCGGATTCGTCAGCAATGGATGTTGGCAGGCGTCACACTCGTCGATCCCGCCAGCATCACGATCGATGAAACCGTGCAACTCGGCACAGACGTGGTGATCGAACCCCAGACCCATCTGCGTGGCAATACAGTCATCGGCAACAACTGCACGATCGGTCCCGGCAGCCTGATTACTAACAGTCAGTTGGGCGATGGCGTCACGGTTCAGATGTCGGTGATCAGCGACAGCACGATCGCAGCTAACAGCAAGATTGGTCCCTTTGCACACCTGCGCGGAGCAGCCACGATCGGTGAAGCCTGCCGGATTGGTAACTTTGTCGAAGTTAAGAAATCCACAATCGGCGATCGCACGAATGTTGCTCACCTGTCCTACTTAGGCGATGCCACCTTGGGGCAACGGGTAAACGTCGGCGCTGGTACGATTACCGCTAACTACGATGGTGTAAACAAACACCCAACCGTAATTGGCGATCGCAGCAAAACGGGTGCGAATAGTGTTTTGGTTGCTCCTGTCACGATCGGTCAAGATGTGACGATCGCCGCTGGCTCCACCATCAATAAAGATGTGCCAGATGGGGCTTTGGCGATCGCCCGCAGTCGTCAGACGATCCACGAAAACTGGTCAGCGCCAAAAGCTGACTCATAATTGCCTAGAAAACTACTCAGCCGTTGATTTGTTTTTGCTAATCGCATAGGCAGCGATCGCGGCTGTAATTGAGCTAAAGGTCGCAATTCCGCCCAGCATCAAGGCGATCGCGAGAATTCGGCCTGCCGTGGTAACTGGATAGATATCGCCATAGCCAACCGTAGTAATTGTGACAATCGTCCACCAGAAAGAATCCCAGAGACTATTGACGTTTTCGTTAACATTAACTTCTAGATAGTAGAAACCGAGTGCTGCCGACATCACCACAATTGCTGCCAATGTAGCGATGTAGAGCAGGTAGGTTTTCTCCGCAAAGCGTGCTGAGGCTTCGAGAACAATTCGGAAGCGAACCAGAAAACGGATAAAACGCAGCAATCGTAGCAAACGAACGATGCGAACGATACGGAGTCCCCTCAATGCCTGAAAAAGTAGATCATTGATGGGGATAGAAGCGAGTAGTTCCCACCAGTATTTGCGAAAAAATAGAGTCTTATTCTCGGCTAAAAAAAGCGGACGCAGAATTCAGTGAGAAAAATACAGGCAATGATCGTGTCAGCAACTTGGAGCGCATAGGTCTGCTCAGGCGTATGGGCACTCAAAACCTCGAAGAAGAGCAGGAACACATCAATCAGTGCCAAGCAGACCATGAACAAGTCATCAAGGATGCTCTTGTCCAATGCAGTCTGAAGATTCGCTCTCATGTGAGGCTACCTGACTAATGCGATCGACTCATTTGCGAACTACCACACTCTATAGTCATCACAAGTTATGAGGACTGTATCAATCCTGTGCTTTCTCTGTCTGATAGTCGAGAGGCAGCTATAAGAAACTCAAGATTTGCTGATTGATCTCCCTGATTCAGCGCAGTTAGTGGGCTGCTGCTCCCTGTTGGCGACGATAGGCGAGCAGCCAATTCACGATCGTGGCACGACGGGTTTTACGGGGAATCAATTCGTTGATTGAATAGCCACCAAAGCCCAGCTCTTCCTTCAACAGTTGCTTGTAGGGGGCAGGGATCGATCGTGTCAGTTTCACCGTTGCAGGACGGCTTTCAATAAACTGCGGTGGCTCTGGATAGTCCTGTCGCCACTCCTCTGCGACCGCTGTTACATCCCAACAAGATTGCTGTTCATCCCATACATAGCCCAACGCTTGCCAGACCAAGGCATGAGCCTCTTGATCCGACAGCTGATCATTGAGGATTGCCCAGAGAGTTTCGTCAGTAATGACAACAGACATAGGGATCACTCCTTGCTGCAATGAAACAAAAAAGAGCCGAAACGCGATCGCGGCTCAGCTCTTTTAGGTGAGGAATTCTCAAGTCGCCTGTGAATGGGCAACTTCAATGGTTTAGCGGCGGCCGCTGCCAGTGCCTTCAGCTGAGAGTCGATATTGTTCCACTTCTGGACCGAAGCCGATCGGGAAGACTGCTTCTACGTTTTCGTGCGGGCGAGGAATGATCACCCATGTTTCGAGGGTGCCACCGGGGGTATTTTTTGCGGCTTCAATGCCCGCATCCATCGCCGTTTTAACTTCTGAGACGTCGCCCCGAATGTTGACTGCAAAGCGAGCGCTACCGGCCCGCATGTAGCTCACGATCGTGATTCGGCCAGCTTTGACCATGGCATCAGCTGCCGCCAAGATTGGGGGAAAGCCCTTCGTTTCCAGCGAGCCAATTGCCTGCTGAGACATCTCAAACTCCTTCGCGTCGCAGTGTCGATTGTAAAGTCCGTGGCCTAAGACCGAAAGGGCTCGGATTCAGCCGTGAAGTCGATCGGCATCACCGTTTCCACGTTTTCTTGCGGATTCGGGATGACGATGTAATTGATCAGCTCTGCCCCTTCGGTTTCAGCAACTGCTTTCAACCCTGCTTCGACAGCCGTTTCGACTTCCGAAACGGGTCCCCGCACCGAGACAAAGAATTGGGCACTTTCCGCCAATCCATACTGGGTGATGGTGACCCGAGCCGCTTTGACCATCGCATCTGCCGCCGCGATAATTGGCGGAAATCCGAGGGTTTGAATCGTTCCGACAGCAATTGGCATCAGCAAAAACCCCGATCGCAGCGGGATGGAAGAGCCATCAACTTATTCTATGGGTAGAGTGTGCTTTCCTCACTGCTGTGGCTGAATTTGCCGTTGCTGACCGAGCAATTCCTGCCTATTTACAAACGCCACTGCAAGTCGGTTCTCTGACGCTGCATAGTCGCGTCTTGCAATCGCCGCTGGCGGGCGTCAGCGATCGCAGTTTCCGACAATTGGTACGGCGATCGGCTCCACAGTCCCTCATTTTTGCCGAGATGGCTCACGCGGGACTGCAACTAGAAGGGCGCGATCGCTGGCAATTTCTACCGTCTGAACAACCGATCGGGGCGCAGTTGTTTGGCTATCAACCAGAGGTTTTAGCCGCCGCAGCTCAACAGGCAGAAGCGGCTGGTGCCGTTTGCATTGATCTCAATATGGGCTGCCCCGTCAATAAAGTGACGCGCAAACGGGGTGGGTCGGCTCTATTGCAGGAACCAGAGCTAGCGATCGCGATCGTGCAAGCGGTTGCTGCTGCCGTCAGTATTCCCGTCACGGTCAAAACCCGCTTGGGCTGGGAACAGGTAACGATTCTCGACTTTGCCCGCCAGCTTGAGGACGCGGGTGCGCAACTACTGACCCTCCACGCCCGCAGTCGCAGTCAAGGTTATAGCGGTCAAGCCGATTGGCGCTGGATTGCACGCGTCAAGTCACTACTCTCGATTCCGGTAATCGCCAATGGCGATATCAACTCGCCCGCGGATGCGATCGCCTGTCTCCAGCAAACAAGTGCAGATGGCGTGATGTGCGGGCGTGGCAGCCTCGGGAATCCGGGCTTGGTTGGCGCGATCGATCGCTATCTTCAGACTGGAGCGCTGACACCGGAATTGACGCTTCGCGATCGACTCCAACTGGCACGAGAACATTTGCTGCTGCTCTGGGAGGACAAAGGAGTGGCAGGATTCCTGCAAGCTCGCAAGCACTTAGGTTGGTATCTCGCTGATCAGCCCGACCATCAAGACCTGCGTCAGCAACTGCTACGGAGTGAGGATCTCAGTCAAAGTCTGGCTTTACTGGATGCAGCGATCGCGACTGAGAACCTGCTGGCCTAGCCAACCAGCCCCCTAAGGCTCAGCAGCGAGTAGTCAAAGCCAATCTCCACTTGGAGTTGTCCGAGCAACTCAAGGAAACCAAGCAACCAAGTTAGGATAGAGACTCTGGCAACATCTCGGGGCTGAGGATGGTTTTGTTGCGGCCGATCCCTCTGACCCGCCCACAAGCTTTCCAAGGAATCTGTCCGTGACTGAGACGAACTTTGACTTCCTCGCCCAAAGTGATCCGGCGATCGCGGCCATCATTGGCCGAGAGCTGCAGCGCCAGCAAGAACACCTCGAACTGATCGCCAGCGAAAACTTCGCCTCGCCGGCAGTGATGGCAGCTCAAGGTTCGGTGCTGACCAATAAATACGCGGAAGGTCTGCCTAGCAAGCGCTACTACGGCGGCTGTGAGTTCGTTGACCAAGCGGAAGAACTGGCGATCGAACGCGCGAAAGAACTGTTCGGCGCAGCTCATGCCAATGTCCAGCCTCACAGCGGCGCGCAGGCTAACTTTGCTGTTTTCCTGACACTGCTCCAACCCGGTGACACGTTCTTGGGCATGGATCTGTCCCACGGCGGGCACCTGACCCACGGATCACCGGTCAATGTTTCTGGCAAATGGTTTAACGCCGTTCACTATGGCGTCAATCGCGAAACCGAGCGCCTCGACTACGATGCCATTCGCGAGCTTGCCCTACAGCACCGTCCCAAGCTGATCATCTGCGGTTATTCGGCTTACCCGCGCCAGATTGATTTCGCCAAATTCCGCGAGATTGCTGATGAAGTCGGCGCTTACTTGCTAGCTGACATGGCGCATATCGCTGGTTTGGTCGCAGCTGGTTTGCATCCCAGCCCGATTCCTCATTGCGATGTCGTCACCACAACGACCCACAAAACTCTGCGGGGTCCTCGCGGTGGCTTGATTCTGACTCGCGATGCAGAACTCGGCAAAAAGCTGGATAAATCGGTCTTCCCCGGCACCCAAGGCGGTCCGTTGGAGCATGTGATTGCTGCTAAAGCAGTCGCTTTTGGTGAAGCACTCCGCCCTGAGTTCAAAGTCTACTCAGCGCAGGTGATTGCTAACGCCCAAGCCTTGGCGAAACAACTACAAGAACGCGGCCTCAAGATCGTCTCCGATGGCACCGACAACCACCTCTTGCTGGTGGATCTGCGATCGATTGGCATGACTGGTAAAGTCGCGGACTTGCTGGTTAGCGACGTCAACATCACCGCTAACAAGAACACGGTGCCCTTCGATCCCGAATCGCCGTTTGTCACCAGCGGTATTCGCCTGGGTACGGCAGCGATGACGACTCGGGGCTTCAAGGAAGCAGAATTTGCGATCGTGGCAGATATCATTGCCGATCGCCTGCTCAACCCCGAAGACAGCAGCATGGAAGATAGCTGTCGTCGTCGAGTGCTGGAGCTGTGTGCGCGCTTCCCGCTGTACCCACATCTGTCGCCCGCAACGCCAGTCGCGGTTTAGGCCCTCTATCGTCTTGCCATCATGACAGCCCCGGCTGCGCCTGCTTCGCTGTACCCGTTGTTGGCCTTCTGTGTTTCTGCCTTGGTCGTCGTCCTGACGACACCACTGGTGCGCAGCCTTGGGTTGCAGCAGGGGCTTGTTGATCAACCCGGAGAGCGCAAGGTTCACCATCGACCGATGGTGCGCCTGGGAGGGATCTCAATTTTTCTGGGATCCCTTGCCGCCCTGCTCCTGACTTGGTGGCTGGGCGGTTTCGGTGTTCTGCCTCCCGATCGCGAATACGAAATCTGGGGCGTCACCATTGGCGGCTTGGTCTTCTTCTTAATTGGCCTCGCCGACGACTTTTTCTCGTTGTCGCCAATCACCCGATTGTTAGCGCAATTGGCAGTGGCCTCAGGGGTTTGGCTGGTTGGGGTGCGCATTGACTTGCTGACGATTCCGTTTGTCGGCGGTGTTTACGTCTTGCCGGAATGGCTGAGCTTACCTGTAACAGTGATCTGGCTGGTCGGCATGACCAATGCCATCAACTGGATTGACGGCCTCGATGGACTAGCCGCCGGTGTTTCAGGGATTTCTGCTGTCATTTTGTTGATTGTGGCGCTAGCGGTGCAGCAACCGGCTGCTGCTTTGGTGGCTGCCGCCCTTGCTGGTGGCTGCCTTGGCTTCCTGCGCTACAACTTCAATCCTGCCAAGATTTTCATGGGCGATGGCGGTTCCTACTTCATTGGCTTCACGTTGGCCGGAGTGGGGGTCATTGGGCTGGTCAAGAGCTTGGCAACCGTGGCGGTCTTACTCCCATTCCTGATTTTGGCGGTGCCACTGCTCGACATGGTGACGGTCATTTTCGATCGCCTCCGCAGTGGCCAATCACCGTTCAAAGCCGATAAACGTCACCTGCACCATCGCTTACTCGACGCTGGCTTTTCCCATCGCCGCACTGTCGTCTTGATTTACGGGTTAACGCTCTGCGCTGGGAGCTGGGCACTTGCCTTTGCTAACATCCCCAGCGGTTATGCCTATGCGATCGCATCAACGCTGCTGGTGATTGTTCTGTTTGTACTCTCACGCCGCCGATCGCGCCGTTCTCTCCCTCGGACTTAACTCATGTCGGATCCCCGTTACTGCGCCGAGATTATCAGTGTCGGCACAGAGTTGCTGCTGGGCAACATCCTCAACAGCAATGCTCAGTTTTTAGCCGAAGAGCTCGCGCAACTGGGGATCCCTCACTACTTCCAAACGGTGGTGGGCGACAACCGCGATCGCTTGCAGGCAGCGGTCAAAATTGCGGCCGAGCGATCGGGGCTGCTGATTTTCACGGGCGGTCTAGGGCCAACCCCAGATGACCTGACCACCGAGACTTTAGCTGCTTGTTTCGATACGCCCTTGGCTGAGCGTCCCGAGGTGATCGCTGATATTGAAGCCAAGTTTGCGCGGCGCGGGCGGGTCTTGACCGATAACAACCGCAAGCAAGCCCTGTTACCTGTGGGGGCAGAACTGCTGCCCAATCCCAGCGGCACCGCCCCCGGCATGATTTGGTCGCCGCGATCGGGCCTGACGCTGATGACCTTTCCGGGGGTACCGGCAGAAATGCGCCGGATGTGGGCAGAAACAGCAGTCCCATGGCTCCATCAAAACGGTTGGTGTCGCTCAATCCTTGTTAGTCGGCTGCTGCGATTTTGGGGCATTTCCGAGTCGGCTCTGGCCGAAAAGGTAGCGCCCTTTTTTGACCTTCAAAATCCAACGGTTGCTCCCTACGCCAACAACGGCGAAGTGAAGCTGCGGATCACGGCGGCAGCCACTTCCGAGGCGGAGGGACAAGCCTTAATTGCTCCGATCGAACAAGAACTGCGGGCGATCGCAGGCAGGGATTGCTACGGTGCCGACAGCGATAGCTTGGCCTCGGTGGTGGGTAAGATTTTGCGCGATCGCGGTCAGACTTTGTCAGTCGCCGAATCCTGTACGGGCGGCGGTCTCGGTCAGCTGATCACCACCATTCCCGGTAGCTCTCAATGGTTTTGGGGTGGTGCGATCGCCTACGACAACCGCGTCAAACAATCGCTCCTCAACGTCTCGGCAGGAACTTTGGCTGAATCTGGTGCAGTTAGTGCAGCGGTTGCAGAGCAGATGGCGATCGGCATTCAACAGCGCTTAGGGACGACCTGGGGCATCTCGATTACCGGCATTGCAGGACCGGATGGTGGCACAGAAACCAAGCCTGTCGGGTTGGTCTATATCGGCATTGCAGGGCCATCGGGCTGCTTCAGCGTGGAGCGGCGTTGGGGTGCGGAGCGTGGACGGGACTGGGTGCGGCGACTGAGCGCAGGCGATGCACTCGATCAACTGCGGCGATCGCTGCTCACTGAAGACTCATCCCGGCTCGACTAGCGAGTTGGCGCGATCGCCCGATCGGGGATTAGCCGCGACTCATACTCGTGGCGGAACCAGCGCAGCGTACTGAGAACCGGATTGGGAGCGGAGATACCCAAGCCGCAGAGGCTGGTGTCTTTGACGAGGAGGCAGAGGTCTTCCAACTTTTGCAGATCAAGCGCCGTCGCTCGTCCCTCCGCGATCGCACCCAATAGTTCGTGCAGCTGCACCGTCCCGGCTCGGCAGGGAATGCACTTGCCACAGCTTTCAGAACGGCAAAACTCCATATAGAAGCGGGCGATCGCCACCATATCGGTGTGCTCGTCCATCACCACCATGCCCCCGGAACCCATCATTGATCCCAGTTGTACGAGTGAGTCGTAGTCGACCGGCGTATCCAGTTGGGCGAGGGGAATACAGCCGCCGGAAGGGCCACCCGTTTGTACGGCTTTGACGGGACTTTCGGGAATGCCCATGCCGTCGACAATCTGCCGCAGCGGAATGCCCATGGGCACTTCAATCAGGCCGTTATTGCGTAGCTTTCCGGTCAACGCAAAGACTTTCGTGCCCTTGCTCATCGGAGTCCCGATCGCCGCAAACCAGTCTGCACCTTGCTCCACGATCGGGGCAATGTTGGCGAAGGTCTCGACGTTGTTGATCAGTGTCGGGCAACCCCAGAGTCCGGATTCAGCGGGATAGGGCGGCCGTACCCGAGGCACCCCACGTTCTCCCTGAATCGAGTGGATGAGTGCCGTTTCTTCGCCGCAGACAAACGCTCCTGCTCCAATCCGCACTTCTAGATCAAAGCTGAAGCGACTATCCAACACGCTGCTGCCCAGCAAGCCATGGCGGCGAGCTTGGCGAATCGCTTGATTGAGCCGTGCGATCGCCAGCGGATATTCCGCCCGCACGTAGAGATAGCCAAAGTTCGCACCTACTGCGTAGGCCGCGATCGCCATACCCTCAATCACTTGGTGGGGATCGCTTTCCAGCACGCTGCGATCCATGAAGGCACCGGGATCACCCTCATCGCCGTTGCAAACGACAAACTTGCGATCGCCCGGCATTTTGGCAACGGTCGCCCACTTCAAGCCTGTGGGATAGCCTCCGCCGCCGCGCCCCCGTAATCCACTCAGCCGGATGATCTCCACAACCTCAGCGGGTGTCAGGTCAAAGATGGCGTGCATCAAAGCACGATAGCCACCCGCTGCCAGATAACTCTCAAGGCGATCGGGGTCGAGCAAACCGCTGTGGCGATTAACGATTTTCAGTTGCTGACTGAAGAAGGGCTGAGTTTGATCAACTTCAGGTAAATCCGTCGTTTCCCCTTGAGCCGCCGCGATGAGATCCGCTGCTTGGTCAGGACGGAGGTCACTGTAGAGGCGATCGCTGGGATCGCATTGCACTAGAGGGCCAGCCCCACATAAACCCAAGCAACCGACGCTAACTGCCTCGCAGCGATCGCCCAAATTTTGATCCGCGATCGTTTGCTGAACAGCCTTGAAAACAGCCTCAGCCCCATTGGCACGACAGCCCGTAGCCGTACAACAGCGCAGACGAATCGGCTTCTGGCGAGTCAGTTCCTCATTGGCCAAGCGCCCCAAATCTTCCCAATCCATTAGTGCGCCTCCTGCTGCCAAGCTTGGACTTGTTGCCAGACCGCTTCAGATTCTTGGCGGCCTTGAATATCACCGTCATAGACCACGACGGGAGCGATTCCGCAGGCCCCGACACAGCGCACCGTCCCGAGGGAAATCGCGCCATCGCCAGTTGTTTTGCCTTCGCGAATGCCCAACTCCACTATCAGGCGATCGAGAATGGCCTGCGACCCTTTGACATAGCAGGCAGTGCCTAGGCAGACATCGCAGCGATGCCGTCCCGAGGGGTTGAGCTGAAACAGGTGATAGAAGCTGGCAACGCCATAGACAGTGCTGCGGGGTAAAGCCAATTGCTGCGCCACCCAGTGCAATAGTTCGCGATCGAGGTAGCCGTAGAGCGATTGTGCCTCGTGCAAAATCTCAATCAGCGCATCGGCCTTGGCCCCTTGGCGTTTAATCGCCAACTCCAGACGGCGGCGGCGCGGGTCGACAGTGGGTTTTGTTGCAGAAGTCGCCATGGGCTTAGCTCAGCGTCCTTGTCTTCTGCATAGCCTCGCGATCGCTAAATTGGCTCAGCCTTTAGAGATTTCCCCGTTTTAGGTGGGAGCGAGATACTGAACGAGGGATACCGATAGCCAGCCATGACCGCTTCTGAGACGACCACTCCTGCCACGGCGATCGCCCAGCGAGCCAGCGAGTTACGGCAGCTGTTGCAGCAGGCTAGCTACGCCTACTACATTCTCGATCAGCCGGTGATGGAAGACTCGGTCTACGACCGGCTCTACCGCGAACTGCAGGATCTTGAACAGCAGCATCCCGACCTGATCACTTCTGACAGCCCCACCCAACGCGTGGGCGAGCAGCCTGCTACTGGCTTTGAAAGTGTTCAGCACCGCGTGCCGCTCTACAGCCTTGAAAATGCTTTCAATGCGGAAGAACTGGAGTCTTGGGATCAGCGCTGGCGCAAACTCGCGCCTGACATTCCGGCTGATGCTGGCTATGTCTGCGAACTGAAAATCGATGGGGCCGCGATCGCCCTCAGCTATAAAAACGGCCTGTTGGTGCGCGGTGCGACTCGGGGCGATGGGACTCGCGGCGAGGAAATTACGGCGAATCTGCGCACGATCAAAAGCATTCCGCTGCGGCTCCAAACCGACCAACCGCCAGAGTGGCTAGAAGTGCGGGGCGAAGCCTTCCTATCGCTGACGCGCTTTGAGCAGATCAACACGGAACGAGAGCAACGTAGCGAAGCCTTGTTTGCGAATCCTCGGAACGCCGCTGCGGGTACCTTGCGGCAACTAGATCCTCGCGTTGTCGCTGAGCGTCAGCTCGACTTTTTTGCCTACACCCTGCATGGCCCCGATGGCTGGGGCGATCTTGACCAAGCGGAAAGTCTCGATCGCCTCCAAAGTTTGGGCTTTCGAGTCGAACCACACCGCCAAATTTGTTCGACATTGGCGGCAGTTGAGCAATACTTCAGCGATTGGGATGCCCGCCGCCGTGACCTGCCCTACTTAACCGATGGAGTGGTGGTCAAATTGCAGTCGCGCCGCCTGCAAGACGAACTGGGCTTCACTCAGAAATTCCCGCGCTGGGCGATCGCTCTCAAATATCCTGCTGACGAAGCACCAACCCAACTGCAGCGCGTCACCGTTCAAGTTGGGCGAACGGGAGCGCTAACACCCGTTGCAGAATTTACCCCCGTTTCTCTGGCGGGAACCACCGTCAGCCGAGCCACCCTCCACAATGCCGATCGCTTGCGGGAACTCGATTTGCATATTGGCGACACGATCGTGGTGCGTAAAGCCGGCGAAATCATCCCCGAAGTCGTGCGCGTTCTCACCGATTTGCGACCTGCTACTGCTCAGCGAGTCAGCCTGCCCGACCACTGTCCTGAATGTGGCCAACCTGTCAGTCGAGCGGAAGATGAAGCAGTCACCCGCTGCGTAAACTCAACCTGTCCCGCGATCGTGCGGGGAGCGCTGACGCATTGGGCGAGCCGCGATGCCCTCGATATCGAAGGTTTGGGCGAAAAGCTAGTCGATCAGCTGGTTAGTAGAGGGTTGGTGAATGCGATCGCTGATCTCTACCGTCTCGATGTACCACTGCTGGCGAGTCTGGAGCGCTTTGGCGAAAAGTCTGCGCAGAACTTAGTGCAGGCGATCGACAAGTCGCGCCAGCAACCTTGGTCACGGGTACTCTATGGCCTGGGCATCCGTCATGTGGGCGCGGTGAATGCCAAAAATCTGGCAGCAGCTTTCACCTCGGTTGAGGCTCTTGCGCAAGCAACACCTGAGGAATTAGCGGCGGTCTACGGGATTGGCAGCGAGATCGCTGATGCTGTGCATCAGTGGTTCGCCATTGGAGTGAATCAAGACCTTGTGGCTGCTCTGGAACAAGCCGGACTGCAACTGCAAGGTGAAGCAGCCAGCCTGCGATCGCAGGCA
This sequence comes from Synechococcus elongatus PCC 11801, assembly GCF_003846445.2. Taxonomy (NCBI): domain Bacteria; kingdom Bacillati; phylum Cyanobacteriota; class Cyanophyceae; order Synechococcales; family Synechococcaceae; genus Synechococcus; species Synechococcus elongatus. Next base: position 2,134,233 of record NZ_CP030139.2, on the reverse strand, counting down.
TTAGCAGGTCAAACTTTCGTCCTAACGGGCACGCTGCCCCACCTCAGTCGAAATGAAGCCAAAGCGTTGATTGAAGCAGCAGGCGGCAAAGTCTCAGGCTCCGTCAGTAAGAAGACCAGCTACGTCGTCGCCGGTGCAGAAGCAGGGAGCAAGTTGGAGAAGGCGATCGCTCTCGGGATTCCGCAATTAGACGAAACACAACTACTAGACTTGCTCGCCCAAGCAGAGGGGTAGCATAGGCAACAGTTTGTCTAGCCACCAGCATGACCGCCGTTGCCGCTCCCAATTGGACTGCGATCGCTCAAGCCTTTCGTGAGGCCTTGGGGCGAGAGCAAGTCGTTGAGCGGCGCGAAGAATTACTCGTCTACGAATGCGATGGTCTGACAAATCATCGCCAACTGCCGCCCTTGGTGGTGTTGCCACGCAGTACTGAAGAAGTGGCGACCGCTGTGCGCCTTTGCAATCAATTCAATCTGTCGTTTGTGGCGCGGGGAGCAGGCACAGGGCTTTCGGGCGGTGCGCTACCCGTGGAAGATTCGGTGCTAATTGTGACGGCACGGATGCGCCAAATTCTCGAAATTGACTACGATAATCAGCGCGTTCGTGTTCAACCCGGCGTGATCAATAGTTGGGTGACGCAAGCGACAACAGGGGCTGGTTTTTTCTATGCACCTGATCCCTCCAGTCAAAGCGTTTGCTCGATTGGCGGCAATGTGGCTGAAAACTCCGGCGGAGTGCACTGCCTCAAGCATGGCGTCACCAATAACCACGTCTTAGGACTGACACTCGTCCTGCCGGATGCTTCGGTCATTCAGGTGGGTGGCGCGATCGCTGATCTGCCCGGCTACGATCTTTGCGGCATTTTCGTCGGCTCAGAAGGCACCCTCGGAATCGCCACTGAAGTGACGCTGCGGCTGCAACCTTTGCCGCAATCTGTTCAAGTTCTCCTCGCAGATTTCAGTAGTATCGAAGCGGCTGGAGCTGCCGTTTCAGGAATCATCGCTGCAGGCATTTTGCCGGCTGGTCTGGAGCTAATGGATAACTTCAGCATCAATGCCGTTGAAGACGTGGTGAAAAGCGATTGCTATCCCCGCGATGCAGCAGCAATCTTGTTAGCGGAATTGGATGGGCGCGCTTCAGAAGTTGAGCAACAAATCCGCGATGTGGAAGCGGTTTGCCGACAACATGGAGCCCGATCGATCGCGATCGCAACTGATGCTGAAGATCGGCTGCGACTCTGGAAAGGACGCAAAGCAGCCTTCGCCGCCGTCGGACGGATTAGCCCAAGTTACTACGTGCAAGATGGCGTGATTCCGCGATCGACGCTGCCGTTTGTATTGCATGAAATTGAGCAGTTAGGCCAACAACATGGCTACCGTGTCGCCAATGTGTTTCATGCTGGCGATGGTAATTTGCACCCGCTGATTCTCTACGATCGCAATGATCCAGGGGCTTTGGAAAGAGTGGAAGCTTTGGGTGGCGAAATCCTCAAGCTCTGTGTGAAAGTCGGCGGTAGTATCTCGGGCGAACATGGCATCGGTGCTGACAAACGCTGCTATATGCCGGCCATGTTCAACCCCGAAGATTTAGAAACGATGCAGTGGCTCCGCCATGCCTTCGATCCTCTCGAACGCGCGAATCCCACCAAAGTTTTCCCAACCCCCCGCACCTGCGGCGAACGCGGATCAGTCACAACAATTCCTACTGGTGTTGAACTCTACTAGGGAATCAGTCTATTAACTTTGCCTTCAACTGCTGGAGCGGAGTGATCAATGGTTGCAAATTCCTTTGAACAGTAGACCAAGTAATCCTGAGATTCACTCGAAAATATTCATGAGCCACAATGTTTCGCATATCACTCATCAGTCGCCAAGGAATCTCAGGTGCTAAAGCCTGAATATCATTTGATATGTTGTTGGCTGCCTCACCAATAACAATTAAGTCGTAGAGTACAGCCTTGATGAGGATCTCATCTTGGCAAAACTGCTCAAAGCTTAAGCTTCTAGTCTTACCTTGAATGCTTTGAATGGCATCAAGAATATCTTGAATCCTAGCCAGATCTGATCTAGAAGACATGAATTAGATCATCTAAGATAGGTTGTCTAGCATGCTCCTTTAAAGCCTCAACTGTACCTAGATCAACAGAAGCATCCAATATTTTTTCCAAGTAATGCTTGATCTGAAAAAACTCAAAGAATCCAATTGAGTTATCTAATTCAACCAAAATATCAATGTCGCTTTTTGAATTGGCTTGATCCCGTGCAACTGAGCCAAAGAGGCTCAGTGACTTAACTCCGAGGTTCAACAGCTCTATCTGATGTGACTTGACTAATGTAACTGCTTCTGATCGCTTCATTGACTCTAATAGAAATCTGCAAAAAGTTTTAGATTTAATCGAACGATTTTTCTAAGACTTGATCAACCTGTTGAAAAGTAAAAGTACGATCGCGGCTGTTATCAATCACGATATCGGCTTGCTCACACTTTTGGGTTAACGGCCATTGGGCTGCAAGGCGTTGTTCGGCTGCTGTGAGTGATAGGCGATCGCGCTGAATTAAGCGATCGCGTTGTTGCTCGGGTGGACAAGCCACCACCCAAATTTCCTGCACCCAAGCTTGAAGGCCAGCTTCGAACAAAAGCGGAATGACCATCACTACCGTTGGTGCCGTCGCAAGCTGTGCCAGATCTCGTTCAAAGCAAGCGCGGATCGCAGGATGAGTTTGCTGTTCTAGCCACTGCCGTTCAGCCGGATCGGCAAAGATGATTGCCCCTAGTTTTTGGCGATCGAGTTGACCGTCTGCCAGCAAAATCGATGCCCCATAGCGATCGCGAATCGCTTGGAGAACCGGCGAGCCAACAGCCACAACCTCACGGGCATAGCGATCGGCATCCAGAATCGGTAGCTGATAGCGATCGCGCAGATAGTCCGCGACGGTCGATTTGCCGGTGGCAATTCCTCCGGTTAAACCAATGCGTCGCTGAGCGGGGTTCAGGTGGTTTGGCGCGCCCATTGTTCGATCGCTAGGAGCAAGCCATCCAAGGTATATTCCTGGGCCTCAACTTCAACTCGTCCTAGCAGTTCCTGACAGGTGATTGAGGTTTGGGGGCCAATGGAAGCGATCGCCACACCCGAGATGCGGGCTGACCAGTCAGCGCCAAGATTCGACTCCATCAGCTGACAAAAGTTACGCACTGTTTTGGAGCTGGTGAAGCTAATCAAGTTCAAATGCGCCTGCCGCAAGGCAATCAATGCATCATCAGGAATCTGGCTAGGACACCGCGACTCATAAGCTGGGACTTCCGTCACGATCGCACCCTGAGCTTGCAGTGCTTGGGTAATTTGCTCACGTCCGCCGGTTTCAACTCGAGGGAAGAGCAGCTTTTGACCGGTGACGGGCTGAGGGAAATGCTCGACCAATGACTCAGCGACAAACTCCGGCGGCACATAGTCTGTCTTACCGCCCTGAGCAGTCAATACTTGAGCCGTTTTCTGGCCGACAACGGCGATCGAGCAGGGAACATCGCTCCATGTTTTTTGCTGCGCCGCTAACCGCTCTTGAACTGCTTCAACGGCATTCGCTGAGGCCAAAATCAACCAGTTGAAGTCAGCGATCGCGGCGATCGCCTCATCGAGGGGCTGCCAAGAGCTGGGTGGCCCGATTTCTAGGGTCGGCATCTCGATCACAGCTGCACCGGCAGCTCGCAACTGTGCAGCGAACATCGAGGATTGCCCCGCTGCCCGTGTCGTCAAAATGGTTTTACCGATCAGCGGCTGCTCAGCCATCGCAACGGTAGTGCGCCCAGTACTTTCGCAACCGTACCACCTCGCCAATCACAATCACGCAAGGCGATAACGGGCGATCGCCCCACTGTTGGGCTATGCGGCTGAGACTGCCTTCCAAGACAGTCTGTTGCGGATGTCCCGCCCACTGAATCAGCGCCACGGAACTATCCGGCGATCGCCCATGACGAATCAGCTCGTGGCTAATCGTCAGCAGGTGGCGGCTGCCCATCAGCAGGATCAGCGTTTCCAGTTGCGCCAGTGCTTCCCAGTTGAGGGCGTCCGGTTCATGGACGGTGTAGACGGCAAATCCACGACTCAGTACCGGATCGGTAATAGGGATGCCCGCCAGCAATGGAGCGGCCAAGGCAGTCGATAGTCCTGGCAAGACGGCATAATCACAGCCCGATCGCTCCAGCGCATCTAACTCACTGGTGGCACGGCCAAAGACGAAGGGATCGCCACTCTTGAGGCGAATCACTCTGCGTCCTCGTTGACAGTGCTGAACCAGCAACTGATTGATAGCCGCTTGGGGTGTACTCTCTGCACCACCCCGCTTGCCCACGGCAATGCGATCGCAATTGGCTGGCACTAAGTCGAGGATTCGGGGGTCGATCAGCGCGTCGTAGATCAGTACCTCTGCCGACTGCAGACATTGCTGTGCCTGCACCGTCAGATATTCGGGGTCACCCGGCCCAGCACCGACTAGATAAACTTTGCCTGTCACAGCCGAATTCCCATGGCTTGCAGCCGCAGTGCTAGTCGTTGTGCCTCTGGTGAGCCCTGTTGCTCATAGCCCGCGATCGCCTGCCGGAAAGCTTCGTAACTAGCTTCCAGTTGCCCGACTTGGAAGAGGACGGCGCCCAGATTTTGGTAAAGGCTGGGATCGTTGGGATCGAGCTGAAGTGCCTGCTGATAGGCCGCGATCGCCTCGGGATAGTTGCTGATCGCTCGCGCAGCCAAGCCCCAAGCCGTGAGAGCAACCGTGGCACTGGGAGCCGCTGCCACAGCCTGACGTGCAGCATCGTAGGCCAGCCCCACCTGCCCGCGATCGCGGTAGAGATGCGAGAGGTTAACCCAAGCACCGAGTTTGTGAATTGCATCAACCGGCTCTTGCAGCGCTGCTTGATAGCGATCGATCGCTGCATCCACATCGCCTTGCCGCCGTTCCAGTAGCGCTAGGTGATAGAGCAACTCATAGCGAACCGCCGGTTCTGGACGTCCTTGCTTCAGCCCTTGTTTGAGCCAGCGTTGCGCCGCTTTCAAATCTCCTTCTTGGACGAGTAGTCCACCCAGTTTGCTGCAGAGATAGGCATCCTCAGGATGATCAGCCAGCCACGTTTCAAGGCTTCGGCGCATCCGCTCAGCAGTGCCGCGTTGTTGCAGGCGATCGCGGCCATAGCCGTAGTGCCGAATCACTGGTGTCGGCCAAGCCGTAACCCGCCAGTTAGGGTCCTGCTGTTGCAGGGCAAGGAGGCTATCGTCGACCAGCTCGTGATAGGGCCGCTGAAAACGAATTTCGGGTCGATTGCGAAATAGGCGTGACAGCCGCGAGTAGGGCACCTGTCCCGCTTGGGTTTCTTCGCGCAGGACGGTAAAAGCTAGGGCTTCGGGTTGATCCAGTTGCGATCGCAGTTCTGTCCAAGCCTCAGGGATTAATTCCTCATCAGCATCCAGCACCAGAATCCAATCGCCAGTTGCTGCTGCGATCGCCTGATTTCTTGCTGCGGAAAAGTCGTCTGCCCAATCCGTATGAAGGAGGTTAGCTCCGGCTTCAGTGGCAATGTCGGGCGTGCGATCGCGGGAACCCGTATCCAACACGATCAACTCGTCTACTTGGTCTTTTACCGAAGCCAGACAGCGGGGCAGCAATTCCGCCTCGTCGCGAACGATCATGCAGAGGCTGACGTTGGCCATTGCCCCTCCGAGGAACATCTAGGATTACCTTACGGTGAGATGCGAAGCGACTCCAACCCTACACAGGTTGCGATCGCGAACTCACAGGAATCTCGTGGTGAAGGAGTCCCCAAGCGAATGGCAGTCTGGCAGTGGCGAGGACAGACGATTCGCTATCAGCAATTCGGCAGTCAGGGAACACCGGTACTGCTCATTCATGGCTTTGGGGCCAGCAGTGACCACTGGCGGCAGAACAGTCCAGTTTTGGCCGAACAACAACGGGTCTTTGCGATCGACCTGCTCGGCTTTGGAGGTTCTGCCAAACCGCAGCCCAGTGAAGACTTACCCTATCGGTTTGAAACATGGTCAGCACTGGTTCGCGACTTTATCCGCGAGGTAATCGGAGAGCCCGCTGATTTAGTGGGCAACTCAATCGGCTGTGTGGTGGCGCTGCAAGCCGCCGTGGATGAGCCGTCTTTGGTGCGATCGCTGGCACTTCTGGACTGCTCCCTACGGCTGCTCCACGAGCGTTATCTGGCGCAATCTGCTTGGCCACGCCGTTTTGGGGTACCGATCTTCCAACAGCTCTTAGCATGGAAGCCGTTTGGGGGCTTTTTCTTCCAACGCTTGGCCCAGCCGCGATCGCTGCGACGGATTTTGCAGCAGGCTTACGCCGATAAATCTGCCGTCACAGATGAACTGATCGAGCTGTTACTAGCTCCCGCCCGCGATCCGGGCGCAGTGGATGTCTTTCTGGCATTCGTCACCTACTCCCAAGGGCCGCTCCCGCAAGATTTACTGCCGCTAGTCACTTGCCCAACTTTGATTCTCTGGGGAGAGGCCGATCCGTGGGAACCGATCGCCCAAGGACGGGAACTGGCCAACTATCCCGCTGTGAGCGAATTTGTGGCGCTGCCGGGCGTCGGGCATTGTCCGATGGATGAAGCCCCCGATCAGGTCAATCCGATCCTGCAACGCTGGTTGCAAACGACAGCGAACCCAGCCCCCGCGATTTCCTAACTCAACTTCGATGGATGCTGCAATGAGTCTTCAGCCTTGGCAAACGCCTGAGATTCAAGCCTGGACCCAGATCCTGCTCGATAGCTATGAGCAATGTCTCGGGCGTTCGCTCATCCCTCGTAGTGGCGATCGCCTTCAAGAGGCTGAAGCCTTGTTCAATGTGCCTTTCGTGGTGGTGTCGCACAATGGCGCTGCTGATCCCCTGCTCAACTACGGCAACCAGACCGCGTTGGATCTCTGGGAGCTGGAATGGTCGCAGTTCTGCGGGTTGCCCTCACGCTTAACCGCCGAACCGGATGAGCGAGAGACGCGATCGCAAATGCTGAGTGACGCACTGGCTAAGGGCTATATCAATAACTACAGCGGCGTCCGCATCAGTAGCCAAGGCCGTCGCTTTCGCATCGATCGCGCCATCATTTGGACACTCTGCCAGCCCGATGGCCAAGCGTGTGGTCAAGCAGCAACTTTTACGGACTGGTACTTTCTCGACTAGCCAAGTGGCTTCTGGCTGGGCAACCCCACCATGCGAGGATAGGCCGCCGGCGTCTGGGCCGTTTTCTGAAGGGTGATGCAGTGTCGTTCCGCACCACTCTCGGGCAGAAAGGTGGCAGCAACTTCAACCACTTTGCCCCCAAGAATCGCAACAGCGCGATCCAGCGCGATCGCCTCTTCTTCCGTCCATTGCCCGCGATAGAGCACTGCCTTGCCGCCGATCTTGAGCAAGGGCAGACAATATTCAGCGCAAACGGTGGCAGGGCCCACAGCCCGAATCGTGGCCCAGTCGTAACGCGCCCGTGTCCGGCGATCGCGCCCCCATTCTTCTGCGCGACCTACCTGAGCAGTCACATTGGCAAGCCCCAGATCCTGCGCCAAGGTTTGCAAGAACTGAATTTTCTTGCGAGTGGAATCCAGCAGTGTCACTTGACTCTGAGGTAAGGCGATCGCAGCGGGCAGCCCTGGGAAGCCGCCACCCGTACCGATGTCGATAATCTCGCCGCTCCAATTATCCGTGAGCAACGGACGTAGGCCGTAAAGTGAGTCCCAGAGATGCTTTTCAGTGAACTCAGCGGGATCGGTGATGCGCGTTAAATTTAGCCGCTGATTGCCTGCAACGATGCCGTGGTAGAGCGCTTCAAACTGCTGCTGTTGCTGAGCCGAAGGCTGCCATCCCAGTGTTTTAGCCCAAGTCCAAACATCAAGCAGGAATCCAGAAGTCACAAGCAGCCGCCATGCAATCTCTTCACTCTACGGCGATCGCTGGTTCTCCTCCAAGCCAACAGCCTCTCTCAAACTGAGATGAGGCTGTCAGCAAAATCAAGCACAGGAGACCCTAACTTAGGATTGAGCAGAGTTAGGCGGCACTTCGCTATAGGGTTGAACACCAATTTCTGGAATTTCTTCAGCTGGAGTAAAAAATCTACCTGCAGCTTCCGATAGGAAGTGAATAACAGACTTGAGAGCTGCTTTGAGTTTTCGCATAACCGCTCACCTCCGAAATTGAGAGTGATTTGAGCCGGAACTATCAGCAATGCCCCGCGATCCCCACTCACTTTTCAAACTGGACATGATCCACGATCAGAGGGAAGTTGAGGTCTCACTTTTAGAGTAGATTCTGTCTGGGTATCTGGTGGGGATTGCCTATCTTTCTTCATAGAAACATCAATCTACATGAGCAGCTAGACGGCGCGATCGCCCGACAGGAAGCGCAGAAGCCGTTAAAATACAGGCTGTTTCATTGCAGCACTGCGCCTGCGTGTCTGCCTTTCTTTCTGCTGACTCTGCAATGACGACTAGCCCAGACCACTACGCGCGTCTTCGCATTTCCCCCAATGCCAGCGATCGCGATATTCGGCAGGCCTATCGTGAGCTGAGTAAGCAGTACCATCCCGATACAACGACGCTGCCATTGACAGCAGCCTTGCAAGAATTTCAAAAGCTCCAAGAAGCCTACGCAGTTCTGAGCGATCCTGACCGACGCCGACTCTACGATTTTCAGCGTGAGCAACATCGTTGGGCTGCCGCTCGTGCAGCCACGATCACTCCGCCTAGCACTCGCCCGCGACGGGTGGTGTCCACTGCCAGCGATCGAGAGCGATCGCTCTCAGCCGGCGAAATTTTTGCGCTGTTTTTACTCTCGCTGACGGTGGTTGGCTGTCTGGTGCTCACAATTGGCTTGGGTCTGCTGCGCGGTGAGCAGCTCTTACAAGCACCGAGTTGGTTCCAAGCCACAGAGCCAATTGATACTGTGCACGCGATCGCTCAGCCCAGTGTTGAGGCTTTGCTACCCACTGCTGCAATCGCGATTGAAACACCCTCTCTCACAACTAACGATGACAACCCTGCCGCTTCCTGAAACGCCGCTCTACAACCACAGCCTGCCAGCGATTGAAACCTGGCTGCGCAATCTAGGGAGCATTCAAGATATTGAGGTTCTCAACTGTTGGACTCTGCAGCGAACCGACTGGTCTGCCGAGATTGAGCTAGGAACCGATCAAATTGTTGTTTGCTATCGGGCTGCAGGCGAAGCAGGTCAAGATTTGACTCGCACCTACAAGTATTCGCTCAGCCGCGCTGATCTCGAAGCAGTGATTCTAGGTGGTCCCTAGGCACAACTGGTTTTAGGTTAAACGTCCAAAGCGACGTTGGCGACTTTGGAAGTCACGGAGCGCTAAATAGAATTCGTAGCGATCGAAATCTGGCCATAGCGTATCGGTCACATAAATTTCCGCGTAGGCCAACTGCCAGAGCAAAAAGTTACTCAGCCGCTTTTCACCGCTGGTCCGAATCAGCAAATCAGGATCAGCTACGCCGGCAGTGTAGAGATGGTTGGCAAGGAGCGGCTCGTCGATCTCGTCGAGTGACAACCGTCCTTGTTGAACCTGAGCTGCAATCTCACGACAGGCTTTGAGCAGTTCTTGGCGGCCACCGTAGTTGGTTGCCACGGTGAAACGAATACCGTCATTACCGGCTGTCGCTGTCGTGGCACGATCGATTTCTCGCTGCAGCGACGTGGGGAGATTCTCCAGATCGCCGACAAAGCGGATGCGCACATTCTCGGCCATCAACTCCTGGAGTTCACGTCGTAGAACGCGCTCAAACAGGGTCATCAAGAAGTCAACTTCTTCGTGAGGCCGACCCCAGTTTTCAGTGGAAAAGGCATAGGCCGTTAGCGCACTGATGCCCCAGTCATCACAGCAACGCAACAGTTGCTTCAGAGCATCTACGCCTCGACGGTGTCCCATAATCCGAGGCAAACCGCGCTGCTTCGCCCAACGTCCATTGCCATCCATAATCACAGCGACATGGGCAGGCAGACGGTCAGCCACCAAGTCCGCGGGACGCTGACGGAGATCGCAATCAGACACAGAGGTCATGGACGACCTCGACGAGAACCCAACAGGCCAAGGCGACGGAAAAACGAAAGACTAGATCGATAGAGGTGGCGACTGAGCGATCGCAAATCGGGAGCAATGACCTCCCGCTGGGCAGCAAGCGACATGCGCTCTTCCAACAATGCCTTGAGTTTACTACTAGTCAGCGGACGATTCAGGATTCCTTGCTCTGCCAAAGAGATCGAGCCAGTCTCTTCAGAAACAACAATACAAATACATTGATTGAGCCGCTCGGTAATTCCCAGTGCTGCTCGGTGCCGCGTGCCCAGTCGCCGTGAGACAACTTGTTCTGACAAGGGCAGAATCACTCCTGCAGAAACCACTCGATTCTCGGAAATCAAGACAGCACCGTCATGGAGCTGTGTGCTGGTTTGAAAAATGGACTGGAGGAGCTCACTTGAGACCTCTGCATTAATCCGCACGCCTGGATTGAGGAAATCTCGTTCATCCACACTCGAGCTGACTTCAATGACAATCAGGGCACCCGTCCGGTTTTGCGACAGCTCCTTGACCGCTTCAATAATTTCTTCAGCGACACTGCCAGCCCGCGGCTGCGATCGCGCATTGGGACGAAATAACGCGGCAATTTCTCCTCGCCCGAGTTGCTCCAAAAAGCGCCGAAATTCGGACTGCAGCAGCACTGCCATGGCCACTGCAGAACCAATCACTAAGTTATTGAGCACAAAATTGAGCAAAGTCAGGTTGAGTCGGCTGCTGATCGCGGCTGCCAACATCAGCACGATGAAGCCTCGCACCATCCAAAGGGTACGCCGCTCTCCAATCAGCACCAGGATGACGTAGAAGAGGATGAGGACAAGGCTGATATCTAAGGCATTGCGTAGCAGTAGGCCGGAGCCACTACTAAGCCATGTCCCTGTCTGAGTCAGCCAGTCTCCCATGCCCTTGCACCGTGAATCTGCCCACCGAGGAATGTAGCCTCGGGGTTATCGAAATCAGCCGCGGCGCCAGATCGATCGCCTAAGCTTGTAACCCGACTGGTAACCGATCCTGCCGCAACAAGTCCTCTAAAGACTCGCGCGCCAGAATAATTTGAGCTTCGCCATTGTTCACTAAAACAGCCGCAGGACGAGCAATCCGGTTGTAATTCGAAGCCATGCTGTAGTTATAGGCACCAGTTGCCAGCACCACGAGAATATCGCCGGGCTGGCTGGGCGCCAATTCCGCATCCTTAAGCAGAACATCACCAGACTCACAGTGCTTGCCCGCCACTGTCACAGTTTCGCGATCGCTCACATTGAGGCGGTTGGCAATGACCGCACGATAGGTGGACTGATAGGTGATTGGACGAGGATTATCCGACATCCCCCCATCCACAGACAGGTAGGTACGGATTCCAGGCACTTCCTTACGGCTGCCAATGCGATAGGCCGTAACACAAGCCGTGCCAATCAGCGATCGCCCCGGCTCACAGATCAACTTGGGCAGTGGCAGATTGGCTGCTTGGCAAGCCGCGACAAGGCTTTCACTAACCTGTCGAACCCACTCCTCAATACTAGGTGGATCATCGGATTCGGTGTAGCGAATCCCTAAACCACCACCGACATTCAGTTCAGCGATCGGCAAGCCTAGGGCCAAGGCTTTGCCATAGGCGGATACAAGCACCCCTGCCAGATCTGAATGGGGCTGCAATTCAAAAATCTGCGAGCCGATGTGGGCATGCAGACCAATGCAGCGGAGGTAAGGCTGATCGACTAAGGCAGCCAGCAAGGAATCTAGCTGATCGGGGTCGAAGCCAAATTTGCTGTCGAGGTGACCTGTGCGGATGTATTCGTGGGTGTGGCACTCAATGCCGGGAGTAAAGCGGATCATCACCCGCACTTCCCGCTGCTGCTCTGCGGCGATCGCTTCGAGGTTGCGTAGCTCTTGCCAGTTATCAACCACGATCGTGCAACCGGCTTCCACCCCCATGGCCAATTCGCTCAGGGATTTGTTGTTGCCGTGGAAGTAGAGGCGATCGCTAGGTACACCAGCTTGTAGAGCGGTGTAGAGTTCACCAGCCGAGACGACATCAATACCCAACCCCTCTTGGGCCACAAGAGCGCAGACAGCAAGACAGTTCCACGCCTTGGAGGCATAGATCGGTAGCGCGTCGCCGGGATAGTGCTGCGCCAACGCGGATCGATAAGCCTGACAAGCAGCACGCAGAGTCTGCTCGTCGAGGATGTAGAGCGGAGAACCATAGCGATCAACTAGCTCAGACACCAAACAGCCACCAACTTCAAGTTGGCCTTCTGCTGTCACACTAGCCGTCAGCGGAAAAAGATTTTGGTTGGGGGATTTAGAAAGACGATCGTTCCCAAACAAAGCCGGATACGAAGGGTTTAATGAGGGCGCAGCTGGAGTGGAAACCATCGGACGCGTCCAAGACCTATATATATGTAAGTTGCCTGTGTTTATCAGTGTACGATCCTGCGCTGCTCTGCCTGAAACCCCTCACTGTTTCAGACGCGATCGCTGCCCGCCATTTGGATGAGCAGACATTGGGAGGCTTTTGGTCAGTCGAAGGCTATCAACGAGAAGCCGAGAGCGAGGCGAGTGATCTGCTGGGGTTATGGCAGGACGAGACCTTGATGGGTCTAGGTTGTAGCTGGGCGATCGTCGATGAGGCCCACATCACCTTGCTAGCGATCGCGCCTTCTCATCAGGGCCAAGGTTGGGGTGGACTGCTGCTTTTGGCCCTACTGCAAGCGGCAATTCAACGCCAGCTGGCCTGGGCTACCCTCGAAGTCCGTACTTCCAATCAAGTCGCGATTGCCCTCTATCAAAGTCTGGGCTTCCAAGAAGTGGGGCAACGACCGAATTACTACGCCGACACGGGTGAAGCAGCCCGTATTCTCTGGCTCAAGGGATTGAGAGAGACTGACGTTCAAGTTGCGATCGCGCAGCAGTGGCAGCAGCGCCAACAGCGACTTCAACAACAGGGTTTGCAGCTGCATCTGGATAAACTTCTGCTTGCCCATAGCACAGAGGATCATCAGCTCCCAGTCATCACTGGCTAATGCCGTAGAAAAGAGGTGTGGATCACCGACCCAAATCGTTGGGCAATCGCGCCAAACTCCTAGACTGGAGCGGGTTTTCAGCGATCGAAGCCCTATAAATGCCTGTGCTAGAATCGGCCTACCGGCACGCAGGCAGGGAAGCTATGTTTGAACGCTTTACCGAAAAAGCCATTAAGGTCATCATGCTGGCTCAGGAGGAAGCGCGTCGCCTGGGTCACAACTTCGTCGGCACCGAGCAGATTTTGCTAGGCCTCATCGGTGAAGGCACCGGCGTTGCCGCCAAAGTTCTGAAATCGATGGGTGTCAACCTCAAGGATGCTCGCATCGAAGTCGAAAAAATTATTGGCCGTGGCTCGGGTTTCGTAGCGGTGGAGATCCCGTTTACACCGCGTGCCAAGCGTGTCCTTGAGCTGTCGCTCGAAGAGGCTCGGCAACTTGGGCATAACTACATTGGCACCGAGCACCTTCTGCTGGGCTTGATCCGTGAAGGCGAGGGTGTTGCCGCTCGCGTCCTCGAGAATTTGGGCGTCGATCTCTCGAAAGTGCGGACACAGGTAATCCGCATGCTAGGTGAGACCGCAGAGGTTTCCAGTGGTGGTAGCCAAGGCCGGACGAAAACCCCAACCTTGGATGAATTCGGCTCGAACCTGACGCAGCAGGCTGCGGATGGGAAGCTCGATCCGGTGGTGGGTCGTCAGAAAGAAATCGAGCGGGTGATTCAGATTCTGGGTCGCCGTACCAAGAACAACCCTGTGTTGATTGGCGAACCCGGCGTCGGTAAAACTGCGATCGCTGAAGGGTTAGCGCAGCGGATTGCCACTGGTGACATCCCGGACATCTTGGAAGACAAGCGTGTCGTCACCCTCGATATCGGTCTGCTGGTTGCGGGCACCAAGTATCGGGGTGAATTCGAGGAGCGCCTCAAGAAAATCATGGACGAGATCCGCTCGGCGGGGAACGTCATCCTAGTCATCGACGAAGTCCACACCTTGATTGGTGCAGGTGCGGCTGAAGGCGCAATCGATGCAGCTAACATCCTCAAGCCGGCACTGGCGCGGGGTGAGCTGCAATGCATCGGTGCGACCACATTGGATGAGTACCGTAAGCACATCGAGCGCGATGCTGCATTGGAGCGCCGTTTCCAACCAGTAATGGTGGGCGAGCCCAGCGTCGATGACACCATCGAGATTCTGCGGGGTCTGCGCGAACGCTACGAGCAGCACCACAAGCTGAAAATTGCGGACGAAGCGCTAGAGGCTGCAGCTAAGCTAGCCGATCGCTACATCAGCGATCGCTTCCTGCCCGATAAGGCAATCGACTTGATCGATGAGGCCGGTTCACGGGTTCGCCTGATGAACTCGCAATTGCCACCTGCTGCGAAGGAACTAGACAAGGAACTGCGGCAAGTCCTCAAGGACAAAGACGACGCCGTCCGCTCCCAAGACTTTGACAAAGCGGGTGAACTGCGCGATCGCGAGATGGAGATCAAAACCCAGATCCGCTCGATCGCCCAAAGCAAGAAGGCCGATGGCACCAGCAGCAGTGATGATTCGCCGATCGTCACTGAGGAAGATATCGCGCATATCGTCGCCTCTTGGACCGGCGTACCGGTCAACAAGCTGACCGAGTCGGAATCGACCAAATTGCTGAACATGGAGGAGACCCTCCACAGCCGCTTGATTGGTCAAGACGAAGCCGTGAAAGCTGTTTCACGAGCAATCCGTCGCGCCCGAGTTGGTCTCAAGAACCCCAACCGTCCGATCGCCAGCTTCATCTTCAGCGGCCCGACCGGTGTTGGTAAAACCGAGCTGACTAAAGCTTTGGCGGCTTACTTCTTCGGCAGCGAAGAGGCGATGATCCGCCTTGACATGTCGGAGTACATGGAGCGCCATACCGTCAGCAAGCTGATCGGTTCGCCTCCGGGCTATGTCGGCTATAACGAAGGCGGCCAGCTGACTGAAGCGGTTCGTCGTCGTCCCTACACCGTGGTGCTGCTCGACGAAATCGAGAAAGCTCACCCCGATGTCTTCAACCTGCTCTTGCAGTTACTGGAAGACGGTCGCTTGACTGATGCCAAAGGTCGGACGGTGGACTTCAAGAACACCCTGATCATCCTGACCTCCAACATTGGCTCGAAGGTGATCGAGAAGGGTGGCGGCGGTCTAGGCTTTGACTTCTCGGGTGAGGATGAAGCTGAGAACCAATACAACCGCATTCGCTCCTTGGTGAACGAAGAGCTGAAGCAATACTTCCGCCCTGAGTTCCTCAACCGCTTGGACGAAATCATCGTCTTCCGTCAGCTCAACAAAGCGGAAGTCAAAGAAATTGCCGACATTATGTTGCGCGAGGTCTTTGGCCGGATGCAGGAAAAAGGCATCACCCTGTCGGTCACTGAGAAGTTCAAAGACCGCTTGGTGGAAGAGGGCTACAACCCCAGCTACGGGGCACGTCCGCTCCGTCGGGCGATCATGCGCTTGCTCGAAGATTCCTTGGCTGAGGAGTTCCTGTCTGGCAAGCTCCGCGAAGGCGACACCGCCATCGTTGATATTGGTGAAGAAGGCAAAGTGCAAGTAATTGCACAAGAGAAACGCGAACTCCTGCCCCAAGCAGTTGAGTAACGCTTCAACTCTCATCAGCCATTGATTGCTCAAAGCCTATCCAGTGTTCTGGGTAGGCTTTTTTATCAGCAGAACAAGCGATCGCAAAAAACAACCTCTCTGACTGGAGAGGTTGTTGAAGATGCAAGAAATTGTTAGCGATCGCCCGAGAGTCGTTCTAGCGGCGCACCACTTCGCTTGCGATTTGGGCAAAGGGATCAAGGCTCGGTCCTGGCAGTCGACGACCTGTGTTGATGGCCGGCACGCTGAGATCAGCCGCAAAGGTGACGTTGGGAATTTCTTTGGCTGGCGTCTCTGCGACGGGTGCGGAGGCAGGTGCTGCTGCCGGTTCAGGCGTCGTCGTCACCGCTGCAGTCGCAGCTGGTGCTTCTGCAGAAGTTATCGCGGCCACCGGAGCTGAAGGAGCGGCTTCTTCCGCCGTGGACTCTGAGCTAGAAGTTGTAGGCTCAATTTCGAGAAAGAATTTTTCTTTTTTACCGAATAACTTCCCGAGGACCATAGAACTTTCTGCTCCTGTCAATTGATTCACTGCCACGCAGCCTGATTATCGAGCCGACGATCGCGCTGCTTCAAGACTCTTATCACTTTCGTTACATCTGTTTACTTTTTGACCTCTCGTCATCACCACAAAGTGGGATTCAAGCCTCTATAGCATCGCCAACCAAGGCAAAGTCCTGCGCCCCAAAAATTGCTTCAGGGTAGCGGTAGAACTTAAACTCCAGCAGATTGTGGAAGGGATCTTCCAAAAAGAAAGTGCGATG
Source organism: Synechococcus elongatus PCC 11801 (assembly GCF_003846445.2). NCBI lineage: Bacteria > Bacillati > Cyanobacteriota > Cyanophyceae > Synechococcales > Synechococcaceae > Synechococcus > Synechococcus elongatus. The sequence continues at coordinate 2,117,745 of NZ_CP030139.2, read as the reverse complement.
CTCTAGCAGACTATCGGGAAAGCGCAGTCGCGCGGGTTGATAAAAGCTAAGCCGATATTGCTCTGCCCGCTCTAATAAAGCCTGCCAGTCGGCTTCGTCCGTAAAGACCAGCCCAAAGTGACGTGGATAAATGCCATTCTGCGGCGTTAGAGGCGATCGGCTTAGGTGAGCGACAATCTGATGACCAGCCAGCTCCAAAATTAGAGAAGTTGGCGACTCCCGTCCAGCACGGCAGCCCAAACCCTGTACATAAAACTGCTTGGTCAAGGCGATATCGCTGACTGGAAATGCCAAATGAAACAGAGCTGCAGCCATATCGGTTGCTGTCAGAGTTTTGCCCTTCATCCTAGCGATCGCCCCCAACCATGACACTGCTTGAGACGGAACTCGACTGGCTAACTGCGATCGCGATCAATGGCGTTTTGCTAACCATCGGGCTGAGATCGCGAGCGAAGTTGCTGACCCGTGAAGGCTATCTCCATGCTGCTTTTCTTGGCGTTTTGATTTGGGGCAGCTTGCAGGCAGCGGGCTATGTTTTGGTGCTGCTCTATCTGCTGATTGGTTCGCTGCTGACTCGCTGGGGCAAAGCTCGCAAAGAAGCAGCAGGCATTGCTGAAGCCAGAGAAGGCAAGCGCGGCCCTGAAAACGTTTGGGGCTCCGCTCTAGTCGGCACAGCAGCAGCACTTGCGGCTTGGTACTGGCAAGATTTCCCGGCGATCGCAACCTTGGCAAAACTAGGGTTTGTGGCCAGCTTCGCAACTAAATTGGCTGATACAGCAGGAAGTGAAGTCGGCAAAGCCTTTGGCAAACGGACGTTTTTGATCACAACCCTACGACCGGTTCCGGCTGGGACGGAAGGAGCTGTCAGTTTAGAAGGGACCATCGCAGGACTGGTGGCAGCACTAGTGATGGCCATTTTTGGCTGGTTGTTTGACCTGATCTCTACCGACGCGATCGCAATCTGTGTCCTGGCAGCACTGATTGCCACGACTGCCGAGAGCTGGATTGGTGCAACGCTACAAACGCGACTGCAGTGGCTCACCAATGAATTGGTCAATGCGATCAACACTCTGATCGGTGCAGTCGTCGCGATCGCCTTTGCCCTACTGATTTAGCGACAGAAACGCTCGACACAGCGCAGAAACAGTTCCACCCCGATCGCCAAGGCCGTCTCGTCAAAATCAAAGCGGGGATGGTGATGCGGGAAATTTAAGCCGCGATCGAGGTTGGCACTGCCCACAAAGAAGTAGCAACCCGGCACCTTTTGCAGGAAGTAGGACATGTCCTCTGCGCCCATGGTTTGGCAGTCGGGCACGACACCAAGGGGCGGTTCCAGCACGTCTTCGGCTACGCTGCGCACCAAATCCGCGATCGCAGAATCATTAACGACCGCTGGATAGAGCTTGCGATAGTTCAGCTCGTAGGTTGCACCGTGACTATTGCAAACGCCTGCCACGATCTGCTCAATTCGCTCTTGTAAAAAGCCCTGATAGCGATCGTCGAAGTAGCGAACGGTCCCCTTCAGTTGGGCGCGATCGGCGATGACGTTGTAGGTGGTGCCCGCGTGCAGCGAGCCAATCGTCACCACTGCTGAATGAAGTGGATCGACATTGCGAGCAACGACACTCTGGAGCAGCGTCACGATCTGCGAAGCGACCAACACCGCATCAATGCAGTTTTGGGGAATCGCAGCATGTCCCCCGCGCCCTTGAATCGTTAGATCAAACAATTCCACCGCCGCCATCAGCGGGCCACTGCGCACACCCACTTTTCCTAGCGGTAGGTAATTCCAGAGATGGAGGCCAATAATCGCATCCACCGTGGGATTCTCCAGAACCCCTTCAGCAATCATCGGCGCGGCACCACCCGGCCCTTCTTCTGCCGGTTGAAAAATGATTTTGACGCGACCGGCAAAATCAGGATTGGCCTGCAGGCAAGCCGCTGTTCCGAGCGCGATCGCCACATGACCATCATGTCCACAGGCATGCATGCGACCATCAATTTCAGAGCGATAGGGCACCTCATTCGCTTCCAGAATTGGCAGGGCATCCATATCGGCCCGAATCGCTAAAGTTGGCCCCGATCGCCGCCCTTCAATCTCGGCAACGATCCCTGTGCCTGCGATCCCCGATTGAAAAGGAATACCCAGTTCGGTTAGTCGAGCGGCAATAAACGCAGCTGTTTCCTGCTCTTGAAAGCCCAGTTCTGGCCGACGATGCAGTTGCTGTCGCCACGCCACTATTTGCGAATGGCGATCGCGCACCGCGGGACGGACCGTTTCTGGTAACTCCTGACTAAGCAGCAGCATGATGGTGAGCAGGCAAGGGTTTTGCCCCAAGCTAGCACGGCAATCCCAAGGCTTTTCGAGCTTCTGACAGCGCGATCGCGGTTGGGTATGCTGCAAGTAATTGCAACTCACGAGTTGGCATGAGCGAGACTCAGCGGCGCCTACAACGACTTCGAGCCCAAGCTGCAGGACTCATTTTTTATTCCGGTGTGCTAGAGGCCCCAGCCGGTCAAGCGTTTTTGCAGTTGCTCGACGCGTTGATTCAGCAGCAGCCTATCGCAGCTGTCAGCGCCTACAGCAGTTGGCTCCGTAGCCTCTTAAGCGATCGCCAGAGCTGGCCGCAATGGCTGATGCGAGCGATTCGCAGCGATGACAATCAATTTAGTCGCTGGGCGCAATTTGGCACACACAGTCCTTTGCCAGAGCTATGGCAGCCGATTGTTCGCCACGATCTCCAAACGCTGCAGCAGCTGGCTGAAATTAATCCCAGCCTGCTGGCTCCGATGGTGCAAGCGATTGGCAATCTCCCAGCTCTGCCGCCCTGTCACCTAGAAGCCCCCCGCGATCGCGAAGCCCAGTGGGCTGCCATGGAGGATTGGGCCGAGCTACTACCGAAGCTGGTTCAGCATTATCAGCGGCGGGGCGTAGGCCTATTTCATCACTATTGGGCCTTGCGTTGGCAGCAGGGACAGCTTCAAGGAATCGAGCATCCTGACCCTGTAGCCCTGTCTGATCTCGCTGGCTATGAATTCCAGAAAGAGACGCTTAAGCGCAATACGGAATTTCTGTTAGCAGGACTACCCGCCCAGAATGTCTTGCTCTATGGCAGTCGCGGTGCTGGAAAATCCTCATTGGTGAAGGCGCTGGTCAATGCCTACGGCGATCGCGGCCTACGACTGATCGAAGTGGGCAAAGCGGATTTACAAGCCCTACCCCAAATTTTGGACCGACTGCGCGAGTCGGCCCTGCGCTTCATCATCTTCGTGGATGACTTGTCCTTTGAAGACGACGACGAAACTTTCAAAGCCCTCAAAGTAGTTTTGGAAGGCAGCCTCACTGCTCGCCCTCCCAATGTGGCTGTCTATGCGACCTCGAACCGGCGTCATCTGGTACGAGAGTATTTCGATGAGCGACCCAATCCAACAGAAGCTAAGGAAGTGCATGCTTGGGATTCAGTCCAAGAGAAGCTCTCCTTCAGCGATCGCTTTGGTCTGACCCTGACCTTTGAACCTGTTGATCAAGACACATATTTAGCAATTGTCCGCCACTTAGCTAACGAAGTGGGCTTAACGTTGCCCTCGGAAACGCTGGAATTTCGAGCCAAGCAATGGGCAACTCGCCATAACGGGCGATCGGGCCGTACCGCTCGGCAATTTATGGACTGGCTGATTGCCGAACAGGGCCTACCCAACTCGCTCGAGAACGACTAGCGCCCATGGTCAACTGCCCTAATTCACAAAAACAAGGGGCTGTTTAGCCCCTCATCCATCCTGCGATTGCAGTCAATCAAGTTCTAATTGCTAGGCTTCGTCGCTGGCGATCGCGCCCTCATCACCATCTTCAACTTCCTCTTCCCCTGGCGGCACCAAAGCGACTGCAGCGAGAACATCATCCTTATCCAGACGCTGAACGCGAACCCCAGTTGCTGCCCGTGATTGCTGCGGAATCGCATCACTGGATTGGCGAATGATCACGCTGCGTTGGCTGATCATCACCAGTTCATCACCGCTTTCAACAATCCGCAGGGCAACCAGCTCATCCTGTTTGCTGCGGAACTTGATCGCTCGCAAACCGAGGCCAGCCCGTTTCTGCAGCCGGAACTGATGCACGGGCACCCGTTTGCCCAAGCCTTGCGCCGTGACCACTAAGACCCAAGGTCCGGGGCTAGCAACAACTTCTACCAATTCTTCGTTGTCATCTTCCTCGCCAGTCTCAGCCATATCCGCAGTGAGAGAAGCTGGCAGCACATCCATCGAGATCAAGGTGTCGCCCGATCGCAAGGACATCGCTCGGACACCCCTCGTTGCCCGACCCAGCGGCCGCAGGTCATCATGGCTGGCACGGAAGTGAATCGTCATGCCCTTGCGGGAGCCAATCAGAATGCTGTCTTCCGGTTTCGCCAATCGCACCCAACGCAGCTGATCGCCTTCAGAAAGGGCGATCGCAATCAGACCATTAGAGCGGATATTGGCAAAGGCTGAAAGCGCCGTTTTCTTGATGTAGCCGCCTTGGGTCAGCATCACCAAGTACTCGTCGTCACTAAAGACACTGACCGGCACAATCGAGGTGATCCGCTCTTCGCGAGGAATCGGTAGCAACTGCACAATCGGCACGCCCCGCGCATTGCGAGAGGCCGCCGGAATCCGGTAGGCCGGCAGGTTGTAGACCACACCGCGATCGCTGAAGAAGAGGATGTTGTCGTGATCGCAGCAGGTTAGGAAATGCTCAACGCTGTCATCCTCTTTAGTTTTGGCGCCGGCTTTACCCCGCGTTCCCCGGCTCTGCGCCGTGAACTCGTTGACCGGCATCCGCTTGATGTAGCCCTGCTCCGTCAGCAACAGAATCGACTTCTCATTGGCGATCAGGTCGATCGTTTCCAGCTCGCCGTCAGCTTCCAGCAAGGTGGTGCGACGCGGCTCTTGGAAACGCTGCTGCAGTTGTCCCAGCTCGGTTTCAATGATTTCTAGGACTCGCTCGCGGCGCGCCAGAATATCGCGATAGTCTTCAATCCGACGCTGTAGCTCTTGGTGTTCCTGCTCAATTTTCTCGGCTTCCAATGCCGTCAGTCGCCGCAGTTGCATCTGCAGGATGGCATCGGCCTGAACTTCAGAGAGCCCGTAAACGTCGATCAGTTCCTGTTTGGCTCGCGGGGCATCTGCCGATCGCCGGATCAGCTCAATGATCGCGTCGAGGTTACTGAGGGCAATCAGCAAACCTTGCAGCAAATGGTCGCGCTCTTCCGCTTTGCGGAGTTCGTAGCGAGTCCGGCGGGCGATCGTCTCAATCCGGAAATCGAGGAAGACTTCCAGCGATCGCTTCAGCGTTAACAGAACTGGCTCGCCATCCACCAGCGCCAGCATGTTGGCACTGAAGTTGCTCTGCAGTGGCGTCTGCTTGTAGAGGTTATTGAGCACTACCTGCGGATAGGCATCGCGCTTCAACTCGATGACAATGCGCATGCCATCGCGATCGCTCTCATCGCGAATGTCAGAGATGCCCTCCAAGCGCTTCTCGTTGACCATGTCGGCGATTCGCTCGATTAGCGCCGCTTTGTTGGTCTGATAGGGCAACTCCGTGATGATGATCGCGTCGCGCACCGGACGCCCTGGCGCTTCGATCGTGTCGATCGTTGCCACGCCGCGCATCGTGATTGAGCCTTTGCCGGTCAGGTAGGCATCACGAATACCCGCCGCACCCAGAACTTGGCCACCGGTCGGGAAGTCCGGTCCCGGAATGTGGCGCATCAACTCGCGATCGCTGATCTCAGGGTTATGGATCAGAGCAATCACACCGGCGATCAGTTCCGCGGGATTGTGGGGCGGAATGTTGGTCGCCATGCCGACGGCAATGCCCGAGGAGCCATTCAGCAGTAGCTGGGGCAACCGTGCCGGCAGAACAGTCGGTTCTTGCTGAGAACCATCGAAGTTATCGCTGAAGTCGACGGTTTCGGCTTCGATGTCCTGCAGCAAGCCATCGGTCGTCAGCGGCTTGAGGCGCGACTCGGTGTACCGCATCGCGGCTGGTGGATCGTTGTCGATCGAGCCAAAGTTGCCATGGCCATCGATCAGCGGCGATCGCATCGAAAAATCTTGGGCCATGCGCACCAAGGCGTCATAGACCGCTGTGTCGCCGTGGGGGTGATATTTACCCAACACTTCCCCGACGACCCGCGCACATTTCCGGAAGGGGCGATCGGGCGTCAAGCCCAGCTCATACATCGCATAGAGAATGCGACGGTGAACGGGTTTGAGGCCATCGCGAGCATCGGGAAGTGCGCGCCCAACGATGACGCTCATCGCGTACTCGAGGTAGGAACGCGACATCTCGTTGCGCAGGTCAGTCTGGATGATGCGCTCCTGGGCACTCATGGGCGGATTGTCTCCAGTACTGAGGTCGGGAAAAGTAGCGAAAAAAGCGGCCTAAACTGCCGCAAAATCAAGCTATTGCAAGGCTTCTTCGCAAGCTCATTCTATCATGCGGCCCCTCTTTTCTGAGACGCGTGCTGAGCGGTAACCCCCTCTGCTTGCACTTCGGTTTCCCGTCCCCCAATCGCCCATCAACCGGGGAATGATCGAAGTGTTCTCCAGTGGAGACCTCACGATGTTGCGATTGCTGCAGTGGCGATCAGGAATTGCCGACCCTGCCCTCAACTGGACTCCGATTGTGATGAACGCAGCGCTGCAAATGGAGGAAACACCCAGCACACTGCGGCTCAGCCTCCCGCTCAACCAGTGGGATCCCGAAACAATTCGGGTTCAAATCCAGAACGACTGCTTACGACTGCAAGGCTATAGCCAACTCTGCAGTCCCTATGGCTATCGCTGGCAGTTCGCACAACAATTGTTGACTTTGCCCTGTGCCGTGCGAGCAGACCAGTACCTGACTGCAGTGGAAGGCGATCGCTGGGTCGTGACCTTGATCAAAGCCCAGTCTCAAGCCCCATTCGCCGCTCAATCAGCCCAGATCTGGGAATTCTGGAAACAGGCCTGGCAACGAGGCCGTCATCGTCTGGGTCAGCAGCTCAGACAGTGGAGCGATCGCCTTCTGACACCCTGAATCAATGACTTTCAGCCCTTGAGGACTTTGAATCATGACCCTCACACTTCAAGACCGCATTACCGAAGCTCGCAGCGAAGCACGCCAAACCTGCGCCACCTTTGGCAAAGATGATCCACAATGCCGCGTCGCATGGGACATCCTCGAAGAACTGCAGGCAGAAGCCGCTCACCATCCCGAAAAAACACTGCGGGAGAAAGCCTATCGCAACTACTGCGATGAGTTCCCCAATGCCGACGAATGCCGGATGTATGACGTTTAGGCTCGCACTGAACCCGCAATGATCGCGGCTAAGTATTGGGCAGTAGCGCCTCCACCCAAACCCGCCGATACAGAGGCGTACTATTGCGGCTAGAGTACCGCGGCTCAACTGATGCCAAGGTCTCTAGCTGTTTTTGTGCTTGACTGCGGGAACAATTCAGCAGCTGAGCAGCGAACGGCAGCGGTAACCATTCCTGCCCAAGACGCTGCAAGATTTCCTGATCGTCACTGTCTTGGATTTGCTGCAAGAGCAATGCTAGAAGTCGCCAGCAGGCTTCGACATCCGCAGCTGCCCGATGGCTTTGGCCAACCGGAAAGCCAAAGTGCTGCACCAGTTGGGGCAAGCTCCGCGACGGTAAGTCAGCCAAGAGTTGGCGCGACATTTGTACAGTGCAGAGTTGTTCCGCGGGCGATCGCTCAAAGTTTAAACCCAGTCGCTGATATTCCGCCGTCAGAAAGCGATAGTCAAAAGCCAGGTTATGCGCCACCAGGATCCCAGTCTGGAGCTGCGGCAGCATAGGGGGCAATACAGATTTTGGCGGCCCAGCTGTAGCAAGCATCTCCGCCGTGATGCCCGTGAACCGGGCGATCGCCTCAGGAATCGGGACTCCCGGATTGATCAGCTCCGCCAGCTGGGACTGGATCCCCTCGGAGAGTGTGGCCTGCAGAATTCCCAGCTCAATCACCCGAGCTTGGGGTGGATGAAAGCCCGTCGTTTCGACATCGACTACCGTGAAAGTCGCCGTCGCAAGACTGCGGTAGTAAGCCAGCCAATCTTGACTCCGCCACTGACTGCGCATCAGCTAGCGACCACTGGGTGGCGGCAGTTGGCAGAACGATCCGAATTGACCATTGGGCAGGGTGGCTTCACAGAATTGGGCCTGCCGGAGATCGGGATCGATCGCATTTAACAGATAGGCTTCGCGCAAATTCGCGCCTGCAAGTTGGGCACCCGTCAGCCGTGATCGCGTCAGAATGGCACGACTGAGGTTGGCACCACGTAGATCTGCACCGGTCAGATCGGCACCCGTCAAATCAGCCCCGGCAAGACTGCTGCCACGCAAATCAGCTCCGCGCAGATCCACGAACGACAGGTCTGCTTCTGCCAACAGGGCTTTGGCGAGCTGAGCCTTGGGCAAGCGGCGAAACCGAAAGTCTGCAGCATAGAAGTTACAGCCCAAGCATTGATTGGTTGTCAGTAGCGCTTGAATCGCCTCGGGTCCTCGCAAGGGCGGGGCGATCGCCAAAGCCAGTAAACCAATCCACAGTCCTGTCATGGCTAGAGAATTTGTGCCAAAAACTGTTTAGCTCGATCGCTCTGCGGCGCTGTAAAGAAGCGATCAGGCGGAGCCTCTTCAACAATTTGCCCGTCAGCCATCAAAATGACGCGATCGGCAACTTCGCGGGCAAAGCCAACTTCATGGGTCGCCACTAGCATGGTCATCCCTTCGCTCGCGAGATCGCGCATCACATCCAGCACTTCGCGCACCATCTCTGGATCGAGGGCAGAGGTTGGTTCATCAAACAGGAGAATGCGCGGCTGCATCGCCAAGGCGCGGGCGATCGCCACCCGTTGTTGCTGTCCACCGGAGAGCTGACCGGGATACTTATCTGCTTGTTCTGCGATCCGCACCCGCTCCAGCAGTTGCCGGGCTGTGGCTTCCGCTTGCGCAACCGGCCAGCGTCGCACTTGTACGGGTGCCAGCATCAGGTTCTGGAGCACCGTCAGGTGCGGAAACAGATTGAACTGCTGGAAGACCATCCCCACTTCTTGGCGAATGGTGGCAATATCGCGGCGATCGTGGCTTAATCGATGGCCTTCGATGCGAATTTCACCGCGCTGATGTGATTCGAGCGCATTGAGGGTGCGCAGGAAGGTCGATTTGCCCGACCCCGACGGCCCCATCATCACAACCACTTCGCCGCGCTTCACGGTCAAACTCACGCCGCGGAGGGCATGGAACTGATTGCCGTACCATTTTTCGACCCCCTCGGCGTGGATCATCGTCTCTGGGGCTGAAGCGATCGCAGTCACAGGTTCGGGTTGCCGTCCTAGAGTGGTCATTCGTTCACACTGATCGTTCTAGCGCTGGGGAGTAAGTCGTTGTTCTAAGCGCCGACTGAGCTGGGCCAGACCATAGCAGCACAGCCAGTAAAGCACACCCAAGAACAGATAGACCTCAGCATAGCGACCGAGGTAGGCCGGATTCGCCAAGATGGATCGACTGATACCGAGCAGTTCCAGCAAGCCAACGATTGAGAGCAGCGTTGTGTCCTGCAAGAGGTTGAGGAAGAGTCCGACGATCGCAGGGATGGAGATGCGGAGCGCCTGCGGCAGCACAATGAACTGATAGGTTTGGAACAGATTGAGCCCCAAGGCAGAAGCCGCTTCAAACTGGCCATGGGGAATGGCTTGCAGACCCCCTCGCACCGTTTCTGCTAAGTATGCCGACAGAAAAATCGTCAGGCCAATAACTGCCCGTAGAACGCGATCGATCCGCCACTCTGCATCCAGCATCAGGGGCACCATCACCTGTCCAAAGAAGAGGATGGTGATCAGGGGGAGTCCGCGAAATAGCTCAATGTAGGTGATCGATAGCCAGCGGATTGCTGGCAGCGTGCTTTGGCGACCCAGCGCCAGCACAATGCCGACCGGCAAGGAGAGCACCATACTTAGCAGTGCTGTTGCTAGGGTCAGCAAGAGGCCACTCCAGTCATTGCTGGACACAGGCCGTAGACCCAAGCCTCCTTGCAGGATCCACAGCCCCACCAGAAAGAGAATGCCCCAGAGACTGGGCAGCAAGCGGAGCCAGCCTTGACCGCGACAGCGCTGAGCGAACCAACTCGTGGCTGGCACACCAGCAGCGATCGCCGTCAGTCCCAGCTTGTGAGGCCACCAAGGCAGAGGAATCAGTGCAATTGCTGCCGCAAAGAGCGCCCACCCCCAGAGCGATCGCCGGCGCCAGCGATAGGCTTCAGTCGCCAGACAGCCCCAAGTCAGACCAAGAGTTGGGCTGAGCAGCACTAGCCATAGCCAGAGTCGCCACTGCTCGGCAGCCGGATAGCGCCCGACAAAAAACAGTGTCCAGTTGTCGACCAGCACCGTCCAGCGAGCTTCCGTCGTAATCCAGAAACCCAAGCGGCCAACGATCCCGGCGATCACAGCGATCAAAACCAGCGTGATGACACTGTTCAGCCAAGAACTAAACAGGTTTTGCCGCAGCCAAGCAATCGGAGTCAGCCGAGGCGGAGTCCAGTCTGTTGACTGCATCATGTCAACGTACTCCCCGGCGCTGCAGGCGATTTTGCAGGCCATTCATCCCTAGGGAAATCACGGCATTGATAGCGAGATAGGTCAGCATCAAAATCGCAAACACCTCAACCGGTCGTCCTGTTTGGTTTAGGGTTGTTTGAGCCGTGGCATAGAGATCGGGATAGCCAACCGCGATCGCCAGACTTGAGTTTTTGGCAAAGCCCACGTACTGACTATTGAGTGAGGGCACAATCACCCGCAGGGCTTGGGGCACCACAATTTGCCAGAGGGTTTGGCCTCGAGTCAGCCCCAAGGCTGCTGCCGCTTCCCATTGTCCTGCTGGCACCGACAGAATGCCGCCGCGAATGATTTCGGCGATAAAGGCACCGGTATAGGCGACCAAGCCCAGCAACAGGGCCGTGAACTCTAGCGATAGCCGCAAGCCGCCCCGAATTTGTCCCGGTTGAATCTGTTGCGGCCAGCTCAGTTGAGTCAGTAGCATCAGGAGGGCGATCGCAGCGATCGCCCCATAGAACCAGCGCAGATCCCGTCGTGATCGCCGTCGTCCCAGCCAAGCCGCGAACGAGACTGCGGCCACTGCAATAACTAAGATGAGCCAGCCGGGGGTCTGGGGCCAAGGCACATAGATCCCCTGTTTACTCAGGTAAAGACTGCCCAGCCAGTGCCAAGGCTGCTGGGCTGCTGGCAAACTCAGCAGAATCGGGAAATACCAAACGATCAATTGCAGGAGAAGCGGCGTATTGCGGACGACTGCAACATAACCGCGACTGAGTTGCCGTAGTAACCAGTTTTCGGAGAACGCCGCAACGCCAGCGAGGGTACCAACAACCGTCGTCAGCACTAATCCGATCGCAATGACTCGCAGGCTATTGACTAACCCAACAACGAGCGCACGAGCGTAGCTATCTGCTGTTTGGTAGGCGATCGCCGACTCGCCAATGTTGAACCCTGCGGGTTGCTCCAGCCAGTCGAAGGTCAGACTCAGGCCGCGCTGCGACAAGTTGTAAAGCAGGTTATCAACCAGCCAAATTGCGCCAGCAATCACCAACACCAGCACCAGTCCTTGCCAGACCCAGCGCCAGACCCGCTCATCCCGCCAGAGCGATCCTTGCAACTTCAGACGAAAAGGCATAGCCAATTAACGGAATGGCGGCGAGTAGAGCAGGCCACCATTCTTGTAGAGCTGGTTGAGGCCTCGATTCAGCTTCAGCGGGGACTGCTGCCCAACATTCCGCTCGTAAATTTCGCCATAGTTACCGACGGCTTTGACAGCGCGATAGGCAAAATCATTGCTGAGGCCGAGTTGTTCTCCTAACTTTCCTTCTAGCCCGAGGAAGCGACGGATTTCCGGATTTTTCGAGGTCTTGAACTGATCGATGTTGGCTTGAGTGATGCCAAATTCCTCAGCCTGAATTGTGGCGTTGACCACCCATTTGACGACGTCAAACCAAGGGGAATCGTTATTCATCGTGGCTGGGCTGAGGGGCTCTTTAGAGATCACCGCATCCAGTAGTTGGTGCTGATCGGCATCGGACAAGGTCGTGCGGCGAGCTGCGAGCTGCGAGCGATCGGAGGTCACCCCTTCACAGCGCCCCTGTGCATAAGCCGCGTAGGTGGCATCCGAATTCGGGAATTTGACTTCTTGATACTTCACGCCCAGCTCTCGCATCGTATCGGCGAGGTTGAGTTCCGAGGTGGTGCCTGTCTCTACACAGATTGCTTTCCCTTGAAAATCCGACAGCGATCGGATGCCACTATTTCGACGCACCATTAGCCCTTGGCCGTCGTAAAAGGTCGTCGGAGCAAATTCAAGGTTGTTGCCCCCTTTGGCATCTCGGCTCAAGGTCCAAGTCGTATTGCGTGAGAGAAGATCGACTTCACCACTGGCCAAGGCTGGAAAGCGTTCTACAGAATCCAGACTGCGATATTCGATCGCGTTGGGATCGTTGAACAGAGCTGCAGCGATCGCCTTACACATATCGACATCTAAGCCGCTATAGTTCCCTTGGGCATCCAGAAAACTAAAGCCTGGCAGTCGGCCTTCAACTCCGCAGAGCAACTTGCCCCGCGCCTGCACTTGGTTCAATCGACTATTGCTCTCAGCCTCATTCCCCCCCAAGCTGCGACATGCTGCGAGCGGCACAAAACACAGCAGTAATAAGAGACAGCGCGAGGCGATCGCAGGCATGGGTGAGCCAGATAAACAGGTCGCCTTCATTCAACCATGTCTTGCCGGTTCTACCAGTCCAGCCAGCGATCGCTCAGGCAACTTGAGCGGGACTTTATCTGAGGGGAGCATTGCAAAGCACTACGGCTTTCTTTCATTCCTCTTAAGGCTGATCGCCCCTCGTGATCCCCTGTCTATAGTCAGGGCAATTCCCCTCTCCTGCCGACTATGTCCAGAATTCGTGTTGGAATTAACGGCTTTGGTCGTATTGGTCGTCTCTGCTTGCGTGCTGGCTTCGAGGATCCGCAACTCGATTTTGTGGCGATTAATGATCTCGTTCCTGCCAAGAATCTCGCCTATCTGCTGCACTACGACTCAACCCACGGACGTTTACAGCAGTCGGTACGCGCAGAAGAGAATCGGATTTGTGCCGGCGATCGCTGCATCCAATGCTTTTCCGAAACGGACCCAGCAGCCATTCCTTGGGGGGATCTCGGGGTTGATGTGGTCATTGAGGCCACAGGACGATTCACCGACTATGTAGCTGCCAGCCGCCACCTCGAAGCAGGGGCTCAACGGGTGGTGATTTCTGCCCCAACTTCTGAGAAAAACCCCGATCGCGTACCAACCTTTGTCTACGGCGTCAACCATCAGCAGTACAACCCCGATCGCCATCGGATTGTCTCCAACGCCAGTTGCACCACCAACTGCCTCGCCCCTGTAGCCAAGGTGTTGCAGGATCACTGCGGCATTGAAGACGGATTGATGACAACCATCCATGCCGTCACAGCGACCCAACCCACTGTGGATGGCCCCAGTCGCAAAGATATGCGCGGCGGTCGCAGCGCTGCCCAAAACATCATTCCTGCGAGCACCGGTGCAGCGAAAGCCGTGGGGTTAGTCCTTCCAGAACTCCAAGGCCACCTAACCGGCATGGCGCTACGAGTTCCGACTGCCGACGTCTCTGTGGTGGATCTCACGTTTCGGAGTCAGCGGGCCACTAGCTACACAGCCATCTGTGCAGCCATGCAAGAAGCAGCCGCAACATCCCTGCAGGGCATTCTGGGCTATACCGAGGATGACCTCGTTTCGAGTGACTTCATCGGCGATTCCCACTCCAGCATTTTTGATGCCACCGCTGGCATGGCTCTCAACGATCGCTTCTTCAAAGTGATCGCTTGGTACGACAACGAATGGGGATACAGCAATCGCATGTTGGATCTGATTCGCTATATGCGAAGCATCGAGCAGCAGCCAGCCCCGGCGCCACGTTCACTGACCCCCGCTTAGGTATGGCCCCTATGAGTGATTCCACCGCCCAACTCAGCTACGACCCAACAACGAGCTACCTAGAACCCAGCGGCTTGGTCTGCGAGGACGAACGGACTTCCGTAACACCTGAAACCCTGAAGCGGGCCTACGAAGCCCATCTCTACTACACCCAGGGGAAAACTTCGGCGATTGCCACACTCCGTGACCACTACATGGCCTTGGCCTACATGGTGCGCGATCGCCTGCTGCAACGCTGGCTAGCATCCCTTTCGACCTATCAGCAGCAACACGTCAAGGTGGTCTGCTACCTGTCAGCCGAGTTCTTGATGGGGCGGCACCTCGAAAACTGTCTAATTAATCTGCATCTCCACGATCGCGTCCAGCAGGTTCTAGAAGAAGTCGGGCTGGATTTTGAGCAATTGCTAGAAAAAGAAGAAGAGCCGGGCTTGGGCAATGGTGGCTTGGGCCGTCTGGCGGCTTGCTTCTTGGATTCGATGGCCACGCTGGACATCCCCGCAGTCGGCTATGGCATCCGCTATGAGTTCGGCATTTTCCACCAAGAACTCCATAACGGTTGGCAGATGGAGATTCCTGACAACTGGCTGCGCTTCGGCAATCCTTGGGAGCTAGAACGGCGCGAACAAGCCGTTGAAATTAAGTTGGGCGGTCATACTGAGGCCTACCATGATGCGCGGGGTCGCTATTGTGTCTCTTGGATTCCCGATCGCGTCATTCGGGCGATTCCCTACGACACACCCGTTCCAGGCTACGACACCAACAACGTCAGCATGCTGCGGCTTTGGAAGGCAGAGGGCACGACCGAGCTGAATCTAGAGGCGTTTAACTCCGGCAACTACGACGATGCAGTCGCTGACAAAATGTCCTCCGAGACAATCTCGAAGGTACTGTATCCCAACGACAACACCCCCCAAGGGCGAGAGCTACGGCTGGAGCAACAGTACTTCTTTGTCTCCGCCTCGCTACAAGACATTATTCGCCGGCACCTGATCAATCACGGGCATCTGGAACGACTGCATGAAGCGATCGCTGTGCAGCTCAATGACACGCACCCCAGCGTGGCCGTACCAGAACTGATGCGCCTGCTGATTGATGAGCATCACCTAACCTGGGATAGTGCTTGGACCATTACTCAGCGCACCTTTGCCTACACCAACCACACGCTCCTGCCCGAAGCGCTAGAACGCTGGCCAGTCGGGATGTTCCAGCGGACGCTACCGCGCTTGATGGAAATCATCTACGAAATCAATTGGCGCTTCTTGGCCAATGTGCGGGCTTGGTATCCCGGCGACGAGACGCGCGCTCGGCGACTGTCGCTGATTGAGGAAGGACCCGAACCTCAGGTGCGGATGGCACATCTAGCCTGTGTCGGAAGCCATGCCATCAACGGGGTCGCTGCTCTCCATACCCAGTTGCTCAAGCAAGAAACCCTGCGCGACTTCTACGAGCTTTGGCCTGAGAAATTCTTCAACATGACCAACGGCGTGACACCACGTCGCTGGCTGTTACAAAGTAACCCTCGCTTGGCCAATTTGATCAGCGAGAAGATTGGCCATGACTGGATTCATGACCTCAGTCAGCTGCGCCGTCTTGAAGAGAGTGTGGGCGATCGCGACTTCCTGCAGCGCTGGGCCGAAGTCAAGCATCACAACAAAGTCGATCTCAGCCGCTACATCTACCAACAGACTCGGATTGAAGTCGATCCCAGTTCGCTCTTTGATGTCCAAGTCAAGCGGATTCACGAGTACAAGCGACAGCTCCTCGCTGTCATGCACATCGTGACGCTCTACAACTGGCTGAAACATAATCCGCAGCTCAACCTGTTGCCGCGTACCTTCATCTTTGCGGGCAAGGCAGCGCCTGGTTATTACCGCGCCAAGCAGATCATCAAGCTGATCAACGCTGTAGGTAGCATCATCAACCATGATCCCGACATCCAAGGGCGGATCAAAGTTGTCTTCTTACCAAACTTCAACGTCTCCTTAGGACAGCGCATCTATCCAGCCGCTGATTTGTCGGAGCAGATCTCGACGGCGGGTAAGGAAGCATCGGGCACCGGCAACATGAAGTTCACCATGAACGGAGCCTTGACGATCGGCACCTATGACGGCGCCAACATCGAGATTCGAGAGGAAGTTGGCCCTGAGAACTTCTTCCTGTTTGGGCTACGGGCTGAAGAGATTGCGCGACGCCAAAGTCGGGGTTATCGTCCCGTCGAGTTCTGGAGCAGCAATGCTGAACTGAGAGCCGTCCTCGAGCGCTTTAGCAGCGGTCATTTCACCCCCGATCAGCCCAACCTGTTCCAAGACTTAGTCAGCGATCTGCTGCAACGGGATGAATACATGTTGATGGCGGATTACCAGTCCTACATCGACTGTCAGCGTGAGGCCGCCGCTGCTTACCGCGATCCCGATCGCTGGTGGCAAATGTCGGTGCTGAACACTGCGCGATCGGGCAAGTTCTCGTCCGACCGCACGATCGCCGACTACAGCGAGCAGATCTGGGGTGTTAAGCCAGTGCCGGTCAGTCTTAGCAACGGTTTTTAGGGATTGACGCAAAAATCCTTGAAGAAATGTTGCAAATCTCCCAGCGCTTGCGTTACATTGATTTACAGATACCAAACCACCCCGTAGGGAGGTCCCTGTCATGTCTGAGCAAAATACCAAGTTCGGCTTCACTGCATTTGCAGAAACCTGGAATGGCCGTCTGGCGATGATCGGTTTCGTTGTTGGTTTGGCCACCGAATTGTTGACTGGCCAAGGCATCCTGTCGCAGATTGGCCTGCTGTAGATTTCGATTTCCCAGTCAGTAGTCAGAGAGCAATACCGTTTAGCCCTGCCTTGGCAGGGTTTTTTTATAGGCGATCGCGTCCGTAAGATGAAGGAGACATGTTGGCGATTGCCTCAATGCTGATCAATGTTTTGCTTCTGCTGCTCGGCTTAGTAATCCTCGTAGCTGGCGCTGAGTTTTTAGTCCGAGGTGCTTCAAAACTTGCAGCCCTCGTTGGGTTATCGCCCTTGGTGATTGGTCTCACGGTCGTGGCCTACGGGACCAGCACTCCCGAGCTTGCCGTCAGTGTGCAGGCCATCCTTGAAGGCTCGAATGATATCTCTCTGGGGAATGTGGTCGGCAGCAACATCTTCAATGTGCTGTTCATCTTGGGGATCTCAGCCCTGATCACCCCCCTACAAGTCGCTCAGCAGTTGGTGCGACTAGATGTACCGATCATGATTGCGACGGCAGGCTTGGTCTATGGCATGGCCCTCGATGGTCGCATTAGCCGCCTCGACGGAATTGTCTTGGTCGTCTTGGGGGTCTTGTATACCCTCTTCCAGATTCGCCAGGGCGGAGAAGAACCTGATCCGGAGGTACAGGCAGAATACGCAGAAGAGTATGGTTTGAGCGATCGCCCGCCCCTTTGGCAACAGATCCTGTTGATCGCTGCGGGGCTCGGTCTGCTCATTCTCGGTGCCAAGTTACTGATCGATAGCTCAGTAGCGATCGCCCGCTCTCTGCAAATCAGCGAGCTCATTATTGGTTTGACTATTGTGGCTGCCGGAACATCACTCCCAGAGCTGGCCACTTCTGTTGTCGCGAGTCTGAAAGGCGAGCGGGATATTGCCGTCGGCAACGTGGTGGGCAGCAATATTTTCAACGTGCTGATTGTCTTGGGTATCGCGGCAATCATTGCCAGTAACGGTGTCCCAGTTGAAGCGCAGGCTGCTCAGATCGACCTTCCCGTCATGGTCGGTATTTCCTTGTTGTGCCTGCCCATTTTCTTCAGTGGCTTCATCATCAGCCGCTGGGAAGGCATCCTCCTGCTGGGTGCCTACAGCGCCTATTTCGCAGAGTTGGTTCTGCAAGAACTCCAAAATCCGTTGCTCACAAGCCTACGCTGGGTTTTGGTCTTGCTGATTGTGCCGATGGCAACGATCACCACTGTCAGCGCGGCTTACCAAGCTTGGCGGAAATTGCCCTCAGGACGTGCTCAGTCTTAGTTGAAGCGATCGCTTCAACTAACTCAACCGAGGCTCAGAGGTTCATTCGACTGTTCTTCTCACTGAATCACACAAGCAAGTGCTCCTCCGTAACCAGCATCAACGGAGGGGCACTTTCACTGCACAAGCGCGAGGGTATTCAGCCAAAAGAATGAGGGAGTGGACACGTACCACTGCTTGAAGCGAGGAGCAAGTCTGCAGTGACCTCAATACAGGCTCAGGACAACGCAGGCTGGCGATCGATCGCTTGCCGCAACTCTCGGCAAAGTGCTGCCACTCCCTCGACTCCCTGCTCTTGGAGGCGATTCACAAAGGCGCTACCGACAATCACGCCGTCCGCACCCCAATCACGTACCTGTCGAGCCTGCTCTGCTCCCGAAATCCCGAAACCCACACCAATTGGCTTATCGGTGCCTTGGCGAATTTCTTGCAGTAGATCTGCAACACGGGACTGCATCCCTTGGCGCATCCCAGTTACACCGGTGACACTAACCAAGTAAATGAAGCCGCGGGCTTGTTCACTGATGGCTGTAATGCGATCTGCGGAACTCGTCGGTGCGATCAGCAGAATCAAATCAATGCCGCGCTCAGCTGCGACTTCTGAGAGACGCTGAGACTCTTCTAAGGGCAGATCGGGGACAACCAAACCATTCGCACCTGCTGCTGCAATCTGATCGAGGAACGTTTCAAAACCGCGATTGAGAATTGGGTTGCAGTAGGTAAAAAGGACAACTGGTGCCTTGATCTGCGATCGCACGTCTTTGAGCAGGGCCAAGACATCATCCAGTCGCGTTCCCGCTTGTAGGGCGCGAGTTGCTGCTGCTTGGATCACCGGCCCATCGGCCAATGGATCCGAGTAGGGCACTCCCAACTCGATCAGGTCAGCACCTTCGCGATCGAGGGCCAGCAATGCCTGACGGGTGGTTTCTAAATCCGGGTCGCCCGCCGTCAAAAACGGGATCAGTGCGCAGCGTCCCTGCGATCGCAGTGCAGCAAAGCAGTCAGAAATTGCAGTCATGCCCAGTTCAAAGACGGCCAAAGTCTGATCTTAGGACTGTGAGGACTCTTGCGATCGCTCTGCCCGCTCAGCTTCGACTTCCGCCTGCAGTTTGGCTAGTTCTTCCGGCGACAGTTCTTCAAGGCGTTTCTGCAAGACGGCGTCTTCGTAGTCGCGCAACTGCTGCGCGTAGGTCATCCGCTTAGTTAGCACTCGAAAAACGTAGGTCAGGCTCCAGAGCACCACGCCGCCCACCAGCAGGGCTTCGCTCCAAATTCCCGCATCAAACTCCGCTAAGCCAAAGCGCTGTAGGACGCTGTAGAGCAGCGCCCCCGTTCCTACCAAACCTGCTCCCAGCAGCAGGATATCTAGGCGTCGCATCTAGGCTGGGATCTGGCGCGATCGCGGCCGGAAGTTGAGGACCGGCGCCAACAAGAGCAATCCCGGGAAGAAGAAGAAGACCAAAAAGTACATGAACGCCCGTTCCCAGGAGCTCGCAACGTACCAGCGCTTTTGCAGATACAGGTACAGTGCCGCCGGAACAACCAGCAGGTAAGCGCCCGCAAGCGCTAGGTACAAGGCCGCAATGATCAGAGTCACAGTCATACTCAGATGCTTGGCTTTGATTTTAAACGCTTGCGTCCAAGCCCTTGCCAATGGTGGAATAAGGAGGATTGATCAGGGGGCGTGGCGGAACGGTAGACGCAGCGGACTTAGAAAACTGGGCCTCGATCGCGAAAGGGATCGAGTGGCAGCTCTCAAACTCAGGGAAACCTAAAGCTTTAAACATTAAAGTCATGGCAATCCTGAGCCAAGCTAAAGCTAAATAACTGACAGCTTTAGAAGGTGCAGAGACTAGACGGGAGCTACCCTAGCGGATCCAGCCGAGGGTAAAGGGATAGTCCAATTCTCAACATCGCCATTGTCGATGGCAGCGAAAGTTGCAGAGAGAATGAAAATCCGCTGACTGTAAAGGTCGTGAGGGTTCGAGTCCCTCCGCCCCCACTATTCAAAATGACCTGTGGCGATCGCCTGGGCAGATTGCCAAATGCGCACGATTGCAGAAATCAATGAAAAAATCCGGGCGGGTCGCGCTGTTGTCTGGACGGCGGCCGAGGTCAAAGCGCGTACGCCAGAGTTAGGAGTCGAGGCGATCGCCCAGCAGGTGGATGTGATCACCACCGGTACGTTTGAGCCGATGGAAGCCTCGGGCGCAATTATTAACCTCGGTCAAACTGATCCGCCGATCAAAATTCGCCAATGCTGGCTGAATGATGTGCGCGCCTACTCAGGATTTGGCGCAGCAGACTTACTTTTGGGTGCCAGCGAAGAAAGTGAGGATCCGGAAGCAGAGTATGGCGGCGGCCAGGTCATTGCCGATCTAATTGCGGGTCAAAAAGTGCGGTTGCGGGCGATCGGGCAAGGAACAGATTGCTATCCGCGCCGCAGCTTTGAAACCACGATCGATCACGACAGCATCAACCAGTTCTATCTCTTCAATCCTCGTAATCTCTACCAAAACTTCATCGTCGGGGTGAATGGCGGCGATGAAACCCTCTACACCTATCTGGGGCCACTGTTGCCGAACCTGGGCAATGCGGTCTACGCCAATCCGGGGGCGATCGCGCCACTCTTCAATGACCCCGATCTGGCCAACATTGGCATCGGTACCCGCATTTTTCTGGGGGGCGGGGTCGGCTATATCGCTTGGGAGGGTACACAGCATTTTCCGCTGCAAAAGCGTTTACCCAATCGCACCCCGGTGGGTCCAGCGGCGACCTTGGCGCTGATAGGTGATGCCAAGCAAATGTCACCGGATTGGGTGCGGGGCTGCTATTTCCAGAACTACGGCGCTTCCTTGATGTTGGGTGTTGGCATCCCCTTGGCGGTGACCACAGAAGCTGTCGTTGCTGCTTGTGCGGTCACAGATGACCAAATTGTGGCGCCGATTGTCGACTTCTCGATTCCGCGGCGGGTACGACCTACCTTTGGCCTTGTCAGTTACGCCAAGCTCAAGTCCGGCAGCATCACGTTGGAGGGACAGCGCATCCGCACCGCGCCGTTAGCCAGCCTCTACCGATCGCAGCAAGTGGCCGAACTACTCAAACAATGGATTGAAGCCGGGGAGTTTTTGCTGACTGAGCCGGTGGCGAGTCTACCTAGCGATCGCCAGTTCCAACCGCAGGATCAGCGATCGCCCTCAGCTCTCAACGACGAATAGTGCACCGCGATCGCGCAGGGTGGTGATTTGCTCAGCTTCGAGTCCAACATTATTGCCAAAGCGAGCCCCGACAACATTGGCTCCCGTTAAGTTGGCTCGACTCAGGTTCGCTTCCCGCAAATCTGCCTGAGAGAGATCTGCGCCTGCCAGATTGACCAGTGCGAGACTCGCCCGTCGGAAATCCGCCCCGCGTAAGCGCGCATCACTGAGCAACGCTCCCGAAAGATCTGCTCCAGCCCAACGGCTATGGCGCAAATCCGCTCCCGAAAAATCAACATCATTAAGATTGGCACCACGCCAGTTGGTGCGTCGTAGGTCACAACCACTCCAATCACTGCCGCGCCAATCAACGCTCGTCAGGTTGGCTCCCACAAAATCTCGTTGGGGATCAAGCCCCAAGGATTGCCAGCCTTCATAACCGGCTAACACCGTCGGCAAAAGTGCAGCGAGAGACTGATCCCAGTCCAGCGATCGCTCCGTGGGGGCTGTGGTCGAAGCCAGCACTGCGCCTTCGGGTGTGGTGGGTAGCGATCGCAGCCAATGTTTGAGAATCAGTCGCTCTGCCAAGACCTGGGCATTGGGCGAGAGATCGTGATTCCACAACCCCCAAGCTTGCACGAGCACGACATCGGCTAAGCTCACCACCCAGTTCACCGGATGGGGCTGCGTGTGAGCGGGTAACCGCCAGCGGAGTTGAGTCAAGCCTGGACGTTCGCGCCAGCCCACCCAACCGCTGGGGGTTTGCTCCCATTTCAAGTCACTGGGGCCATCGACTAACAGTGCCAACGACTCTGGTCGCACTTGGGGAAGTCGTCCACCCCGAATCGCAATGCTGACGGTGCCTGACAAGCAGGCTAAGGATGGTTGAGGCAGGGATATCACTAAATCCACAGCGGGGGGTGCCGTCACCTGCCAGGACAAGCTGGCACCCGTTGGCGCGGTCGTCTTGGTGGCCATCTGCGCTACCCTCGGCTCTGCTCGCAACCTAGCATGCAGCGGGGATCAGCCGAGAGGTCTTGCAACCAGTCTTCATAGCTGAGCGATCGTCCCTTTTTGACTCAGCGATCGGAGAGTATTGGCGCTTTAATTTGTTGCTAAATGTAAATTAATTGCCAGTATGCCGTTGTACTGCCTTGACGCTTTTCAGCTAAAGCGTCTATGGTACGATTCATACCCGGGTATAGAGAACACTCGGATTCCATGCAAGACAAGCAAAAAGTTACGTTCTATTTGCCCCCTGATCTGCACCGGCAGCTCAAAATCCGGGCAGCCGTGGATCTCGAGCCAATGTCTGCGATCGCTGAGAAAGCACTTCAGTTTTATCTGGAGCATTCCGAGATCGTGGAAGAAGCGACCAATGCCCATGGCAGCACCTTCCGGGTTTATCACTGTCCAGACTGCACCTCCCCTGTTGTCCTGAAGCACGGAGAACTGACCTCTCTGCGCCATCAGCCCAACATTTTGCAAGAGGATTCCAGCCTCACGGTTGAGTCCACCCCTGCAACAGCGATTGCTTCTGATGAAGAGCTAGTTCCCTGCTAAACCGGGACTGTTGATCGACTGACCAAGCAAAAGCCTGTTGAGGGTCTGTCCATCGCTTTGCGAGGTCTAGATTCACCATGCGCGAAGAATTGGGCGTCCTGCTACAAGCGCAGTACCCGCTGATCTATTTAGTGACTTCTGAGGAAGAACGCAGCGAGCGCTCTTTGGCAACGCTGGCGCAGAGTTGTGGATCTCGGCAGCTGTTTCTTTGGACCGTGACTCACGGCATTGTTGAATACGGTCAGCCGCGACAGGTTGCCCACCACAGCACCGTCTCGCCCGAAGCGGCGATCGAGTGGGTGGTGCGCCACAAAGGTTCCGGCATCTACGTCTTCAAAGATCTTCATCCCTTTATTGAGTCGCCAGCCGTTACTCGCTGGTTGCGGGATGCGATCGCCCAATTCAAAGCCACTGATAAAACCATCATTCTGATGTCGCCGGTGCAGACGGTGCCGGTGGAACTGGAGAAAGATGTCGTTGTCCTCGACTTCCCCTTGCCTGATCTGGTGGAATTAGGATCGGTACTCGATCGCGAACTTGAACGGCGATCGCTGCCTCGTCCCTCTGAATCCGGTCGCGAAAAGCTGCTGAAAGCAACCCTGGGGTTGACCCGCGATGAGGCTGAAAAAGTCTATCGCAAGGCCCAAGTGACAGCCGGACGCCTGACGGAAGCTGAAGTCGATGTCATCCTTTCGGAGAAGCAACAGCTGATCCGCCGTAACGGCATTCTGGAATTCATAGAAGAGGATGAAACGCTCGATGCGGTTGGTGGCCTGGAAGAGCTGAAACACTGGCTCCGGCAGCGATCGGGTGCTTTTTCCGAGAAAGCGCGCAGCTACGGCTTGCCCCAACCCAAAGGGATGCTGATCTTAGGGGTGCCGGGTTGCGGCAAGTCCCTGATTGCCAAAACAACCTCAAGATTATGGGGACTTCCTTTGCTGCGGCTGGATATGGGGCGCGTCTACGACGGTTCCACGGTCGGACGTTCGGAAGCCAACCTGCGCAATGCCTTGAAGACAGCCGAGTCGATCGCGCCTGCGATTCTATTCATCGATGAGCTAGACAAAGCCTTTGCAGGCTCTGCCGGATCAGCTGACTCGGATGGCGGGACCTCTAGCCGAATCTTTGGTTCCTTCCTGACTTGGATGCAGGAAAAGCGATCGCCCGTTTTTGTGATGGCGACGGCAAACCGAGTCGAGCGGCTGCCCAGCGAGTTCCTCCGCAAAGGGCGCTTTGACGAAATCTTTTTTGTCGATTTGCCCACGCCGGAAGAACGTGCCGAAATTTTCCGCATTCACCTTGCCAAGCGCAAGCGCCCCCTCGATCGCTTTGACCTTGAGCAACTCGCCAAAGTCTCGGATGGCTTTTCAGGTGCCGAGATTGAACAAGCTTTGATTGCAGCTATGTATGAGGCCTTTGCCCAAGAGCGCGAATTTACGCAGCTCGACATCATTGCCGCAATCAAGTCCACGCTGCCCCTCTCCAAGACAATGAATGAACAGGTGGCAGCGTTGCGGGACTGGGCTCGACAGCGAGCTCGACCCGCTGCGGCCTCCGTCGCTGAATACCAGCGATTGGAGTTCTAAAGGCTTCTCCCCTGATCCCAACAGGGGGAAGGCTGGTTTGATCCCAACAGACCAGCAGTTTCTCACCCGTCAGGTTTGCTCAAGGGCAACCTGGGACTCTCCCTCTCTCCACCGTTGATACAGGAGTTTCTTCCGATGTCTCACTTCAGTACCCTTCGCACCAAGATCAGTGATGCTGTGATCCTGAAGCAGTCGCTGCGCGATCTCGGAATTGCGGTGCAAGAAAATGCCGACGTGCGGGGCTATAACGGCCAGCGCGTGCGGGCTGACTTGGTTGCCACGCTGGAAGGCGACTACGATCTGGGCTGGTCGCGCAATAGCGATGGCTCCTTCGATTTGATCGCTGACCTTTGGGGCGTAGCCAAAAAGCACAATCAGACTGAGCTGATCAATGCGATCAACCAAAAATACGCCGTCAACAAAACCTTGGCTGAGGTCAAACGGCCTGGTCTAAGCAATGCCAACGTCAAGCTGGTGTTGCAATAAGTCCTCTTCCTTTGGCGTTCCATCATTCGAGGGGTAGGTTGTCCTACCCCTTTTTTTGTATTGGTGTTTGGGTGGGATCGCTAGTCAAGGCTAAGCAGTCACCACCTCAAGCGCTTGGGCACCGATGTCGGCGAGGAGTTGGCGATCAGCTTCGCAGGCTGGGTTTGCCGTGGTCAGCAGGGTGTCGCCGTAGAAGATCGAGTTGGCACCTGCCATGAAGCAGAGGACTTGCGCTTCGCGGCTGAGGGCGGTGCGACCGGCGCTAAGGCGAACCCGTGCTTTCGGCATCAAAATCCGAGCGACGGCGCACATCCGCACCAAATCCAGTGGATCGAGGCGATCGCGATCGCCTAGAGGAGTTCCTTCAACTGGCACTAGGGCATTGATCGGCACACTCTCAGGATGAGGATCGAGGGTTGCAAGAACCTGCAGCAATCCAGCGCGATCGCGCTGCCCTTCACCCATGCCAATGATGCCGCCGCAGCAAACACTGATGCCCGCTTGCCGCACCCGTTCCAAAGTGGCGAGGCGATCGGAGTAGGTGCGGGTCGAGATGATTTCGCCGTAAAATTCGGGACTTGTATCGAGATTGTGGTTGTAGGCAGTGAGCCCCGCTTCTGCCAGTCGCTCGGCTTGGCGATCGCTGAGCATGCCAGCAGTGACACAAGCTTCGAGCCCCAACTGACGCACGCCTTGGACCATCTCCAGCATGGCGTCGAACTGGGCGCCGTCACGGATCTCGCGCCAAGCCCAGCCCATGCAAAAACGGCTAGCACCAGCCGCTTTGGCGCGTTCCGCCTGTTCTAAAACGGTTTCGATCGGCAAGGTGAATTGAGGATCGACCTCAGTGTTGTAGTGAGCTGACTGAGGACAATAGGCGCAGTTTTCGCTGCAACCGCCGGTTTTGACGCTGAGCAACGTTGCCAGTTGGATGGCATTAACGGGTTGATAGTCGCGATGCACCGTTTGCGCACGATGGACTAACTCGAGGAGTGGTGTGTTGAGAAGGGCTTCGATTTCGTCGAGGGGCCAGTCGTGGCGGATAGCTTCCATCGTGCTCGCGATCGCGACCTTAGGATCATACTCGTGCCCCGATCGCCTCAGACAGCCCAAGTGAGTGGCAGGGCAGAACCGGTGGGGCTGGTGGCCGGGTCGGTTTCGCGATCGAGCACCGCCACTACTTCGTCATAAATGGCTTGTGCCTGCTCGGGACTGTTACCAATGCTCGTGAGTCCTAGCTTGCCGTACTGCGACAGGCAACCCATGAGGTGAAACACAGTGCCCGTTTTGGTGCTGCTATCGAAGTGGAGTTGGTTGGCCGCGATGATGTCCATCAGGTCTTGCGGCAGCAGTCCGCGATAGCGCGGCGATTGCAGGTTATCTGTTGCGACGTAGGACTTGGGTTGGCCGAGTTCACTGCAAAACTGACCAGTCTGGCGATCGTAGTAGCCGTTTGTTAAATACTTGAGGGTCATGAAGGGATGGGTCGTGCCACCCTTCCTTAGGTTGATTTCAATCGCCTCTAGTTCCCAGTGATCGCCGCCCTGATGCACCGCAACAAAATCGACACCAAACCGCTCTAACGCGCCGCGTTCAGCCAGAGCTTCACCGATTTTTTGCCCCCAGGTCTGTAACTGCAGTCGATAGGCCGGATCGGCAGGAAAGCGACAACCTAAATAAATTTGTCCATCTGGCCCGCCCAAAATTTGATCGTGGGTCGAGAGAATTTCCACTTGCCCACTGGGATGGATGCAGCCTTGGACACTGGGCGATCGCTTCACTTCGCCTTCAATGAATAATTCGGCGATCGCGCCCAAATCGGCAATTCGTCCCTTGAAGTTCTGCCAAGTTTCATGAGCAGCCTGAAAGCGCATCACCGGGAACTGCTGGGCGATCGCCTGACTGGCAGCGGTTAAGCCAACGCGATCGGGTGATTGTTGAGCGATCGGGCGTAAATCCAGCAACGCATTCCCTTCACCGGAAAAGCCTTGATTGAGCTTGATCACAAAGCGCTGAGCTTGGGGCTGGTCTTGCCAGAGTTCAGCTGCTGCTGCTGCCAGATCTTCCACACTATCCATCAGTGGACTGCCTGCTGGATGGGGCAGCCCGCATTCTGCAAAGAGCGATCGGCTCCCTGCCTTGGTGCCCCATTCCAATAAATCCGGATCGGCGGCAAACAAAGGTACCCGCAGGGCGACTGACAGTTCCCGTTCCAGCGGACTGCTGTTGAAGCAAGTCATAAATGAGCTACCGGGGCGCAGTGCGCGACGAATCCGCTCCAGTAGGCGGGGTCGCTCCAGAATTTTTTGCGTCAGTGGTTTGAGTGAGGAATCGCAAGTCGAGAGCAGCAGCAGGCGATCGCGGGCATGGGAGAAGGGAATGCCCGGCAGCAGTTGCAGGTAGTAGTCAATCACCAAGGGCGGCAATGGCTCCGAGGTGACATAAATGACGCGAGTCCGCGGATCGCGCAGTCGAATCAAGGAAAACAGCAGACGTTCCTCGTAAAACAGAACGCCTGAAATTTTCTGGAGCTCATGGGCATCGAGGCTAAGGGAGGGGACGACCAGAATGTCGTAGTCACTGGTCAATCCACCCGATTCCAGCCCACACCAATCGCGACGCAGCTCATTTTGCAGTTGCTGAAACGACTGTTGCACGGCATCCATTTTTGGGCTCCTGCGCTTGCAGTGAAAAATTAGGCGGCAGGCTGAATCAGGGCGAGCAAGCTGCCGATCAAAGCACCGATCGCCAGCACAGCGGCGGCCAAGAAACTGATGCCAAAACCGGGACCTCGTTTCTCGGGGGCTTGATAGTAGCCCCAAGCGTAGAGGATGCGACCGAAGATCCAGATGCCACCAAA